>VXNP01000050.1:46930-117164 GCA_009840525.1 Gammaproteobacteria bacterium
GGGGGGGCGGGTCGTGGCGGTTGTATCCCTGCTGGGCGGCGGTGGGTGGGTGCGGGGGGGGGCGCCGGTCGGTTGCGGCGGGGTGGGCCCGCTGGGCCGACACGCCGATGTGGTAGCCGCTCCCTTCGTCGCCCATCACCCCGCCCCATCCGCCCACCTGCAGGCGGCGGCCGTCTTCCGCCGCCCCCAGCACCACCGAGCCGGTGCCGGCCACCACCACGATGCCCGGGCCGCCGCCGAAGGCGTCGTGGAAGGCCGCCTCCACGTCCGTGCCTACCCCCACCTCGCGTGCGATCCGTTCGTCGCGCAGGGCCGCTTCCAGGGCGCGGCGCACGCGCGGCCGGCCGGCGCCGGCCAGTCCCGCCCAGAGCGCCGGGAGCGGCAGGGCCACCCCGGCCGCGTCCGCCGCGCGGCGGACGGTGTCGGCGACCACCCGGGCCGCGGGGGCGGGGTGGTCGGGACGCACCAGGGCGGCGGGGCCTTCGGCACGGCCGACGGTCGCGCCGTCGCGGGCGAGGAGCAGAACGCGGGTGCGGGTGCCGCCCCCGTCGACGCCCGCGACGTACGGTCCGGTCACGGGCGGGGAGCTTCTTCGTGCGACCGCGTCCGCGTCCCGCCCAGCGCCATCCCCACCACCACCGTGATCGCCGTCCCGATGAGCACGAACCACGGCCACGCCACCCGGTCGGGTGCGAGGATCCAGATGGCCGTAACCGCGCCGATGCCGGTCACCATGCCGGCCGCCGTGCCCTCGGCGGTGGCGCGGCGCGACAACACCCCCAGCGCGAAGGCCCCCAGCAGCCCGCCGTATACCAGCGAAGCCACGGCGAGGGCCACTTCCACCGCGCTGGTGCCGGCGCTCAGCGGGATGAACAGGATCGCGCCCCCGACCAGCAGCCCGGCCCAGACCAGGGTGAAGAGCTTGCCGGCCCTCAGGATGCGCGCGTCGTCCTCGATGCCGCGGGCGGGGGCCCAGAAGTCGTAGGCGGAGGAGGACGCCAGCGAGTTGATGGAGGAGGAGAGGGACGACATCGCCGCCGCGAACACGCCCGCGATCAGCAGGCCTGTCACACCGGGGGGAAGCTCCTCCACGATGAAGCGCGCGAAGATCTCGTCCGAGGCATCGAAGGCGCGGTTCTCGTAGAAGGCCCACAGGCCCAGCCCCACCAGCAGGAAGACGGCGAACTGGCCCACCACCGCGACGCCGCTCCCGATGAGGGCTCTGCGGCTGGCCGCCAGGTCCTTGCAGGTGAGCAGACGCTGCACGATGAGCTGGTCGGTGCCGTGGGAGGCCATCGCCAGGAAGCCGCCGCCCAGCAGCCCCGCCCACAGGGTGTAGGGGACCGAGAAGTCGAGGGACAGGTCTACGATGCGGAGCTTGCCAGCCGCTCCCGCCTGCGACAGGATCGCCCCCCATCCGCCATCGACAAGACCCTGCAGGACCACGACGGCGATAGCCGCGCCCACCAGGTAGAGCGCCATCTGCACCGCATCCACCCAGACCACCGCCTTGATGCCGCCGAAGTAGGTGTAGACCACCGTGAGCGCGCCGATCACCAGGATGGAGAGCGGGTAGGGCCAGCCGGTCACCAGCGCGAGCGGGATGGCGGTGGCGAAGAGGCGCACGGAATCGGCGAGGAGCCGGGTCACCATGAAGATCGCCGAGGTGAGGCGCCGCACCCCGCTGCCGAAGCGGGCGCCCAGAAGGGCGTAGGCGGTCTTGAGCTCGCCGCGGTAGTAGGCGGGCAGCAGCAGGGAGGCGACCACCAGCCGGCCAGCCAGGTATCCGAAGGTCAGTTGCAGGAAGCCCAGGGTGCCCAGGTACGCGACCCCGGGAATGGAGAGAAACGTCAGCGTGCTGGTCTCGGTGGCCACCACCGACAGCAGCACCGCCCCCCAGGGCAGCCTTCGGTTGCCGAGGAAGTAGTCCGACCCGCCCCGCTGGCGGCGGCCCAGCCAGGCGCCCCAGGCGGTGGTGGCGGCCAGGTAGGCCACCAGCACGGCCAGGTCGACGCCCCCGAAGCCGTTCACGGAAGGGCTGTTTCCCGGGTGCCGTCCGCGCGCGGGTGTTCGATCCGGGCCGGCGAAGCAGCGACGTGGACAATGCTGGGGCCGACGATGAGCCGGGCGCGGAGGATCACGAAGGCGGCCGAAGCTCGATGTCGAGGTCGGTGACGGCCTGCGCGGCGAGGTCGTGGATCTCCCGGCGCAGCGGGACGTGCCGGCTGTTGTCGCGCGTGGGGTTGACCCGGTTCAGGAGCAGCACCACGGCCAGGTCGAGCTCGGGGTCGATCCACACGGATGGGCCGGTGAAGCCGGTGTGGCCGAAGGCGCGCCCGGTGAAGAACCGTCCCGCCGAGGAGTTGCCGGAGGGGGTGTCCCAGCCGGTGGCGCGGCTCGCGCCGGCGTCGTGGCGGCGGGTGAAGCCTTCCACCGTCGCAGGCTCGACGACGCGTACCGTCCCGGACCGGGGAGTGCTACAGGGGATGGCCGGCGTGCCGTCGCAGGGGCCCGCGCTGCCTCCGGCCAGCATCATGGCGGCGTAGACGGCGATGTCGCGCGCCGAGGAGAACAGACCGGCGTGGCCGGCTACGCCCCCCACGGCGTACGCATTCTCATCGTGGACCACCCCGCGCACGTGGACGCCCCGGTAGTCGGCGTCGATCTCGGTGGGGGCCACGCGCCCGTGCAGCGCCGAGTCGGGGTTGAAGCCGGTGTCCTGCATGCCGAGCGGCCCCCACACGCGCTCGCTCAGGAAGCGGTCCAGCGGCTGGCCGGTGATCTCCTCGATGGCCCACGCCACCGTCATCATGCCGATGTCCGAATACACCGTGCTGTCGCCCGGCGCGTAGTCGAGGGGCAGCTCGGCGATGGCCTGCTGGTAGGCCTCCACGCCCTCCATCTCCAGGAAGAAGCGGCGGAAGGGAGGCAGCCCGCCCCGGTGCAGCAGCAACTGGCGCACGGTGACCCCCTCCTTGCGCGGGTCGCCCGCCGACCACCATGGCAGGTAGCGCACCACGGGGGCGTCGAGGTCGAGGCGGCCCTCGTCCACCAGGATCATGGCGGCCGTGGTAGTGCCCATCACCTTGGTGACCGAGGCCATGTCGTAGATGGAGGAGGGAGTGGCGGGCGCGGACGCGGGGTCCCAGTCCAGGCGGCCGTAGCCGCGCAGGCGCACCAGTTCGCCGTGGCGCACGACGGCCAGCGCGGCGCCCGGGCTGGCCGAGTCGGCGATGGCGTCGAGGATGCGGCGGTCGAGCGCCTCCAGGACGGCCGCGGACATCCCCGCGGCTGCGGGATCGCCCTCGAGCGGGCTGATCTGCCCCTGTGCTTCCTGTTCGTCACCCGCGGTGCGCGAGGCGGTCACGAACTCCAGCGGTTGCACGACCCACGACGGCACCGCCATCACAGCCTCCCGGATCGCCGCGGGTTCGGGGAGCGCCTCTCTCCGAAGCCCATCCCCCGCCGCGTGGTCCGGCGGAATGCTGATGGGCAGCGTGCCGGAGATCTCCGCGGCCCCCATGAGCGCGAAGGCTCCGGCGCGCTGCGAGACCTCGTGGCTGCCCCAGGCGATGACGTAGCTGCCCAGGTCCTCGAAGGCGCTCAGCGAGTAGGGATTGCCGAAGGAGGACACCACCACCGCGCCGCGCGCGGACAGGTCGCCCACCATGTTGCGTAGCGCATCCGGGACCGCCACCGAGCCCGCTCCCGCAAACGGAGGCACGTACACGTTCAGGAGCACCACGTCCGCGTCGCCCGCGGCATCCCGCACTGCCTGGTACGCCGCCGCATCCGATCCCTCGTCGAGGCGCAGGCTCCGGAAGCCGTCCACGAAGCGCGCGGCCACCCGGTCGAACTCGCGGCCGGCGATCAGGTCCTGGTCGCGGGCGTAGGTGACGCTCACCACCCGGCCGCGGGCATCGGCGGGAAGCGGCACCAGGCCGTCGCGGTCGCGCACCAGGGTGACGGAGCGCTCGGCAGCGAGGTCGGCGAAGGTCAGGTGGCTGGCCGAACCCGCCACCTCGGGAACGGCGGCCAGGTCGACGATGCGACGCTCGTGGAGTCCCACACGCGCCTTGGCGGCCAGCAGCAGCCGTACCGACCGGTCGATGCGTTCACGGGCCACCCGGCCAGTGCGCACGGCGACCTCCACCGCGTCGATGGCCTCGCCCACATCCTCCGGCACAAGGAGCACGTCCGAGCCGGCTTCAAGGGCCAGCACCGCCGCCTCGCCCGCCCCGTATCCCCGCGAGATCGCGCCCATGCGCAGGGCATCCGTGAAGATCAGGCCATCGAACTCCATATCCTCGCGCAGGAGTTCCGTGAGGAAGTAGGGCGACAGCGTCGCCGGCACATCGCTCCCCAGGATGCCGGGCACCGCGACGTGGGCCGTCATCACCGCGTCCACGCCGGCCGACACGGCCCGACGGAAGGGAACCAGCTCCATCGCCTCCAGGCGCTCCCTGTCCGCGGTGACGATCGGGAGCTCGATGTGCGAGTCGGTGCGGGTGTCGCCGTGGCCCGGAAAGTGCTTGGCCGTGGTGAGCACGCCGCCCTCTCGCGCACCCTCGATGTACGCCGTCCCCAGCCGCGCCACCGCCTCCGGGTCCTCGCCGAAGGCACGGGTGTTGATGATGGGGTTCTCGGGATTGGAGTTGACGTCGAGAACCGGGGCGAAGTTCAGGTGCACGCCGAGCGCGCGCGCCTCCACCGCCGTGATGCGCCCGTATTCGTGGGCGAAGGCCGGGTCGCCGATGGCGCCGAAGGCCATGGTGGGCGGAAAGCTGGTGCCTCCGCCCTGCGGGAGCAGCGTGGGAAGAGCGTAGGAGTGGTTGACGCGCATCCCCGGGCCCCCGTTCTCGAAGTCCGCCGTGACCAGCAGCGGGACACGGGCGGCGTTCTGGAGGCGGTTCAGCAGCGAGGCATAGGAGTGCGGCAAGCCGATCGAGATGACGACGCCCCCGATGCCCTCCTCCGTCACCCATCGCTCGAGCGTGCGGAAGCTGGCGTCGCTCGACGAGGCGTACCCGCCGGGGATCCAGGGAACCACGAGCTGCGCGATGCGCTCGCGCAGGGAGAGCGAAGCGAGCGTCTCATCCACCCATGTATTCGCCCGCCCATCGAGGTCGTAGTAGTAGAGGGCCGCAGGTGCTTCCTCCGCTCCGCCGGAATCCTGAGCCGGGCCGCTACAGCCCGCCGCGACGGCAAGCAGGAGGAAGAACGCCGCTGGCCACGGTCCCGGAACGGCCCTTGCCCAGGCCTGCGTCAGCACCCCCGGCGACATCCCGACCCGTCCTGGAGGCGACCCTGCGGCACGAACCCGCCTGGCGTGCTTCACGCCCCTCATCGGCCCCTGACGGGCAACTGGATCCCGTCTCCTATATCGAAGAGGGACGGGAGGCCCGTGGGCGTGCGCCCGCGGATGGGAATCTCCCCGAAGAGCGCCCGGGCGGCGGCGATCTGGCTGACCTCCGATGCGCTCCAGGCCAGCATGTAGGCCTGGGCCTCGGGGACGTCGGAGAGCAGATAGGGATTGCCGAAGGAGATGACGATGTGCGGCACGCGCCGCTCCGCCAGCGCCTCGACGAAGTCGGACAGGGGCTCGGGCAGGTTCGGCCTGCCGTCGGTGCGGGCCGCGGCCACGTACGCGGACACGATGACCAGATCCGAGCGGGCGGCGCGCGCGAGCAGACGCTCGTACTCGCTGTCGGCGACGCCCGAGTCCAGGTACGCCGTGCGCAGCCGGCGGTAGGTCTCGCGCACGCGGTCATTAAAGTAGCGTCCGGCGAGCAGGTTGTTGCGAGCGCGGTAGGTGACGGAGAGAACGTTCGCGGTGCGGGTTCCGCGCAGCGAGAGCAGGTTGCGGCTGTTGCGCAGGAGGGTAATGGATGCCTCGGCGATCTCCGTCGCCCGCTCCACATGCTCCGGGATACCGACTTTGCGGTGGATCCCGAAGATGTCCGTGTAGCGCTCTCGATCCAGCCCCATGCGCTCCTTCAGTGCGAGGATGCGGGCCACCGAGCGGTCCAGGCGCGCCTCGCTGACGCGGCCCGAGCGGACCGCGGCGACCAGGCTCTCGCGCGCCTCGCGGGGGTCTTCGGGCATGAGGATGATGTCGGCGCCGGCCTCCAGTGCGCGCACGACCGCGTCGCGGGCCCCGAACCGGCGCGTGATCGCGGCCATGTTCATGGCGTCGGTCACGATCAGGCCCTCGAATCCCATCTCTCCGCGCAGCAGGTCGGAGAGGACGGCGGGGGAGAGGGTGCTGGGCATCGAGACGGAGCCGGTGACGGAAGGGATGGAGACGTGCGCGCTCATGACGGCGCCCATGCCGGCATCGACCGCCGCGCGGAAGGGACGCAGCTCGACGCGGTCCAGTCGCTCGCGGTCCACCCGGATCACCGGCAGGTCCACGTGGGAATCCACCCCGGTGTCGCCGTGGCCCGGGAAGTGCTTGCCGGTCGCGACCGCGCCATGCTCCTGAAGCCCGCGCACGAAGGCGGAGCCGAGCCGGGCCACCTCCGCGGGGTCTTCGCCGAAGGAGCGGGTGGCGATGACCGGGTTGTCCGGGTTGTTGTTGACGTCCAGCACCGGTGCGAAGGGGAGGTGGACGCCGACGGCGCGCGCTTCGACGGCGGTGACGCGGCCCATCTCCCAGGCCAGACTGTCGTCGCCCGTGGCGCCCACCGCCATCAGCGACGGGAACAGGGTGGCCCCGCCCAACTCGATGTTGTTTGGCAGGTAGACCGCCCCGCGCATGCGGTAGCCGGCCCCGCTCTCCAGATCGGCCCCCACCAGCAGCGGGTACTTCGCCAGCGACTGCAGGTTGTTGATCTTGGCGGCCACCTCCGAGGGAGTGCCCAGCGACACGATCACGCCGCCGACCCCGTCATCGCGCACCGCCTCGGCCATGCGCTCGAAATCCTCGGAGCCCGCGGGCGCGAAGTCGCCGAGCATCCAGGGCATCAGCAGTTGACCCGCCTTCTCCTCGAGGGTCATCGACTCCAGGACGGAGGATGCCCAGGCGCCGAGTGCTTCTCCGGAGAGCGGAGGACCGGGGGTCGATGGTTGGTCGGCGACTCGGATCGGGCCCGCGGGCGTAGCAGCCCGGGTGGGTGTCTCCGCGGCGGAACCCGCGGGCGGGGGAGCCGGTCGGCCGGCCGGAACAGGAGCCGTGTTGCCAGCCGCAGGGGTTGCTTCCGGGCCCGCGGCCTCCGTCGGCGCGGACGGCTCGGGCAAGCCGCGGCCCGAGGGCGCGGTGCTGCAGGAGACAACGATCAGGGCAAGCGCCAGGAGGGAGGCGAGACCCGCCGTGCGAAGGGGCGGCGCGAGGCGCGAACCCGACGTCGCCCGACTATTCAGCGCAAGCACCGGTTGACGACTTCTTCCCCCCGGACGAAGTTGACAGCCCGCCGACCACCCATGGGACTGCTGGAATCGAGGACTGGCGCAAGGTAATGGTTTCCGCAAGGATGCGACAATCGCGGGTCGGTGCCGGCCTGATCGTCGCGGGCGCCGTACTCCTCGGCGCCAATCTGATCGTGTGGGGCGGGCGCGATGCGGCCGTGGACGCTGCCGGCGGCATCGCCGCGCAAGTGGCCAGTGAAACCCGCCCCGGCATCGAAGTCCTGCTCGCGGACTCGATCCACTTGGTGGAGGGGCTCCGCGCAGGGCTGGTCACCAACCACACGGGCATCGACCGCCAGGGCGTCTCCACCATCGACCTCCTGCACGGGGACGCGCGCGTGGAGCTGGTCGCGCTCTATTCTCCCGAGCATGGCATCCGGGGCGAGGCCGAAGCCGGAGAACTGGTCGACAGCGGGACGGACCCGCGCACGGGGCTCCCGATCCATTCGCTCTACGGAGCGACGCGCAAGCCGACGCCGGAGATGCTGGAGGGCGTCGAGGTGCTCTTCTTCGACATCCAGGATATCGGCGCACGCTACTACACCTACGTGTACACCATGGCGCTTGCCATGGAGGCGGCCGGAGAGGCCGGGATCCCCTTCGTGGTGCTGGACCGGCCCAATCCGATCGGGGGCGTCGAGGTGCACGGCAACGTGCTGGACCCCGCGTTCGCCTCCTTCGTGGGCATGTACCCCATCCCCATGCGCCACGGGATGACGCCGGGCGAGCTGGCGCGTCTGTTCCGGGGCGAGTTCGGGGTGGACGCGGAACTCCGAGTGGCCCCGCTGTCGGGATGGAGCCGGGGCGACTGGTTTCCGGACACCGGGCTTCCCTGGGTGGCGCCTTCGCCGAACATGCCTTCGGTAGAGAGCGCCCGTCACTATCCGGGCACCTGCCTGTTCGAAGGGACCAACCTGTCCGTGGGCCGGGGCACGCCCATCGCCTTTCAGCAGATCGGAGCCCCCTGGCTGGACGGGGAGGCGCTGGCTGCCAACCTGAACGGCTATGGCCTCGCGGGAGTGCGCTTCGAGGCGGTTCGCTTCGTGCCGGAAAACCCCGGCGACGGCAAGCACGGCGGAGTCGAGGTGGGAGGGGTGCGGCTGGTCGCGAGCGAGCCGGGGTACGATCCCACCGAAGCCGCGGTGGCCGCGCTCATCGAAGCTGCCGCGCTCTCCGGCGACCGGTGGGAATGGCGCGATGCCGGCTTCGACCGGCTCGCGGGCACCGACCGTCTGCGGCTGGCGGTCGAGGCGGGGGCTTCCCTGGAGGAGGTGCGCGCCGCCTGGCAGCCGGATCTGGACGAGTTCCTGCAGGTTCGGGAGCGGTATCTACTGTATTGATCCCGGCTCCGCGCTCAGGAGCTGCCTGTCGACCTCGGTGACTTTGCGGCAGGAACAACCGCATTCACGGCGGGCACGTTCTATCAACGCGGTACCGGTGAATGTACGGCACCTCATATTGGTCGAATGTCGTACCCCAGAACTCGTCACGGCTCGCGAGGACGATAGCGAGACGGGCGTCAGATGTTTCTCCCAACGATCGGGCGGGGCGGTAGGAGAGGACCGGGAGCAGGGCACCGGCCGCGATCCCGCCCGCGCCTGGACACCGCGGCGAAGCTGCCGCCATTATTCGGCCCAGGCGGCTCGACAACCTACGGGTCAGCCCCGGCATCTCCCCTATCGAGAACCGACTTCCAAGAGCCCAACCGGTGCCGAAACTCACCACGGAGCTGCGCGCACTCCATGACATCGCGCGCGTCAGCGGACTCGATCAGCGACGCTTCGGTCCCGAGGCCTACTGGACCATCCTCGAGCCCATCCTGGACGGCAGCACGACGCTGGCGTGCGAAAGGGTGGGCGAAAGCGCCGAGGGACGGCCCCTGCAGATGGTGTCGTTCGGCAAGGGCGAGGTGGGAGTGCTCGCGTGGTCCCAGATGCACGGGGACGAGAGCACCGCGACCATGGCGCTCGCGGACACTATCTCATTCTTGGCCCAGCACCCGGAACACGTTCTGGTTCGAGCCCTGTGCCGCCACCTGAGCCTGCATTTCGTCCCGATGCTCAACCCCGACGGCGCGGCCCGCTTTCAGCGCCACAACGCGGCCGGGGTGGACGTGAACCGGGATGCCCGCCGACTCGCCACCCCGGAAGGGCGCGCGCTGAAGTCGGTGCACGACCGGATACGGCCCGCCTTCGGTTTCAACCTGCACGACCAGAGCCCGCGCTTTCGTGTCGGCGACTCGGGCCGCATGGCGGCTATCGCGCTCCTGGCGCCCGCCTACAGCGACAAACCCGAAGTCAGCGAGCGGCAGCGCACGGCGATGCGCGTGTGTGGCGTGGTGCGCAGGGCGATCGAACCGTTGGTGGGCGGGCACGTCACCCGCTACGACGACGCCTTCAACCCGCGGGCCTTCGGCGATCTCATGGGAACCTGGGGCGCGAGCACGATTCTGATCGAGTCCGGCGGATGGCCGGATGATCCGGACAAGCAGCATCTGCGCATGGTGAACTTCGTCGGCATTCTGTCCGCCTTGGGTTCGATCGCCGACGGCAGCTACGAGCAGGCCGACCTCGCCCTATACGACGGGCTGCCTCCAAACGGGCGCATGGTGAGCGACCTCCTGCTGGCCGGGGGCACGCTGATCGCGCCGGGTGTTTCGCCGATGGTGGCCGACGTGCTCATCGAGTACGACGACCCCCTGACGCGGTCAGGCCCCACCATCGTGGAGGTGGGCGACCTGGCGGACCGGGAAGCCCATGAAACGGTCGCGGCCGACGGACTCTTCGTGGTAGCCGGAGAGGGGCATCGCGCCCCGGACGGAAGCGCACGGATCGGCCCGGGCGCACCCGCCGACCTGGTGGTGGCGCGGGACCCCGCCGGAAAGGTGGTGGTGAGAAGGATCGGCCCGGGCTAGGCGCCTTCGTTCGCCCCCGTCTCCTCGACCACCGAGTGGTCCGACACGTTCACCCTGCCCTCCACACCCCGCACGACCGCTCCCGCGCCCACCAGCGACCCTTCCAGGCGGGCTCCTTCCACGCGCGCCCCCGCGCCCACGATGGTATTCGTCACCCGGCTGCCGACCACTCGCGCCCCCCGCTCCAGCGTGACGTTGGGACCGAGAACGCTCCCTTTGGCAACCACATCCTCCTCCACCAGCACCGGATCGGCGAGCGAGCAGTCGCTCAGCCGCGCCGCGGCCGACACCGCCGCGCTCCCCGTCTCCAGCAGATGCCGATTGGTGCCCAGCAGCCCCTCGGGACTGCCGCAGTCGTGCCAGGAATCCACCGGTGCCGTGCGGATGCGCGCGCCGCGGTCCACCATGTACTGGAAAGCGTCCGTCAGGTAGTACTCCCCCGACGCGGCCGCAGGCGAGGCCAGCACATGGTCGATGCCCTCGAAGAGCAGGGCGGAATCGCGGATGTGGTAGAGACCGATGTTGGCGAGGCGGGAGACGGGCTGGTCCGGCTTCTCCACGATGCGCGTCATGGCACCGCCCGGGCCGGTTACGACGACGCCGTACTTCCAGTAGTCCTCGACCTCCCGCGTCCAGATGACCGCGCTCCATTCCGGAGAGAGCGTTCGCGCCGGCGACAGGTCGGCCTCGAACAGGGTGTCGGCGAACAGGATCAGCAGCTCGCCGTCCGCGTACGGCTGGGCCAGCTTGACCGCCCCCGCGGTTCCGTCCTGCACGGCCTGTACGACGTAGTGGACGGGCAGGTCCGGATACGCCTCTGCCATGTACCGGCGGATGACTTCGTCGAGATGGCCGACGATGAACACCATCTCGGTGACCCCGAAGCGCAGCAGCTCGTCGAGCAGATGCGCGAGGACCGGTCTCCCGGCGACGCGCACCAGCGGCTTGGGCAGGAGATGGGTGTGGGGCCGCAGCCTCGTTCCCTTGCCCGCAAGCGGAATGACGGCTTTCATGCAGTAGCCCTGTGTGAAGTTTGCGGCATTTCGTGGAGATTAACCGGCAGAATGGAATTCGGACGCGCTCCAACGTAAGATTAGGTGTTGCGAATTTCGTCTGTTTCGCCAACCGGACCTCCAAGGGGGGACAGGCTGAACCAGGAACTCTCTTTTACCGATCGTCTCAAGCGCGCGCTTGTGGCGACTACTTCCCGAACGTCGGCCGACGCCACCGATCGTCGTCTCGTGGGCCGCACCTATGCCATCCCTTTCGCCCAGGTATGGGAAGCTGCTCTCGATCTCGTTCGCGGTGAACTGCCGCGCTGGCATGCCCGCTGGTGGGACGAGGAGGAAGGCGTCATTCACGCCCTTACGCGGGGGCGCCTTTCCCGCCGCGCGAGCGATGTCGTGATTCGCGTCGGACTCGACGAGCAGGCGCAGACGCGGGTGGATCTCCGTTCGACTTCGCGCTCCAAGGGACTGGGGGACTTCGGCAGCAACACGAGGCTGATCGGCGCGTTCGTCGCTGCGTTGGACCGGAAGTTGACCAGGCCCCGGGCGCCGCTGGTCCCGGCCCGCAGGGAATCCGTGCCTGCGAACGCTGGAGGAGACAACGAGCCTCCGGCGGGTGATTCCGCGCCCGTGGAAGTGGTTGTATCCGCAGTCGAAGAAGGGAACGGCGAACAAGCCGTCATCCGCAGACATCGCGCGCGCGCTCCGAGGCGACGCGTCAGCCGGCGGGGACCCCGTTCCCGCCTCGCCCAGGCTCGCCGGGGAGTCCGCGGCCCGAGCCGCCGGTCCGGCAACTGGCGACAGGACCGCCCGCGCCCCGAGGCGCCCGCAGCCGGAGGCACCGCTCTCGACCCGGACCCGCGAACTGCCGACGGTAGCCGGCCAGCCCGACGTCGCGTCGGTTGCCGACCGGCATCCCGCTCCCGGAGTCCCCGCGGCGGAAGGCGAGGGCAACGGCGCTAGCCGAGTCGGCGCGGTCCGGCTCCGGTGGCCGTTGGCTTCATCCCACGGCGACCTGCGCATCCACGTGGTCTTCGCCCTCCGAACGCGCGATGATGGCGGCGCCGCACGAATCGCTGTAGACGTTGACCGCCGTCCGCGCCATGTCCAGTGGGCGGTCGATCGCGAGCATCGCCCCGACAATCAGGGCAGCGTCGGCGTTCCCGCCAAGCCCGATGGCCTCCAGCACGATGAAGATGACCACGAGGCCGGCCGAGGGCACCGCAGCAGCTCCGATGGAAGCAAGAAGCGCGGTCAGCACGACCGTAGCCTGCGTCATGAAGCTGAGGTCGGCGCCCAGAGCCTGGGCGATGAAGAGCGCCCCGACGCATTCGAAGACCGCCGTTCCGTCCATGTTCACCGTGGCGCCCATGGGCAGCACGAAGGACGACACCTTGTTGGAAACGCCCACCTTCTCGCGCACGGTTTTGATCGTCACCGGAAGCGTCGCGCCCGAGGAACTGGTCGAGAAGGCGACCAGGAGCGGCTCGAGCATGTTGCGGAAGTGGATGATCGGCGAAATGGGGCGCCCGGATGCCAGACGTCCTCCGAAGTACAGCACCAGCGGCAGCGTGATGAAGAGGTGAATCGTCAAACCCGAAGCGAGCGTCGCGATGTACTTGGCCAGCGTTCCGAACGCGTCGAATCCGGTCGTGCCCACCATCCTCGTGATGAGGGCCAGGACGCCGATCGGCAGCAGCTTGATGATGCCGGACGTGAGCGCCATCATCGCCTTGAAGAAGGCGTCGAAGATGTCGGTGATGATGACGCGCGGGCGTTCCGGCAGCGTCGTGATGGCTGCGCCGAAGACGATGCAGAAGAAGATGATCGCCAGCATGTCCCCGGTTCCGGCCGCGCCCACGAAGTTGATCGGCACGATGTCGAGGATCAGCTGGATGAACGAGTCCGGCGTGTCGACCAGCATGGGATCCGTGGATGCTTCGACGATATTGGAATCCACACCCGGCCGGATGAGGTTGACCATCATGAGCCCCACCGAAGCGGCGAGGAAGCTCGACACGACGTAGTATCCCAGCGTCTTGCCGAACAGGCGGCCCACGGCCCGGCCTCCGCCCACCGACGCCACTCCGGACACGATCGAGGTGAGCACCAGCGGCACGATGATCATCCTCAGAAGGCGCATGAACAGTTCGCCGATCCAGCCGATCGCCTCGGCCCCGGCTTCGCCGAAGGTGACCCCGGCGAGCGAACCCAGGATCATCGCGGCAAGAACCTGCCAGTGCAGCCGCTTGTAGAAGGGGAGGTCCGGATTGTATTCCATGGGTAGCTACTCTGAGGAGGGGATGGATGGGCGTCGCGAGCGAGGTTGGGGCTGGGTCAAGGGCAGCAACGTGGTGAGCGGGACGGGGTTTCGTCAAGCTCTGGTTCCGCCCCGATGAGCGCGGTTCGCATGCTCTCCGCGGCGCTCCTGGTGACCGTCGCATGCACCGCCGAGCCCGGGAACCCCGGCAGCGCGCGCGTCGAAGACCCGGCGCTTGCCCCGCTGGACTCGTTCGCGGGCAATCGGTACGAGCGTCATCTGGCCTTCTTTGCGTTAGAGGATGAGAGCCCGCTGGTGGTTGCCTGGTCGTTCTCGGCGAGCACCCGTGAAGAGGCTGTCGACCGGGACGCCCGCATCTGGCTGGCGCGCGGAGGCGTGTGGGACGCCTTCTTCCAGTCCTCGTGGGAGACCCCCCCGGTCCGGGCGCCATGGCGCATCATCCCGCACGATGGCATCCGCATCATCGTTGCGGAACGGGATGCGCTGACGGCCCTCCTGTATCGCAGCGCGGGCCGGGAACTGGAGATGTGGCTCGGGGAGGCGATGGCGGGATGGAGCAGTCGTCCCGGAGAACTGGTCCAGGTGAGAGAGGCCTCGACCATTGTCTCCGAGAACGCCCTGGCCGGGACGCTGGTCGACATCTCTTTCGCGCGCCAGGCCTCGGACGCGATGCCCGAAAGCTGGGCGCTTCTCGTTTCCGAGGACATCCATGTGTTTCTGCGCGGACCCTTCGATGCGGCCGCCGACTCCACGTTCCAGGGATGGGGCAGGCTGCGCGCGCGCAATTTCGACTGGCCGGGCGTGACGGTGACGGCCACCCGCTCGAGGGCGTTCGAGCCGGCCCGGCGCGACGTTCCGGTGGCGTGGCGCTTCCAGTCGCCCGACGCCGACCTTACCGGTAGAATCGAGGCCATGAGCACGCACATGGAGGCCGGGGATGGGCCGGGTCCTCAACTGCCCCTGATCGCCATCTCCGAAGTGGAAGGCTCGATCACGATCGAGACCGTCCCCTATCCCGTGCGCGGCATCCTCTACCATCGCGCACCATGAGCCGCGTCGCCCCTTGCTCGAGAACCTGATCGCCCCGCTGCTCACCATCGCCTTCGGTGCGCTGGCGGGCGGGCTGACCAACTCGGTCGCAATCTGGATGCTCTTCCACCCTTACGAGCCGCTGCGCGTGCGCGGCAGGAGGATCGGCTTTCTGCAGGGCGCGATTCCCAAGAACCAGCCCCGCCTGGCCGCGGCCGTCGGGCGCACGGTGGGGAACCGCCTGCTCACCGAATCCGACCTGGAGCGGACCTTCGCGGACGAGGAATTCCGACGCGCCTTCGACCGGCGCCTGGGCGAGTTCGTGGACGTGCTGCTGCTGGAGGAGCGCGGTTCTCTCCGGGAGATGCTGCCCGAGTCGATCCTGCCCGAAGTGGAATCGGCGCTGCACCACTCGGCGGCCAGGGTCCGCGAGCAGATCGCGGCCTGGCTCGGCTCCGAGGAGTTCGAGCGTGCGGTCGCCGACCGCGCCGGGTCGGTGGTGGAAGCGCTCTCCGACGTGCCCATCGGCGGGGCGCTCACGCCCGCCCGCAGCGCCGCTCTGGCGTCCGCCCTCGACGGGTGGATGGAGGGCACGCTGGGCAGCGACGGCTTCTACCGCGCGGTGGACGACTACCTGTCGTCGGCCGCCCGGTCGCTGCTCTCACCCGAGAAGACCTTCGAGCAGACGATTCCGCCCGGAATGGTGGCGGCATTCGAGCGCGGGCTCTCCAACTACCTGCCGCTGGCGATCGCCCGGCTCGGCGCCCTGCTGGAGGACGATCGGGCGCGGGCCCGCTTCGAGCGGGGCATCCACGACCTGTTGCAGCGCTTCCTGCGCGACCTGCGCTTCCACCAGCGGGTGGTGGCGCGCCTGGTCATCACCGAAGACACCGTGGATCGGGTGCTGGACACCATCCGGGAAGAGGGCGCGGAGCAGATCGCGAGCCTGCTGAAGGATCCCGCGGTCCAGGCGGCCATGTCGCGCGGCATCAACGACGCGGTCGTCGACTTCCTGCGCCGCCCCGTCCACCTGGTGCTGGGCGAGGCTGACAGCGAGAGCGTGGTCGCGGCCCGCCGCACGCTGGCCGACTGGGTGGCTTCGACGGCCCGCGATCCCGCCACGCGCAGCTTCCTGGTGGAGAAGCTCGAGGCGGCCCTCCACGAAGCGGGTGCGCGAAGCTGGGGCGAGGTGCTGGAACGCGTACCTCCCGCGTCGATCGCGGGGGGGCTGGTATCGCTCGCCCGGAGCGACGCCGCCGCCCAACTGATCGACGGCACCACCCGCCAGTTGGTGGACACCGTCCTCGACCGCCCCATCGGTGTTCCCGCGCGCTGGCTTCCGGATGGCGCCGCCGACCGTCTGAAAGAGGGATTGAGCGCACCGGTCTGGGAATGGCTGCAGGCCCAGGTGCCCGCCGTGGTTCGGCAGATCGACGTGGCGCGTCGCGTCGAGGAGAAGGTGCTGGCGTTTCCCGCCGCGCGCATGGAGCAGATCGTTCGGCGGGTGACGGAGCGGGAGCTGAAGCTGATCGTGCGGCTGGGCTACGTGCTCGGCGGGATCATCGGCACCGTGCTGGTGCTCGTCACCCGGCTGGTGGGGTAGCAGCCCGGCCTATCTGGACAGGTCGAACGGCCCGCGGGACCTCTGACGGCGACGGTGCGACCCCCGCTGCTGCTTCTTCTGCATCAGGCCGAGGAAGGTGAAGTGGCGGGTGGCCTTCTCCCGCGGAAGGTTCTTGCCCATTCGTTCTTCGACCTCTTCCACGGTGGGGCCTTTGCCGAAGGAGAGTCCCAGAAAGACCCCGAGCGCAAGCGCGAGGACGCCGCCCAGTATCTTCAGCAGCATTCAGTCCTCCCCCGAGGAGTGCTCAGCGCCTGAGCGACTCCGGCACCAGAAGGAGCATCAGGCCGGTGACCATCATGATCGCGACCGCGTTGGTTCCCACCGCGACCAGCGCCACGACGCCCCAGAAGACCACGTGGGTGAAGATGTAGCCGCCAGGCACCCAGCTCATGTTTCCCTCGCGCGACCGGTTGGGTGTTCGTGGAGACGGGAGGCGAATCCCGCGATGCCGGCACCAATATGGGTCCCGCGGGGAAGCCTGTCCATCAGGTCTGCGCGTCGGCGTGCCCGGACGGCGCGGCGCGGGTCTCTTCGACAACCCACTCCAGGTAGCCGGGATTGCCGCCCGCAACGGGAAGAGCGAGGATCTCGGGGACTTCGTAGGGGTGAAGTTCGCGCGTCCGCCGCGTGAGCGCTTCGACCCGGTCGGCCGCCGTCTTGAGCACCACCAGCGCCTCTTCCTCCTCCTCCACCGCGCCCTGCCAGCGGTACACCGACGTCACTGCCGGCACCACGCTCCCGCACGCGGCCAGCCGTTCCTCCACCAGGGCGCGGGCAAGTTGCCGCCCGGCTTCGGCTCCCGGCGTTGAAATCAGCACCACCCGGTGCGCGTCGGACACCCGCAACTCCCTCGATTCCGGAAGGACCGCTCAGCCGGTGAAGTAGTCGCGGTCGACGTTCGCTTCGTCGTACAGCGACTCGATGAGCGCGCCGTGACGCTCCTCCACGGTCCGCCGCCGCACCTTCTGGGTCGGGGTCAGTGTCCCGTCCTCGATCGTGAACGTCGACGCCAGGAAGGCCGTCTTCTTGGGCATCTCGAAGCGGGCCAGCCCCGCCAGCGACTCCTTGACCCTACTCCCCAGAAACTCCTGGCACCTCGCATCACGGAGCAGCGCCCCGGGGTCCGACGCGTCGATCTCGCTTGCGGCCGCCCACCGGTTCAACTGCTCGAAGTCGGGCACCACCAGGAGCGACGGGAAGGGGCGCCGGTCGCCCACCATGACCGCCTGCTCGATGTAGGGATCGAGCTTGACGTCATTCTCGATCGGCTGCGGCGCGATGTTCTTGCCGCCCGCGGTGACGATGATGTCCTTCTTGCGGTCGGTGATGCGCAGGAAGCCGTCCTCGTCGAGCTCGCCGATGTCGCCGGTCTTGAACCAACCTTCCTCGTCGATGGCTTCGGCGGTCTCTTCGGGCCGGTTGAAGTATCCCTTCATGACCTGGGGGCCGCGAATGCAGATCTCGCCGTCGGAGGCGATGCGGATCTCCGTGCCCGGAACCGCCTTGCCCACCGTGCCAATGCGGAAGTTCTCGAAGGTGTTCACGTTGGTGACCGGGCTGGTTTCCGTCAGCCCGTATCCCTCGAGGATCTGAAGCCCGGCGGCGAAGAAGAACTTGTTGATTCCGGGCGAAAGCGGTGCGCCGCCGCTGACGAAGAAACGCAGCCGTCCGCCCACCGCCGCGCGCAGCTTGCTGAACACCAGCTTGTCGGCCAGGGACTTGCGGGCCCGCGTCCACCACCCCGGATCGCGGCCTGCCAGCACCGCGTCGGCGTGCGCGAGGCCCACGGATGCCGCCCAGCCCACCAGCAGCCCTTTCACGCCCGTCGCTCCGGTCACCGCGTTGTACACCCGCTCGTACAGCCGGGGAACCGAGACGGCCACGGTCGGCCGGACGATCTTCAGGTCCTCGGCCACGGTGGTCATGTCGCGGGCGTAGGCGATGGTGCACCCCACGTTGAAGAAGACGTAGTCCACCATGCGCTGGAAGACGTGCGACAGGGGCAGGAAGCTGAGCGTGTTGTCGGTGTCGGAAATGTCGAGCAGCGTGCGGGAGACGCGCACGTTGGACCCGACGTTGGCATGCGTGAGCAGCACGCCCTTCGGATTACCGGTTGTGCCCGAGGTATAGAGGATGGTGGCGACCGACTCCGGCCGCGCGGCGAGCGCCTCCTCCCGAAACGCCTCATCGCTCAGGCCGACGGGATCGAGCTGCACGAAGTCGCGCCATGCCAGTACACCGTCGGGGAGCTCGCCCGGAGGATCGAAAACGATGATGTGACGGAGTTCTGGGCACTGGTCCCGAATCTCCATGAGCTTCGCGAGCTGTTCCTCGTCCTCGGCGAAGACCGCCCGAGCACCGGAGTCGCGCAGGATGTAGGCGATCTGCGGCGCGGTCAGGCTGGGATAGATGGGGACGTCGCGGACGCCCGCGCACAGGCAGGCGTAGTCGGCGAGCGCCCACTCGGGACGGTTGTTGGACAGGATGGCCGCCGCTTCTCCGCGTTCAACCCCGAGCGCCCGCAGCCCGCTGGCCGCCGCCCTGGCAGTGCGGAACACTTCATTGTAGGAGATCCGCGACCACGTCAGGTCGGCGTTCGGCGCCCTGAGCGCAGTTGCGTCGCCGAATCGCTCGACGGCCTCGAGAAACAGGCTGGTGAGCGTGGGGGAGGTCACGGCGCGCCCGGCGTCGAAGCCGGCGTTCGGGTCCGGACGCGGGTCGTCACCCGGATGTCGCTGCGAAGCGAATTGAGGGCGCTGCAATACTTGTCGCGCGACAGCTCGACCGCGCGCTCGACCCGCGCCTCGTCCCCGGGTCGGGGCCCGGAGAGCACGATGTCGAGGTCGACGCGGGTGTAGCGCCTGGGATGATCTTCCGCACGCGCACCCCGGACTACGAAATCCAGTTCCTCGAGCGGCACCCGCGACTTGCGCAGAATCTCCTCGATGTCGATCCCCATGCAGGCCGCGACACCCAGCAGGACCGTGTCCATGGGGGAAGGCCCGCGCGCGCCGTTTCCGTCGATGATCACAGCGGGATCGCCAACCCCCGACCGGCCCTCGTAGGCACGGCCGGAGCCGAGCCAGGAAAGGCGGACTTCCCTATCCATCCCCATCGGCGGACCCCTGTTCCAGTTCACGCATCAGGGTCGCGAGCGTGCTGCGCGCGTGGGAGATGTGCTGCTCGTACTCGGAGCCCTGGGGAGGGTTGGCCAGGAAGGTGCTGAGGTGATCGACGGCGGCCCTCTTCTGTCCGGCCCGCCGCAGCAGAAACCCTAGCCCGTAGTGGGCCCCCGCCGTCTCCGGGTGCTTGCGGAGTACGTGGCGGTAGGTCTTCGCCGCTTCGTCCGACATCCCGATCCGGGTGTAGACCATGGCGATTTCCTGCAGGATGATCGGATCTCCGGGAGATTCCTTCAGGGCGAGATTGAAGGAGTTCAGCGCGTCCTGGAACCTGCCCTCCTCGACGAGGGCGCGCGCATCCTCATGGTAGTCTGTCTTGTCGGGGCCGGAGCCCCCGAAAAGACCTTTTATCCAACCCATGTCGTACGTTGTCCACGGGGAAGGAGGACTGGAATCGGGAGTGCCGATGGCTGCAAAAGCTATCCGCAGCCGGTGCGGGAAGCAAACACGCTCTACCCCTGGCCGAGGCGCCCGACCACCACGCCCGCTTCGTCTGCCAGCACCGTCAGGTCCTGGCCACGGAACACCCTCTGGCTCTCGCGAGACGCACCCGCGAGGACGATGCGCCCGGAGCGCGCCAGACATCGTAACCCGTCCTTGAGCAGAAGTTCGGCCCACGATCCGGCGAGCGCGATCCCCGCCAGCGATCCGTCGCGCAGCGGCAGTCGGTCGGATGCCATGAGATGGCTCGCACCGGCAGCGGGGCTGGAGTGGAACCGGGGGGCCAGCGCCACCACTTCCACGTCGGGGAGTAGCGACGCCAACTCGGAGGCGCGGCCCGCCAGGTCGCCGGCAACCGCGATCAACGCGGGGCCCCGAGCCACGCCGATCAGCGCGGCAAGGCGCAGCGCATCGAGCTCCGGGGCATCCCGCGACGTCAGCGGAGGAACTGCGCGCGCGCGTCGATGGGACCGGGAACGCGGAGGGTGGCGCAGGTCTGCGACGCCTCGCGCGACCGGGTAGAGCACGCGACAGTTGGAGCAGCCCAGAAAACCATCGAGCACCCTCCCCTGCTCCACCTGGTCCGCACGCAGCACGAGGCCGAAGCCGGGACCGCAACGCGGACAGATGAGTCGCTCGGTGAGTTGCGGATTCACAACCGGCGGCGGCGCAGGACCGGGAGCGCCCGCCTCATGTGCGCTCGATCTGCAGAAGGGGGATCTGAACGGTGGCGGGGCGGGTGACCAGAAACAGGATGGCCTCGGCGACCTGCCGCGGCTCGAGCATTCCGTCCCGGGGCGGCAGCCCGGGATGGCGCTCCCGGTCGATGGGATCCCAGAGCGGAGTGTCGCAGGCGCCCGGCTCGACCAGCGAAGTGCGCACGCCTGTTCCGCGGGTTTCCTCGCGCAACACCTCGTGCATGCCGCGCAGCCCGAACTTGGAGGCGGAGTAGGCGCTGTTGTCCGGGAACGCCGTGCGTCCCGCCACCGATCCCACCAGCACGATG
This sequence comes from Gammaproteobacteria bacterium, assembly GCA_009840525.1. Lineage (GTDB taxonomy): Bacteria > Gemmatimonadota > Gemmatimonadetes > Longimicrobiales > Gaopeijiaceae > BD2-11. The sequence continues at coordinate 67,822 of VXNP01000050.1, forward strand.
TGTCCGTGGTTCCGGCGCAGCATGCCGGGCAGGAAGGCTCGCGCCAGCAGAAAGGCGCTCCGCAGGTTGACGGTCAGGCTGCGGTCCAGATCCTCAAGGCCGGTCTGGTGCAGGGGAGCGAGGGAAAACACGCCCGCCGCGTGGACGAGGACATCGGGCGTACCCCCCAGGCGCGCCGCCACCTCCGCCGACAGGCCTTCCACCTGGCCGTCGTCGGCAAGATCCGCGGGCAGGTCGTGGCCGCCGATCTCGTCCGCGATTCGGGAGAGGAGGTCGCGCCGGCGGGCCACCAGGAACACTTTCGCCCCGGCGGATGCCATGGCTCGCGCGCACGCTGCGCCGATGCCGCTGGTCGCGCCCGTCACCAGCGCGGAGCAGCCCGCAAGGTCGTTCACGGGCTTACTCCAGGGTCCCCGCCTTCAGCGCCAGCGCGAGGAATTCCTCGCGGGTCCGCGGGTCCTCCAGAAACGACCCCCGCATCGCCGACGTGAGGGTCGAGGAGTTCTGCTGTTCGACGCCCCGCATCATCATGCACAGGTGGTGCGCCTCCACGATCACGCCCACGCCCTGTGGATGCACGACATCCCACAGCGCCTGAGCGATCTGCTCGGTCAGCCGCTCCTGCACCTGGAGCCGGCGCGCGAAGACGTTGACGATGCGCGCCGTCTTGGACAGCCCGACGATGCGCCCGTTCGGGATATAGGCCACGTGGACCTTGCCGAAGAACGGCAGCAGGTGGTGCTCGCACAGGGAATACATTTCGATGTTGCGCACCAGCACCATGTTCTGGTGGCTCTCCTGGAAGAGCGCGCCGGTCATCACGTCCTCGGGCGCCTGCGCGTACCCGCTGGTGAACAGCTCCATCGCGCGCTTCACCCGTTCCGGCGTGCGAACCAGACCCTGGCGGTCGGGATCCTCGCCGATGCGGCGGATGATCTCGGCCACCAACTCCTCGAACGAGGCCTCGGCCAGCGAATCCGAACGGGAACCGGCTGCTTCCGCTCGACCCGGGGCGGGACCGTTCCCCCGGAGGAGTCCCAGTCCGCGGCTACTCACCTGAGTACTCCGCCCGGTTTCTCGGCGTCTCCCACAGGACGAGCTTCACCAGTTCCACCTCCGGAGGCATGCGTTCACGCAGCCTGCGCCAGATCGCCACCACCACGTTCTCCGTGGAGGGAATGATCCCGTCCAGCCAACCGACATCCATGTTCAGGTTGGCGTGGTCGACGTCAGCGATCACGCCGTCCTGCACCAGATCACGCAAGTGCTTCAGGTCCATGACGTAACCCGTTTCCGGGTCGACCGGTCCCTCCACGGTCACGTCCAACTCGTAGTTGTGGCCGTGCCAGTTGGGATTGGCGCAACTGCGGAACACCTCCTGGTTGCGCTCATCGGACCAGTCGGGCCGGTGCAGCCGGTGGGCGGCGGAGAAGTGCATTCTCCGCGTGATCCTTACCCGCGGCATCTCTCCCTTCCCGCTTCGGACACGAATGCGACCATCAGAAAAACAGGAGACCGGCGCCCCGTCGGACGCCAGCCTCCCGGCATTTCGGAGGAGATATTTGAAGCCCGGGTACGAATCCTTGGCGACCTCCCCGCGAGTTCCGCAGTCCCCACTTCCGGGGCGTTGCGTCCGGCGCGAGAGCCAGTCCCGGCCTCATTGTGTTGGCTCAATTATCGATGGGCCTCCGAAACGCAGGGCAAAAGTAGCTATGCCGCTCACGTTTGTCCAACGGCCGGCGATCAGCCTCCGTCCCTCGATTCACTGCTCTCGAGCAGCCCGCGCAGCACACAGAGTTCGGCGTTGGCCAGACACGCTCCGGCGGCGCCCCGCACCCCGTTGTGCACCACGGTGACGAGGGCGAGATCGTGTGGGGGAGCGGAGCGTATGCGGCCGACGCTGACCGCCATGCCGCGCGAGGCGCCGATGTCGAGGCGGGGCTGCGGCCGGTCGGGCTCCCGGCGCACCGCGAGGGGCCGCTCCGGGAGCGTCGGCAGTTGGGGCAGTGATGCGCATGGCCGATAGTCGACCAGGCAGCGCTCGACCTCCTCCGGCCGAGCCGGCGCGCGCAGCTTCAGGAAGACATGCGCCATATGCCCGTCGAGCACGGGCACCCGGTTCGTGCTGGCGGCGACTCGAATGCGGCTACCGAGGATCTTGTTGAGCTCGGGGCCGATCTTCTCCTCTTCGCCGGAGATCCACGGAACGACGTTTCCGGACATCCGGACCGCGGCCGTGCCGTTGAGCCCGGCGCCGGACAGCGCCTGCAAGGTGACCAGCGTGGCCTCTTCGATCCCGAAGCTCTTCTCGATCGGGGCCAGCGCCAGCGCGACTCCGACGACGACGCAGTTCGGGTTGGTGACCAGCGCACCTCCCCGGGCGAACCAGCGCTGCGACCGGACCCGCTCCAGATCTCCGGCGTTGATATCGGGCACGATCAGGGGCACATCCGCCCGCTGACGGTGGGCGGAGGCGTTGCTGCAGACCACGTGGCCGGCGCGGGCGAGGTCGAGTTCCAGGTCGGTGGCGACGGCGCGCGGCAGCGCGGAGAGCACCAGCCGGCTGCGCAGCCGATCGCGCGCGGCACGCACCGGCAGGCCGGCCGCCGTGTCCGGGATGTCCCCGGTCAGGCTCCACTGCACCACGTCCGCATAGCGACGGCCGGCGCTCCGTGACGATGCGGCAACTTCGGCCAGCCGCAGCGAGGGGTGTCCGGCGAGCATGCGCACCAGACGCTGGCCGACGATTCCCGTGGCTCCGAGCACGGCCACCGGCATGCGTGGATCCCGGGCGCTTCCGGAACGCGGGCTCTGACTGCTCACCGAAGGCAATCTCCTGGTGAGGGCGGGCTCGACAGGATGAGCGAGCCGGATTTCAGTTGCGCGGAGGGTACAGGCATTCGGTAGTCGAGTCAACGGCGGCGATGTTCCACCACCCGGCTCGGGCCGCCCGCGGACGACCCCGCGCCGTCATTGTCCGGGAGACGCCGATTCGACGGGCAGATCCACGGGTGTCTGATAGAGGGAACGAAGGGTGCTTCGATCCCGCGCGGTGGGCGCCGGCGGCAGGTCCGGGCCCGCCCACATGATGTCGGACGGGTCCGGCGAATGGCTCAGGATGCCCAGAACGTGTCCCATCTCGTGGATGACCAGCCGGTCGAGCAACTCCTGGTCGTCGGTTCGGCGGATGACCACGCGGTAGATGACCTGCGAGGGTTCGCCGTCGCGGCGGGGCCACGTGCGCAGCGCGTCGCGGGGGGCGTTCAGGCACCCGAGCGTCGAGGCGGCGCCCGTCACAGGCCCCAGGCACGTCATGGGTGTCGAGAGAACACCCGCCGCATCGTGCCAGCGCAGCACCGCGCGCGCCTCGCCCAGGTCGGTGGTCTCCCGCAATCGCACCTCGCCGAACACCGCGGCGGATCGCCATGCCCGCACCGCCCCTTCAAGCGCCCGGCGCAGTTCGTCAGCGCCCGGCTCTTCGTCCACCACGAACACCGGCACCACGGCGCCCCGGTCCCAGTGGAAGGTTCGCTGGCGCGCGCGGCCGTCGGTGCCGTAGACAGCCAGGCGGAAGTCGTAGGGGCCCGGAAGCGCCGGGACGGTCGCGCTGTCGCAGGCGGTGATGAGCGCCGTGCCCAACACGGCCGCCCGCCACGTCGATCCGGTTCCCCGCCACAGGTTCATGGCGTCCCCCACACCGGCACGGCGAGGTAGGCGAGGAACCGAGTTACCGCACCGGCCGCCGCGCCCGCTTCGGCCAGCGGGGCAGGGGCGAACTCGTGCCACTGCGCCTCGGCCACCCCGACTGCGGCGAACGGACCGGGGAGGCGGTACCCGAACCCGCCGGACAGCAGCACGCCGGTGCGCCCGCTCCCTTCCAGCAGATTCACGTCGCTGCTGAGGTACAGCACCTTTCCCGCCCCCACGCGCACGTCCGCCCCCGGCAGCGGCGACAGCGGATACCGAACCCCGCCCACAATGTGGACGGCGGTCATCCGGCCGGCCGGCCAGGAGTTGCCCCCGCCGGCTCCGGTCACATCGGCGATGCTCGCACCCGCACGCAACTCCAGCACGAGCGCAGGCCCGGGCCGGGCCGCCAGGACCAGCTCGGCGACCGGCGCGGGCCGCGGGCCCACCTCCAGGTCGCGCGCCACCGCCTCGAGCTCGGCCGGCACCACGGCAATCCCCCGGGCGAAGGGGGTCGAGTACACCCCGCCCCCACGCACCTCCACCGTGAGCGGCATCTGCCCCGCGGCCGGCGCCGCCGACAGCGCCATCAGCATCAGCTGCAGAAGCCCGCGAGCCGGGCCTCGCACGACCGCCAGACTTCGCACGCGCGCCCCGGTCACGTGCGCCAGGAACGCAGGAGCGCCAGGTTGCGCCGGTCGTTCGACACCACGTCGTCGCCTTTGGGCGTCTCCAGCAGCTTGGGGATGTCCCGGAAGCGGGCGTCCCTCATGATGCGGCGAAAGGGAGCCTCGCCCAGCGTCCCCTCGCCGATCATCTCGTGCTGGTCGCGGCGGGAAGCGAAGGGGTGCTTCGAGTCGTTCAGATGAAAGAGCTCGAGCGAGCCCGGGCCGAGCGCGTCGTCGAAAGCCCGCCAGACGTCCTCGTAGCCACCAACCAGATCGTACCCGGCGGAAAACGCGTGACAGGTATCGAAGCACACGCCCATGCGCCGGTCCAGAGGCGCTCCCACGCCCTCCCGGATCGCGGCGAGGTGTTCGAACCGGCCTCCGACCGTGGTGCCGGCGCCCGCGGTCAGCTCGAGCAGCACGCGGGGTCCATCCGGACACCCGTCGAGCGCCTCGGTCAGAGCCGCGGCGTTGCGGGCGATGCCGCTGGCGATGTCGCCGTCGGTGGCGTTCCCCGGATGCGTGACGAGAAAGTCCAGGCCCAGATCGCGGCCGCGCGCCAGTTCGGCCCGGAAGCTGTCGAGGGACCGGCGCCAGAGCCCCGGATCCGGGGACGCCAGGTTGATGAGATAGGAGTCGTGGGCGACGGCGCACTGGATGCCGGCGGCCGCACGCGTTTCCCTGAAGGCGCGGACCCGCCTGCCGTCGAGGGTGGGCTCGGCCCAGCGGTTGGGCTGCTTGGTGAAGAGCTGCAGGTTGAGGGCGGTGATGTCCCGCGCACGGCCGGGCGCGCGCTCGACGCCGCCCGCTACCGAGACGTGCGCGCCGAGTTCGTCGGCGATGACGGCGGGAGCGGACACCGCCGCGGGCCGCCCGGGCCGGGCGCTACCAGCTGGACTTGCGGACCCCGGGGATCTTCCCCTCCAGGGACCACTCGCGAAATGCGATGCGGGAGAGCCCGAACTTCTTGATGTGGCCGCGGGGCCGTCCCGAGGTGCCGCAGCGGTTGCGGTAGCGGGTCGCGCTGGAATCGCGCGGCAGCTTCCGCAGCGCCCACTGGGCTTCCCGCTTCTCCTCCGTGGACCTGTCCGGGTCGGCAATGATCTGCCGAAGCTCGCGACGGCGCTCCGCATAGCGCTCGATCAGCTTCGCGCGCTTCAGGTTCTGTTCGATCTTTCCTCGTTTTGCCACCTTGCGCCTTCCTTGAGTCGCCTCTCTCAGAGCGAGAGTCGAAAAGCCATACGCCCTTCGGGTTGTTCTCCAGTGCTAATGGGCGGACGAGCTCCGGGGACCCGCGAGCATGGGTCCCAGCGGGCGTCCCCCGATCAGATGCATGTGGAGGTGGTAGACCTCCTGGCACCCGTCCTCGCCGCAGTTGACGATCAATCGGTATCCGGTTTCCGAAATGCCCTGCTCCCGTGCGATCCGCGCCGCGACCGCAAACATGCGGCCCAGCACCGGCTCGTCGTCGTCCGTTACGTCGCGCGCGCTTGCGATGACGTGGTTGGGGACCACCAGCACATGCGTGGGGGCGGCCGGCTCGATATCGCGAAATGCGGTCACCAGGTCGTCCTGATAGACGATGTCGGCCGGAATCTCCCGTCGGACGATGCGGGAGAAGATCGTGTCTGCCGCCATCCTCCGACCGGCTACTTCCCGTCCGACCCGTCCGAGTCGGACTTCCCCCGCATCTGTCGCGCATAGCGCTGCTGGAAGCGCTCGACGCGGCCCGCGGTATCCACCATGCGCTGCGTGCCCGTGTAGAACGGGTGCGAGGAACTCGATATCTCCAGGCTGACCAGGGGATACTCGTTGCCGTCTTCCCACTTGATGGTCTTGTCGCTCTTGACGGTCGATCGGGTCAGGAACGCGTAGCCGTTGGACGCGTCCTGAAACACCACCGGGTGATACGCGGGGTGAATTCCTTCTTTCATTCCCTGGGCTCCGAAGACTCTGGTCCGGGTGCAGCCGCCGCCGTTCGCGGGCGAAGGGCCGACAGCCGACAAGTCTACCGAAACAGGGGACTGCGGGTCAACGCCCCGGATCCTGTTCCGGCGGGGTCAGCCTGAAGCTGCCCAGGACTTGATCGTCGGGTGGAAGTTCGTCGGAACCGGCGGGATAGCCGTTCAACTCCAGGATGTACGCCATCACATCCACGTAAGTCTGGCGCGGCAGTCCTCCCGGGTTGTCGTCGGGCATCGTGCGGCGCAGTTCGCGGTACAGGTCGCGGGCGGTGCGGCGCGCCCACACGTCCGTGAACACCGGGCCCTTGAACTCGCTCGTGTAGTGGCAGTCGGAGCAGACCTGACGAAACGCGCGCTGCCCGCGGCGGGCCTGTTCCTCCGTATAGAAGGCGACAAGAGCCGGAGATGCCGCGGCGGGAGGGGCGTCGTCCGGAGCCGGCGTCTCCACCGCCGCGGACTCGGGGGACGGAGACGCCGGCGGCGCTTCCGGGGATCCCGCGCATCCCGGAATCAGCAGAACCACAATGGCGAACGGCATGCGTGATGACATCGGCGGCACTACTCCTCCGTAACCTCGAAGACGAACATCATTCCCGCGTGCAGGTGCTCCGCGATGTGACAGTGAACCATCCACGACCCCGGATTCGACATCTCCACCAGAAGATCCATCGTGGAGCCCACCGGCAGGATGGTGGTGTCCTTCCACACCAGGTTGGTGTTGGGGACGCCGTCGCGCTCGGTCACCAGGAAGCGCTGCCCGTGAATGTGGATGGGATGGTTCATCGGGTGAAACGACTCGGGATCGTTGAACACCCGGATCTTGACCACGTCGCCCACGCGGAAGCGCCACTGGATGTCCCCGTTCTCTTGCCCGCTGGCCGGCTCTCGCAGGATCCAGGTCACCTGGGTGCCCGTGGAGAGCCAGTTCATCATCGGCATGCCGTCGTTCCACTCGACCGGCGGCACATAGAAGGTGTCGGCCTCCATCGACGCCACGATGGGCACGGGAAGGTCGCGCACCCGGACCGTGGTCACCAGCTCGTAGTCCACCGGTTTGCCCAGCAGGGCGCGGAAGGGTTCGATGTCCTCGGCCACGTCGCGGTTCTCGCGCAGTGCATCGAACGCCTGCGTGACCGCGTCGTCGACAGCGGGGCCGTTCACGCTCACCACCGCCAGCGTGTCCTCGTGCGGGTAGAAGGTGCCGCGGAAGTGGTTCACGGCCTGGATCGTGTTGGTGATGCCGACCTCTCCGGCCTCCGGGAAGCGCACGTCCACCACATAGCGCTCGGCGGGCGCGATGACCACGCTCTCCACCCAGGTCTCGCGCTCGAACTTGCCGATGTCGGAAGCGATCAGCTTCACGCGCGCATTCCCGAAGCGGACGTTGAAGGTGCGCGTGTTGGCGACGTTGGTCAGGTAGAAGCGGACTACCTCCCCGGCGCGCGCTTCGATGCGGTGGTCGTCGACACCGTTGGTCAGCATCACCGTGCCGAAGCGTCCCATGAGCGCGTGCGTAGGCGCTTCCTCGCCCCAGGGGATGAGGCCCTGCTCGTCGATCAGGATGTCGTCGAGCAAGAGCGGTTCCTCGCGGTGGGAGGGACCGTAGTAGTCCGGATTCGGCGGCGTGACCAGCAGGTTGCCGTAGAGGCCCAGGTCCTGCTGGATGTCCTCGCGCATGTGCGGGTGGTACCAGAACATGCCGGCGTCGGGAACGTCGACCTCATAGGTGAAGGTCTCGCCTTCGGCGATGGGATCCTGGGTGAGCCCGGCGACGCCGTCGAAGCGGTTCTCCAGCCGAATCCCGTGCCAGTGCACAGCCGTGGGCAACTGAATGCGGTTGGTCACCCGCACCACGATGCGCGAGCCGCGGTCGGCCTGGATGAGGGGGCCCGGATACTGGCCGCCGTATCCGAGCATGGCGTAGTCGCGGCCGCCGATCGTGCGCCGGACCACGGACACATCCATGTCGAGGGTGTCGCCGTCGGCCATCACGACCCGCCGGCTGGGTTCGGCCGCCGGAAACATCGCCGGGTCCATGCCGTCCCCGATCAGGAATGGGCTTACGGGCGGAAGCGCGTTCTCGAGTCCGGGCACCATGGGCATGGTCATGTCCATCGGCGGCATGCGCCAACCGCCGGCCTCGGCGTGGGCGCCGTGGCCCATCATCTGATGCTCCTGGGCCGCGAGCGCCCCAGGCAGGGCGGCCAGGAGAAGGACTCGCATTCCGTAGAGGAGGCGCACCGGCGTCGGCTGGCTCAATCGTAGCCGTAGGCGGCGCAGTTCTCCTGTTCGAAGGCGCCGTGCCCCGCCATGGTGTGCATCAGCCCGCTGCGGGACATGCCGCGCATCACCACGGGGCCCGTCCACATGGCGGCCTCGGGATCGTCGGCGGGCTCAAGCGTGACGACGAGCAGGAACTTGTTCCACTGCGCGCGGCCGTGAAGCTGACCGCCGTCGGTCAGCGAGCCGATGCGCTCGACCTTGTCCAGGTCCGGCGTCGTGAGCCATCCCACATAGACGCCTTCGCGGGGTGCCATCAGGCGTTCCACCGAGAGCCACACGTCGAGGACGTAGCTGCCGTCGTCCGCCAGGGTGACCCCGAACGGGGAGTCGGGAAAGGTCACCTCACCCAGTCCCGCCGCGAGCCCCGTGCCCGGGAGCCTGCGCGTGCTCACCACGGGGAAGGCGTAATAGGCCGGTGCGTCGACCGGGGCGGCGGATTCGGGCAGCGGGGCCCAACTCGTCTCGCCTGGGACGATGCCCTCCGGGATGGAGCATGTGGTCGGAGGAATCCCCGGCACCGGATCTCCGTTTCCCGGAGCCATCCCGGCAAGAAGCGCGAGCGCCAGCAGCATCTTGCCCATCATCAGGTCATCACGTTCGGATCACGGCTCCTGGCTTACCGGGCGCGGACGGGTCTCGTCCCATTTCTGGACGCTGGAGATGTCCGGCATGCCCCAGTCCTCGCCGTTCCAGCCGCTGAAGCCCTCCATGCGAAAGGTCCAGAAACCGGTGCTCATGTCGCTTACTACGATAAGCCCGTCCTCGTTGCGCACGTCTACGCCGAACGCGCCGTTGAACACCGGATTGCGGAAGTCGCGGTCGTTGGGAGAGCCGACGTAGGTGTCGTAGTAGCCCACGGTAACCGGGTTGGTCGGATCCATGAGGCTGAAGATCTGGAGACCGTCGAGATACCCGGAGACGAAGACGTACGGCCAGCGCACCTCGTGGTTGTGCACGAGGTTCTGCCAGTCGGCGGTCCAGGCCGAGATGGGCCGGTTGATGTTCGTCTGCGTCCCCTCAAGCGCGGGCTGTAGATCGAAGATGCGCAGCGGGGCGTACTGGTATTCGGTCTCGGCGATCACGTAGCGCCCGTCCGGGCTGGGCGTGAAGGTGTGGCCCGAGCGGACGCCGCTGATGCCCGTCATCGTGACCACGAGCTCCGGGTTGTCCAGGTCGCTGATGTTGTAGACGTAATAGCCCCCGGTGCCGCCGCCGTAGAAGCGGTCCTGCCCGGTGTCGGGATGATACGCGGCGTAGAAGTCGTGGTATCCGCGCCCGCTGCCCTGCCCGAGCGGAGACTCGGGCACCGGAATCCGCCCCGCCAGCGCGTCCGACGGGTCACCGTCGACCGCTTTGGCCATGTCGTAGGCGTGAGCGAACGGGCCGCGCACCGTGGTCAGCAGGAGCACGCGGCCGTCGGAGTGCTTGTAGATGAAGATGTTGTGGAAGCCCCCGGGCAGCTCCGGCTCCCGGATGCGCGCGACCTCGCGCACGGTGGTCGGATCGGGAAGCCCGGTAACGTCCAGGATGACCGCACCCAGGTCGGGGTTGGGACCGCCCTGGCCGAACTGGAGGGACTGCACGACGTAGTAGCGGCCGTCGAGCTTGAAGTACTTGACGTCCATGCCGCCGGTGCGCTGGTGCAGGTCCTGGTTCTCGATGCGCCAGCGGTAGATCACCTCCGGGCTCTCGGGATCCTCGAGGTTGATGATGTCGGTGCCCTTGGGACCCACTTCGCCGTAGACCATGCGCGCGACGTACGCGTAGGGACGGTGCATTTCCTGCTCGAGCTCGATGTCCGCGATGCTGAGCTGCGGGCCGAGGGGAACGTGGCCGAGCACGTCCATGTTGTCGCTGCCCGGCTTGAGCGATGTCCACTGGCCGGCCGCGGGCGCGGCCGCCAGAGCGAGCGCCAGAACGGCGGCCCCGGTTTTCACGATGGTCGAATGGACGACGCTGGTTCGCATGGCGAACTCCTTCGGCAGGATGGCAACAGGATTTCCGGACCCACGCGGGCCCGCTCGATCATAGTAACGTGATTCGGACCGCGCGCGCACGAGGCCATGATGTGTGCGGCCCCGCCGAGGAGGAACGCGGCGGTCCGGGGCCCGGGCTTGCACCGGATTCAGGCGGGCAGGAGTCCCGGCCGGCCCGCTTCGACCACGAACGAGGCACGCGTCTCGACCGGTGCTCCCGGGCGCGTGACGTAGGGCACGACGCGGTAGTCGGCGGCCAGCCGCTCGGGGGTGGCCGAGCAGCGCACGTAGCCCCGCTGGGCGTTGAAGAAGTGGATGTGCGGGTTGCGGGCCAGCGAGTCGGCGGTACCGGGACGCGTGTCCTGCCCGTCTCCGCCGGAGCTGATGGAGGTGCCCACCAGTTCGGCGCCCACGACGGTGGACGACGGGTCGCGGGGGTCCGCCTTCAGATCCGCCGCCCAGTTGCTGTGGATGTCGCCGGTGAGCACCACCGGGTTCGGCGGCCGGGTCTGGTCGAGGAAGGAGAGCAGCCGGTCCTGCGCTTCCGGATAGCCGTCCCAGCGGTCCATCGAGACGGTTGGCTCGCCGTCGCGGGAGCCCTCCAACCGGGCGATCATGACCTGGTTGGCCAGCACGTTCCAGCGGCTCTCGGACTCCGCCAGCCCGCCGAAGAGCCACTCCTCCTGGTCCATTCCCATCATGGTGCGGCCGGGCTCGAGGGCCTCCGGGCAGAGCGGCCCGTTGGTGTCGCCGCACGCCTGGTCGGAGCGGTACTGGCGGGTGTCCAGCACGTGCAAGTCGGCCAGGCCGCCGAAGTGCAGCCGCCGGTACACCTGGATGTCGGGCCCGCTGGGCATGGACGAGCGCCGCACCGGCATGAACTCGTAGAAGGCCTGGAAGGCGGCGGTGCGGCGCAGCAGAAGCTGCGCGGGAGACTGGTCGTCCTCGGCCACGTCTGACGCCCAGTTGTTGTCCACTTCGTGGTCGTCGAAGGTGATCACCCACGGGAACGCCGCGTGGGCGGCCTGCAGGTCGGGGTCGGATCGGTAGAGGAGGTAGCGGGCGCGGTAGTCGTCCAGCGTGAACACTTCGCCCGCCTCGTGCGCGCGCACCAGGTTGGTGCCGTATCCCACCTCGTAGATGTAGTCGCCGAGGTGGAAGACCAGGTCCAGCTCTTCCTCCGCCATGTGGCGGTAGGCCGTGAAGTAGCCGTGCTCGTAGTTCTGGCAGGAGGCGAAGGCGAAGCGCAGCCGGTCGGCGGGCGTGCCGGGCGCGGGAAGGGTGCGGGTTCGGCCGACCGGGCTCTGGTCGCTCCCCGTCATGAAGCGATACCAGTACGGCCGGTCGGGTTCGAGTCCCTCCACCTCCACGTGGACCGAGTGACCCAGTTCGGGCACGGCCAGCTGGGTGCCTTGGCGCACGATGCTCGCGAAGCTCTCGTCGGCCGCCACCTCCCAGCGCACAGCGACCGGCTCCGCCGCCAGACCCGCTTCGCGCATCCCCTGCGCCGACAGCCGTGTCCACAGCACCATCCCTTCGGCGTCGGGATCGCCGGACGCGACCCCCGAGGGGAACGGGGCGACCGCCAGCTGTGCGGACCGGTCGGCCCGGCAGGCGCCCAGCGAGCCGAGCGCGACGATGCCGGCCACATCGCGGCCAATCCTCACGAAATCGCGCCGCGACATTCGAGCGGCGGCCAAGTGGTACCAGTGCGCTTCCCTCGTCTTCACGGCCATCTCCCGGGGCAAGGGTCTATCTTCATTCGCGTGCGCGGCGGGCACCCATATTATGGAACAACCGTCCGGGAACCCAAACGGGAACCTGGAGATTCACCTTGCAGGCGTGGGAGACGATGCGCGACCTGTTGCAGGCGGCGTTGAGCGTGGTGGCCCTGGCCGGCTTCCTGCCGGGATGCGCCGCGGCGCTCGCCGCCCAGCAGTCCGACCTCTCAAGCCTCTGTTCGGCGGGTGCCCGCGGCGCCCGGCTGGCCGGCGGCGCGGCCTCTCCCGTGGGGCAGACGCCGACCGATCTCTTCTGCTTCGATCTGCATGCCACGGCCCGCGCGCGGGATGCCTGGGGGGTAGTCGAGCTGGGCCGCGTGCCAGGCCCCTTCGGGGTGACGGTGACCGCCGAAGGCAACCATGTGTCCAACCTGACCGCCTGGATCACCGGACTTCCGGAGCCGAGCGAACTGGGCCCGTTCGAGGCATACGTGGCCTGGGCGACCACCCCCACGCTTGATCCGGTGGTCCGCCTCGGGCAGGTGGGGAACGGCCGCAATCCGCTTGGCCGAATCTCCTTCAACAAGTTCCTCATCATGGTCACCGCGGAGGCGTCCGCCGACGCGACCGAGCGCGAGGGCCGCCTCGTGCTGCGCGGCCGCTCGCCCAGCAGCCTGATGGAGGCCCACGACCTGCTGGCCCAGGCCCCCGAGGCCCTGCGCGTACCCGAAGGGATGTCCCACGACCACGCCGGCGGCATGGACGGATCCACGTGGAACCTGCCCCCCATGTACCCCGGCCTGCCGATGCTTCCGGGCATCATGGCGCTGCGGCCGCGCGTGGCCGGCTACCTGCCCGAAGCCCCGGCGCCGGAGGACCTCCCCCCGGTCCGCCCGCGCCAACTGGTGCGCCTGGCCGACGGCGGCACGCTCGACCTCGAAGCCGACTTCGTCCGCCGCGACATCGGCGGTCGCCCGGTGGTCATGCTCGCGTTCAACGGGCAGCAGCCGGGGCCCCTCATCCAGGTGCCCGAGAACGCGACCATCTTCGTCAACTTCACCAACCGCACCCCGCTGCCGACGGCCATTCACTGGCACGGCATCCGTCTCGACAACCGATTCGACGGCGTCCCCGGGGTCACCCAGGACCCGGTCGAACCCGGCGGGACCTTCCGCTACCGGATCCACTTCCCGGACGCCGGCATCTACTGGTACCATCCCCATCACCGCGAGGACATCCAGCAGGAGATGGGCCTCTACGGAAACCTGCTGGTCGACTCGCCGCGCCCCGACTACTACGGCCCGGCGAATCAGGAACAGGTGCTGATGCTGGACGACCTTCTGCTGGGGGAGGACGGCATCGTGCCCTTCGGCGAGCAAGCGAGCAACTACGCGCTCATGGGCCGCTTCGGCAACATTTTTCTCGTGAACGGCGAGCCCGGCTACGCGCTGAGCGCCAAGCGCGGAGACGTGGTGCGTTTCTTCCTCACCAACGTCTCCAACACGCGCACGTTCAATCTGTCGTTCTCACGGGCGGATCGGGCCTCTCCGGTTCGCCCCCTGCCCGTCAAGGTGGTTGCCTCCGACGTGGGCAGGTTCGAGCGGGAGGTAATGGCGGAGAGCGTCGTCATCTCGCCGGCCGAGCGCTACGTCGTTGAGGTGCGCTTCGACGAGCCCGGCGAGTTCGTGCTTGCCAACCGGGTGCAGGCGATCAGCCACAGGGAAGGCGTCTTCCTGAGCGAGTCGCGCGTCATGGGCCGGATCGTCGTCGACCCCGAGCCTGCCGCGATCGATCACGCACACGCCTTTGCGACGCTGCGCGAGAACGCGGATGTCGCGCGCGACATCGACGCCTACCGCGAACACTTCGACCGTCCTGTCGACCATTCGCTGGACCTCACCCTCGAGGTCGAGGATCTGCCCCGCGCCGTCGAACAGTCGATGCTCTACGACTGGGTGTATTTCAACCCGGTGGAGTGGAGCGGCACCATGCCGGTCATGAACTGGGCGAGCGACGGCGGGCAGGCCCGCTGGATCCTGCGCGAATCCGGGACCGGGCGCGAAAACATGGACATCAACTGGCGCTTCCGCGTGGGCGACGTGGTCAAGATCCGGCTCCACAACGACCGCAACGCCTTCCACGCGATGCAGCACCCGCTGCACATCCACGGACAGCGCTTTCTGGTGCTCTCGCAGAACGGCGTTGCCAACGACAACCTGGTGTGGAAGGACACGGTGCTTCTGCCGACCGGATCCACCACCGACATCCTGCTGGAGCTGTCCAACCCCGGGCGCTGGATGGTGCACTGCCACATCGCGGAGCATCTGGAGGCCGGGATGAAGTTCGTCTTCGAGGTCGAGCCCTGACCCATTGTGCGGCGCCCCGCAGCCGTGCCTTTTTGATGCTCCGGAACGACATCGCGTACGAGGAGGACCAATGAGAGATCCACGCGAACGACATGCCCCATTCGCAAAGCTGCTTCTGCCGGTCGCCTTCCTGGCGCTGGCCACCGCGTGCGAGGCGCCTGCCCCGCAGGAAGCGGATGCACCCGCGCCGGCAGCCTCCGCGGCCCAGCCGGCGGTGGATGTCACCCAGGAGTTCGCCGACCTGGTCGCGGTCGACGCCGACCCGGTGGCGCTCACGGGGGTCAAGCTCCTCGACGGCACCGGCGAACCCGCGCGCGAAGGACAGACGGTGGTGATCGCGGACGGCCGCATCGAGGCGGTGGGCAACGACGGCGAGGTCGACGTGCCCGATGGCGCCGAAGTGCTCGACCTGTCCGGACACACTGTGATGCCCGGGCTGATCGGCCTGCACAACCACAGCTTCTACACGGCGGCCGGCGGCCGGGCGGCGCAGCTCTCCTTCAGCGCCCCCAGGCTCTATCTGGCGTCCGGACTGACGACCATCCGCACCACCGGAGCGCGCGCGCCTTACGAGGAGATCAACCTGCAGGAGGAGATCGAGGCCGGGCTCGCCGTCGGGCCGACCATCTTCATCACCGGGCCCTACCTCACCGGGCAGCAGGGGAGCCGCACGATGGCGCAGCTGGACGGACCGGAGTCCGCGCGCCGGGTGGTGCGCTACTGGTCCGAGGAGGGGGTGGACTGGTTCAAGGCCTACACCTGGATCAGCCGCGCCGAGCTGGGCGCCGCGATCGAGGAGGCCCATGCCCACGGCATAAACGTCACTGCGCATCTTTGCTCAGTGGGTTACAGGGAGGCAGTGGCGCTCGGGATCGACAACCTCGAGCACGGCCTTTTCGCCAACAGCGAATACGATCCCTCCAAGCAGCCGGACGAGTGCCCGCCCGGGTTCCGCAACACCTACGGGGACCTCGACGTCAACGGCCCGGAGGTGCAGCAGACCTTCCGGGACATGGTCGACAACGATGTGTCGATGACATCAACGCTCGCTGTCTACGAGATCTCCGTTCCGGGACGCAGCGACCTCGATCCCCGGGTCTGGGAAGTCCTGGCGCCCGAGGTGGCCGCCGAAGTGCGGGCGCAGTTCGACCGCATCCGGGGCGCCGATCCCGCATCCGGCGTGGGCCTCTCTCCCGAGTTGCTGCGGGTGGCGATGGACTACGAGTACGCCTTCGTACAGGCGGGAGGGCTCCTCGCCGCCGGCGTCGACCCGACCGGCTACGGCGCGGCGCCGCCGGGGCTGGGCGACCAGCGCAACTTCGAGCTGCTGCTGGAAGCCGGCTTCACCGCTCCCGAGGTGGTGGAGATCATGAGCGCCAACGGCGCCCGCGTACTGGGAATCTACGACGACGTGGGCAGCGTGGAGGCCGGCAAGCGCGCGGATCTCGCGGTCGTGGACGGCGATGTCGAAGCCGACGGACACATCCGCAACACGAGTATCATCTTCCGCCACGGCATCGGCTGGGACAGCGACGCCCTCATCGAGTCCGTGCGCGGGCTGATAGGGATCCGCTGACCGGTCAACGCACAACCCGCGCGGCCCGAAACCACATCAACGCGCCCCGCGCGCGCCCTCAACCCATGGAGGCACCCACGTGAAGCTCGACCGATTCGAGATGGAGCGCTGGCAATCCGTCTTCGAGCACCGCGTTCGCTACAACCTTTCCGAGAGCGGAGTGGATCCGCTCTCGCTGGGCGAACTGATCGAACTCACCGGCATCGAGGACCTGGGCGCGTCGAGCCTCGGATACGGCCAGTCGAACGGATCGGACGGTTTGAGGGACCGCATCGCCGCCCTCTACGACGACGTCACGCCCGATGAAGTCGTGGTCACCACCGGCGGCGCGGAGGCCAACCTGGCCGCCTGCTGGCAGCTGATGGAACCCGGCACCCCGGCGGCCGTCATGGTCCCGAACTACATGCAGGTGCCCGGGCTGGTGCGGAACTTCGGCGGCCTGGTGCGCCCCTTCGAACTCCTTGAGGAAACGGGCTGGCAGCCCGACCTCGATCAGTTGCGCGCCATCCTCGACGACGACGTGCGCTTCATCCTCATCACCAACCCCAACAACCCGACCGGCGCCTCCCTCACCCCCGAGTCGCGCCGGGGCGTCGTGGAGGCTGCGGAGCGCGCCGGCGCGTGGATCCTGTGCGACGAGGTCTACCAGGGCGCCGAGCTTTCCGGCATCCCCACGCCCTCCATGTGGGGCGAGTACGAGCGCACCATCGTGACCAACTCGCTCTCCAAGGCGTACGGCACGCCCGGTCTGCGCATCGGCTGGATCGTAGCCCCGGCCGACATCACCGAGACCCTGTGGGCGCGCACCGACTTCACCACCATCACCCCCGCGACCCTCTCCGACATCCTCGCGACCGCCGCTCTGGCCCCGGACGCGCGCGCCCGCATCCTCGCCCGCACGCGCTCGATCCTGCGCCGCAACCTGCCGCTGGTCACCGAGTGGATGGAATCCTGCAACGGCCTCTTCCGCTACCATCCCCCGGACGCTGGCGCGATCTGCTACGTCCGGTACGACGCCCCCGTCAACTCGAGCGTGCTGGCGGAGAAGCTGCGCGCCGAGAAGTCCGTGCTGGTGGTGCCCGGCGACCACTTCGGCATGGACCACTACCTGCGGCTCGGCTTCGGTCCGCCCGAGCACGAGCTGCAGGAGGCGCTGGAGAAGATGGGAGACGCGTTCGCGGAGGTGGTGGCGTAGCTCGCGCGCGGGTCCTCCTCAATCGATAGCCTCCCTGGTGTCCACATGCCCGAAACGTCGGACCGCCTCCTCTCCCTGGACGCGTTCCGGGGCCTGACCATCGCGAGCATGGTGCTCGTCAACAATCCGGGCAGTTGGGCGTACGTGTACGGGCCTCTCGCCCACGCCGAGTGGCACGGGTGGACACCCACGGACCTCATTTTCCCGTATTTCCTCTTCATCGTCGGCGTCGCGATCCCGTTCTCCTTCCGGCGCCGGCTCGCGGGCGGCGCGAGACGCCTCGACCTCTTCGCGCACGTCATTCGCCGTTCGCTGATTCTCATCGTGATCGGACTCGCCATGCGCGCCGTCCCGGACTTCGACTTCGGCGAGATGCGCCTCTACGGCGTCCTCCAGCGCATCGGCCTCGTGTACTTCGCTGCGGGGGGGCTGTACCTGTGGGCATCCGCGCGGGGAAGGATGGCCGCCGCTGCCGGGCTCCTCCTGGGCTACTGGGCCGTGATGATGCTCGTGCCGGTCCCCGGCTCCGCACCGGGCGACCTCTCGCCGGACGGCAACCTCGCCGCCCACATCGACCGCATGCTGATGCCCGGGCGGCTGTGGTCGGGCACCTGGGACCCGGAAGGGCTGCTCTCCACCCTCCCCGCCATCGCCACCTGTCTCCTGGGCATCTTCTGCGGCGAACGGCTCCAAAGCGGACGCTCCGGCCGTCGGCTCGCCGGCGAGATGTGGATGGCGGGCGCGGCGATGGTCGCGCTGGGTCTGGCCTGGGACCTCGTCTTCCCCATCAACAAGAACCTGTGGACCAGTTCCTACGTGGTCTTCACCGCCGGAACCGCGCTCCTGCTCCTGGGCACGATGTTCTGGGCCATCGACGTCAAGCGATGGCGAGGTGCCTGGAGCGCACCGTTCACGGCCTGCGGCATGAACTCGATTGCCATCTTCGTGGCATCCGGGATGGTGGCCAAGACGATGGTCCGCATACCCGCGCCCGACGCCGACACCTCATCCCTGTATGACTGGGTTTTCCGCAACGGTTTCCAGTCCTGGGCGGGCGACTACAATGGCTCGCTGGCCCTCGCGCTGGCGCAGGTCGTGTTCTGGCTCGCGGTCGCCTGGCTGATGCACCGGCGCCGGATCTACATCAAGATCTGAGGTTGCGGGTCAGGACTCGAGATCACAGCCGGTCGCCAAACCCTCGTTCGCGTCACTCACTTGCTCTCCAGGGGTCGAGGACTGAGATGCCGGCTCTATCGAAGTCCCGGACATTCCTCGTCGCCACCGACGCGCGCATGGAACGGGCGATCGCCGCGATCTGACAATCGATCTGTGAGATGGGCCGGCCCGCCTTGCGTCGTTCCGCGGCGATGCCTGCATAGGCGCGCGCGGCTTCACGCCCAAAGGGCAGCACGCGGTCCTCGAACAAATCCCCGAAGGCACGATCGGCCGCCTCGAGGAGCCCGTGGCGGCGCTTGCCGCGAGGGAGGAAGGCGATCCCGGCGCGAACCTCGGCCTCCGTCAATGAAGTGACGAAGAGATCGTGAGGCGGGCGGGCGTTCAACCAGGCGACGACCGCAGGTTCGGGACTGGGACGCATGAGTTCAGAGACGACGTTCGTATCGAGAATCACCATCGCCGCGGCTGTCTCAGTCGAATCGCAGCGGCTCGCGCATCGGCTCGCGCGGCGGGATATCGAGTTCCACGCCGCCCAATGGCGTAAACAGTGCCGCGAGCGCGCTGCCCAGGCCTTCCCCCTGTGACGGCCTGCGACCGACGGCTCTGCGCAGGATCACGCGCGCTTCCGCCTCCATCGAACGTCCGTTTTCGGCCGCCCTGACTCGAAGTCGTGTCTTCACCCCTTCCTCCAGATTGCGGATGATGATGCTCGCCACGGGTGCCTTCCTGCCTTGCCATTGGTGCCTCGAATGCCCAGGTACGCAGGGAAGATACGGAATGATATCATTGTATGCAATGCTATCACTCGGCTAACGCGAGCCCCCTTCATTCTTGTGGATGGAAAGCCCCTCAGACCTCCTCCAGCTTCTCCTCCAGCAACTGGTAGGCGATCGGCAGGAAATCGCGCTCGCTGATGATTCCGATCAGCTTGCCGTTCTTCTCCACGGGGAGCGCGGACACGCGCTTGTCGCGCATGATCCTGATCGCTTCGAGAGTCGAGGTCTCGGGCTCCACGGTCACCACGTCGGAGGCCATGATGGTACGGATGGGATCGGACTCCTCGACGCCGGGGGCGCCGGAGGCGGCGACCATGCGCAGGATCGACCGGTACGACACCAGGCCCACCAGCGTGTGGTCGTCGTTCTCCACCAGCACGTGGCGGATGTTCTGCTTGTCCATCAGGAAGGCGGCCAGCTCGATGGGCTCGTCCTCGTGCACGGTGAACAGGTCGGTCACCATGTACTGCTCGACCTTCAGGAAATTGTAGCGCCAGCCGCCCGCCTCCCAGATTTCCGCCGGCTCCCAGGTGTGCGCGGGACGCGGATCCCGCTGCCGATGGGCCATCCCGGAGGTGAGCGCGGTCATGCGCTCGGCGGCCGACCCCTGTCCGCTCATGCCGCGCAGCGACTTGAGCTGCCACGTCGCGCCGGTCATGCCGGACTCGACGCGCCCCTGAACGGTCCCCAGGTAGTGGTCGATCTCGGTCTCCTCGATCCCCAGCTCTTCCAGCCCGCTGCGTGACAGTGGCAGCAGCTCGCCCAGGAGCAGATCGCGCGCGCTCACGGTCTCCCCGGTGAGCCAGTGGAAGCCGGCGTCCAGGCCCCTCCGGCAGGCAGCCACGAAGTTGGACTTGGCATAGTCGAAGTCGACCCGACTGGCGACGTCGCCGTATTCCCTCGCGCCCCCGAGCACCAGGCCGATCCAGAAGGCGGAGTTGGCCACCTCGTCCATGATCGTGGGACCGGAGGGCAGCACGCGGCACTCGATGCGCAGGTGCGGCTTGCCCTCGCTGATCCCGTAACACGGCCGATTCCAGCGATATACCGTGCCGTTGTGCAACTGCAGCGCGGGAAGCCGCGGCACGTCGCCCCGTCCCAGCACCTCGAAGGGATCCTCCGTCACCTCTCCGGTCAGGAGCACCCGGAAGCGCGCGATATCGTCCTCGAAGAGTTCGGTCACCGACTTGTTGATCCAGCGCTCGCCGAAGCGCACGCGCGTACTCGTCTGGCGCAGGTGGGGCGTCGCGCTGCGGGTGTCCATCGACTGCTCGAAGAGCGCGATGCGGGTCTCGTTCCAGAGCCTCTTCCCGAAGAGGAGCGGGGAGTTGACGCACGCGGCCAGCACGGGCGGGGTGACCAGTTGGGCCACGTTGTAGAAGCTCGGGAACTCCTCCGCCGAAACCTGAAGATGCACCTGATAGCTGGTGTTGCACGCCTCCACCATCACCGAGTCGTGCTCGACGAAGATCTCGTCGGTGCCCTCGATGCGCAGCCGGTACGACGATTCGCCCCGGATGCGGTTCAGTGCATCATTGAGGGCGTAGTAGCGGGGCATGGGGGTGATGCTGTCCATCGACAGGTCGGACTTGCCCAGGGTAGGCAGGATGCCGCACAGGACGATGTCGGCCCCTTGCCGTTGCGCGGCGGCGCGCGCCTGCGCGATCCGCTCTTCGATCTCGACCTCCATCGCCGAGAAGCAGCGACCGGTGAGGAGCTTGGGCTGGAGGTTGGCCTCCAGGTTGAAGAGCGCCAGCTCGGTTGTGAAGGTGTCCTCGGGGAGATGCTCCAGCACGTCGAGAGCAACGGTGGCCGGACGCCAGCCGCGGTCCACCAGAAAGAACTCCTGCTCCACGCCGAAGCGGCGGACCCCGGACTCGATCATGCCCTCGGAGAGCATTCTCTCCAGGGCCTTGAGGTCCCTCAGAACCGCCTTTGTGAAGGCGCGGATCTCCGCCGAGTCCCGTCCTGTGTCTGCATCCAGGCGTCCCATTGTGCCTCGTCCCGTTGAACGGGTGGAACCGTTGACAGGCGCCCGCGCCCGGCGGGTGCCCATGGGCGGAGTTTATCCAAGACCAACCCGCAATGCGAGTGGCCGGCCATGGGTTTGCTACTCGCTGAAGGTCGCGATCTCCCGCAGGGACTTCTTGCCGATGACGGGCACCCTGGCGTCGTCCGCCGGATACCCGGCCACCAGCAACAGAAAAGGCCGCTCGTTTTTCGGACGGCCCAGGATGCGGTTCAGGAAGCCCATGGGGCTGGGCGTGTGGGTGAGCGATGCCAGCCCGGCGTGATGGAGGGCCGTGATCAGAAGCCCCGTGGCGATGCCGACCGACTCGGTCACGTAGTAGTTCTTGCGGCGGCTCCCGTCGGGCAGCAGAGCGTAGCTCTCGGCGAAGATCACGATCAGGTACGGCGCGATCTCCAGGAATGGCTTGTGCTCGTCGGTGCCCAGGGGTTCGAGCGCCCGCAGCCATTCGTCGGGCGCCCGTCCCCGGTAGAAGGCCCGCTCCTCTTCCTCCGCGGCCTCGCGGATCTGCTTCTTCACCGCGGAGTCGCTCACCACGACGAAGTGCCAGGGCTGGTGGTTGGCGCCGTTGGGGGCGGAGCCGGCGGCCAGCAGGCAATCCTCGATGATCCCGCGCGGCACCGGGCGCGGCGAGAAGTCGCGCACCGTGCGCCGGCGGCGGACTTCCTCACGGAAGGCGCGCGCACGGGCACGCATCTCGCGGGCGGGATACTCCCGATAGTCTTCCAGCGGCATCAGCCTGATGCTCATGGCCTGCTCTCGATCATCTCGACGATCATCCGGCGGCTTGCGGGATTCCACTCGGGCGGCTCCGGAGCGCTGGCGATCTCGAGCCCCAGGTAGAAGATGAGCCGGGTCAGGCGCGCGCCCTTCCCGGCGTCGATCAACTCGACCTCGTCGCTCGGCCTGTGGTAGTCGTCGTGGGTCCCGTTGAAGAAGAAGAGGACCGGGACGCCGTTGCGCGCGAAGTTGTAGTGGTCCGAACGGAAGTAGAAGTTCTCGTCCGGCCACAGGTCGTCGATGGCGGTCATGCCGAGTTCCGGATGCGCCGCGTTGACGCGTTCCAGGGTCGCACCCAGATCCGAGTGCTCCTTGCCGATGGCCACGATGGTGTCGGGCCAGTTGCGGCCCACCATGTCCATGTTGAGGTTGGCCACCATGCGTCCCGAGGCGACCGGCTCCGGCGGGTCGTCGGCGTAGGCGCGGCTCCCGTGCAGGCCCCGCTCCTCTCCGCTCACCAGCAGGAATACCGTCGACCGCGGCGGCGGCTCTTCGAGCGCCGCGAACGCCTCGGCGATCTCGATGACCGCGGCCGTGCCGGAAGCGTCGTCGTCGGCGCCGTTGTAGACGCTGTCCCCGCTCGCGTCCGGCTCCCGCACTCCCACGTGGTCCATGTGGGCGCTGAACACGACGTACTCGTTCCGCAGCGCCAGGTCGCTGCCCGTCAGCACGGCAACGACGTTGGGCGCGTCGATCGCAGGGGCTTCGACATCAACGAACCGGGGACGGAACGAGTAGCGCTGGATGAACCCGCCCCCGCCGCCACCCGGTTCGAGTCCCATTGCAGCGAGCTCTCCCGCAATCCAGCGTGCGGCTTCCTCGATCTCCGGGCTGGGCGTGGCCCTGCCCCGCATGGAGTCGTGGGCCAGGATCGCCACCCGGTCCAGAAAGTCGGCCTCGGTGATGGTCGCGGCGGCGGCCCGCGCCTCCCCGGACGAGCCGGACAGGGGCGTACCCGCCTCTTCGCCGTCCGCGCACGCGCCGGCCGCCAAACAGGCCAGCATCCCTCCGACCACGCGCCAATCGCTTCCCTTCAATCTCATGGCCTTGCTCCCTGCTGCGGCAATTCTCCAGCGTGGCGGGCAACGGACCGCCCACCCCTGGTCCCACTCCAAGATAAGCACCTCATGCGCCTGACGGTGCCCCTCCTCCCGGTTTTCGGGCACACCGTCGCGGGTCGCGACCTGATCCTGATCGCCGGCCACATGTTCCCGCTGATGAAGGCGACGACGGAAATCCATCATCGGCTGCCAGGATGCCGGCACTCGGCCTTCTGCTGCCGATCGACATGTCGCTGGTCGCCGAGACCGCAGAGAGTCGGTGGCGCTGCGCGCTCAATACCAAAGCCCCCGAACCCGCTTCCACGGGCCCGGGGGCCTCACCACCCCACCACACATCTCGACTCAGCCGATACTCATTCCTTCGAACCGGCCAGGGGAATGTTCGGAACGTACTTCAAGGAAGAGATGGGTCGAGCGTCACGCGCCAGAAGCCGCAGATTGCGGGCTTCCCGGTACCTCCCTTCATCCTCCGCCCTCGATGCCGCTCTTCCCAGGTGCCTGATTCGTTCTTCCGTGCTCATCCCACTCCCCCTGTCTCCCGGGGCCTACGCGACCGGCGCATGCCCGGTTTCAGCCAGGTCCGGTTCGTGCGAGATATGTAGCAAGAGTCGTGCCAAATTGGGAAGCGGACCCTCCCGGCGTGGCCGCGCCGGTTTGCCATGCCGATCCGGCCCCCGTAGGCTCAGGGCTCGCACCCGCGCCCCGTGGCCGCGCAGGCCCTCGCCCGGAGAATCCAGACCGTGACCACGTCCGCCCGGCACTCGTTCTTCCGCCGCTACCTGCTCCCGGGATTCGTCTTTCAGTCGGTGGTCATCGCGGGAGGCTACGGCACCGGGCGCGAACTCGTGGAGTTCTTCCTCACGCAAGGTCCCCGCGGCGGCCTCCTGGCCATGCTGCTGGTGTCCACGGTGATCTGGAGCGCGACCTGCGCCGTGACCTTCGACTTCGCCCGCCGCTTTTCCGCCTACGACTACCGCACCTTCTTCCGCCGCCTCCTGGGCGGGCGCTGGTGGGTCGCCTACGAAGCCGCATACCTGGCGTTCCTGATGCTGGTGCTGGCGGTCATCGCGGCCGCGGCCGGCAGCATCCTCGAAGAGACCTTCGGCATCAGCTACGCTGCCGGGGTTCTCGGCATGATCGCCGCCATCGGCTACCTCGTGTTCCGCGGGTCGAGGACCATAGAGCGCTTCTTCGCGGGGTGGTCCTTCGTGCTCTACGCGGTGTTCGTCCTCTTCTTCATCCTCTGTTTCGTCTCTTTCGGGGGAGAGATCTCGCAGAGGTTCGCCGCCGTCCCGGCGGGCGGGGGCTGGTTCCTTGCCGGCGTACGCTACGCCGCCTACAACCTCGCGACCATTCCCGGCCTGCTCTTCGTGATGCGGCACGTCGGCAGCCGCCGGGAGGCGGTCTCGGCGGGCCTGCTGGCCGGCCCGATCGCCATCATCCCCGGGGTGCTCTTCTACCTCGCCATGGTGGGACAGTACCCGGAGATCCTGGACCGCACCGTCCCCGCGAACGCGCTGCTCGAGACGCTCGGCATGCGCTGGTTCCAACTCGCGTTCCAACTGGCGCTCTTCGGAACCCTCATCGAGACCGGTGCGGGGATGATCCACGCGGTGAACGAGCGCATCGCGGCGGTCTACGCGCGGCGCAAGGCGGAGATGCCCGCTCGCCTGCGCACCGGAATCGGAACAGGCCTGCTGGTCGGCGGCGCCCTCATCGCCCAATTCGGGCTCATCGACCTGATCGCCCGGGGCTATGGGACCATGACCTGGGTCTTCCTGGCCGTGTACGTCGTACCGGTGCTCACCGTGGGCGTGTGGAAGCTGGCGCGCGGCGGCGCCGATCGGCCTTTGCGTCCCGACGAGGCAACACTTTCGTAACAGAAGCCCGCAGCGCACCGGCGCCCGGTATCGGAGGGCTCGCCGTGCGGATAGGTTATGGTGGTCCCGATTCCGACGCAGGGAGCGGGGATGCCCGATTGCAGCGATCATCCATGGAGGGAGCCGAGAATGAGACGTAGCATGTCCACCCTGTTGTCGATCCTTGTCATCGCCTGCGGCCGTGCCGAGAACAGCGCGCGCGCGGTGATCCAGAACAAGGGATCGGATACGCTGATCACCGTCGCCCAGGCCTGGGCGGAAGCGTACAGCGCAGTCGACGCCGAAGTCGCCGTGGCGGTCTCGGGTGGCGGCTCCGGCACGGGCATCTCGGCGATGATCAACGGCACGGTGGACATCGCCAACTCGAGCCGCAAGATGACCTCGCGAGAGATCGAGGCGGCTCGCGCGAACGGCAACGATCCCGTGGAGCACCTGGTCGGCCACGACGCGCTGGCCGTGTACGTCCACCTCGACAATCCGGTGGGCCGGCTTACCCTGGACCAGCTGGCCGGCATCTACGGAGAGAACGGCACGATCGAGCGCTGGAGCCAGCTCGACGTTCAGGTGCCGGGGTGCGCATCGGACGAGATCGTCCGCGTCAGCCGGCAGAACAACTCCGGCACCTTTGCGTATTTCCGCGAGGCGGTTCTCGACAACGAGGATTTCAAGCTCGGGTCGCACGACATGCACGGCTCGAAGGACGTCGTGCACCTGGTGGCCCAGACGCCGTGCTCGATCGGCTACAGCGGAATGGCCTACGCAACCCCCGAGGTCACGATGCCCTGCGTCATGGGCACTGCCGGCGACCCGTGCATCGCCCCCTCGATCGAGACGGCGCTCGACGGCAGCTACCCGATCTCGCGGCCCCTGCTCATGTACACCTCCGGTAGTCCGGCGGGCGAAGTCAAGGCCTATCTCGACTGGGTGCTGGGCGATGCCGGGCAGTGCATCATGCTGGAGCTGGGCTACACCCCGGCGATGCCCGCCGAGTGCGTACAATAGCCCGGGACAAGGACGCCTGATCGGCCCTCAATGAATCCGCAGGCGCTCGCCCGCTCGCGCGACTTCGACCACCGTGGCCGCGCCTGGTACGTGGACCGCGCGGTGACCGTGTTCGTCTTCATCGGCGGCACTTCGGCGATCCTCTTCATCGGCGGGATCTTCGCCTTCATCGCGCGCGAAGGTCTCGGGTTCGTGTTCTCCGAATTCGACGCGGGCGAGTTTTTCGGCTCCATCGCCTGGCGGCCCACCTCGGCGCTGGATGCCACCTACGGAGCACTGGCGCTCATCGTGGGGACGGCGAGCATTACGGGGCTGGCGATGGTGGTGTCGATCCCCTTCTCGCTGGCGGCCGCCGTGTTCATCGGTGAATTCGCGCGGGGCCGGGTGCGCGAGACGCTCAAGGTGCTCGTCGAGCTGCTCGCGGCCATCCCCTCCGTCGTGTGGGGATTCATCGGCTTCAGCATCATGAACTCCCTGATCATCGACCTCTTCGACGTTCCCATCGGGCTCAACGTCCTGAACGCGGGGATCATCCTGGGGCTGATGGCGGCGCCCATCATGACCACCATCGCCGAGGACGCCCTCAAGGCGGTCCCGGATGGCTATCGGGAAGCAGCCGAGGCGCTGGGCGCCACCCGCTGGCAGGTGATTCGCAAGGTGGTGATTCCCGCGGCGAAGAACGGCCTGGTGGCGGCGGTGCTGCTGGGCGTGGGGCGAGGGTTCGGCGAGACCATGGTCGTGCTCATGGCGAGCGGCCACTCCATCAACCTTCCGGACAGCGTGTTCGACTCCGTGCGCGCGCTCACCGCCACCATTGCGGCGGAACTGGGCGAGACGGCCGTCGGCTCAGATCACTTCCGGGCGCTCTTCACGCTGGGCATCCTGCTCTTCATGGTGACCTTCGCGATCAACCTGGCCGCCGATACCATCATGCGCGGGATCCGCAGGAAGGGGGAGCGGGGGCGCCCATGACCGGTACGGCGGCCCCGTTGTTCGCGGGCACCTCGCTGAACGCACGCGACCGGAAGGTCGAGTGGCTGGTGCGCGCTCTGCTCGGACTGATGACCGCGCTGCTCATCCTCCCGGTCGTGATCATCATGGCACTGCTGGTCGTAGAGGGCGGCCCCGTCATCTCCTGGGAGTTTCTTACCTCGCCGCCGGTGGACGGCATGACCGCCGGGGGCATTCTACCCGCCCTGGTGGGGACGGTGTGGCTGGTGGTCGTGGCGCTGATCGCGTCGGTGCCCGTGGGAGTGGCGGCCGCCGTCTACCTGAGCGAGTACGCCCCCGACAACTGGCTCACACGCGCCATAAACCTCGCGATCATCAACCTGGCGGGGGTGCCGTCGATCGTGCACGCCCTGTTCGGGGTGGGCGCCTTCGTGCTCTTCTTCCGCTTCGGCACGAGCATTCTGGCGGCCAGCCTCACCCTGGCGGTGATGACGCTCCCGGTCGTCATCGTGTCCACCCGCGAGTCGCTGCAAGCGGTGCCGCGAGCCTTTCGGGAGGCCTGCTGGAACATGGGCGCAACCCGCTGGCAGACCATTCGCCGCATCGTGCTGCCCAACGCCCTCAGCGGCATCCTCACGGGCATCATCCTGGAGGTGTCGCGCACCTCGGGAGAGACCGCTCCCATCATGTTCACGGGCGCGGCTTTCTTCCTCCCGTTCCTGCCCCAGGGGGTCCTGGACCAGACGATGGCGATGTCGCTCCACCTGTTCGTGATCACCACGCAGGTGCCCGACGCTCCGGAAGCGCTGCCCTTCGGAGTGGCGCTGGTGCTGATTTCCATGGTGCTGGCGATGAACGCGCTCTCCATCGCTTTTCGCATGTACGTGCGCGGGAGGAAGAAGTGGTAGGGGACGTGGCGCCCAACGGCGGCGGCGCCTCGGCCGATGCGCTCTCCGCGAAGGTGGTCGTGCAGAACCTCACGATTCGCTACGGGAACCAGGTGGCGCTGCGAGGGCTGGATCTCTCCATTCGCCGGAACGAGATCCTCGGGGTCATCGGCCCCGCGGGCTCGGGCAAGACCTCGTTCCTGCGCGCCCTCAACCGCATGGACGAGTTCATCCCCGGGATGGAGGTGGAGGGCCGGATCACCTTCGACGGCCGCGATATCCGCCGCGTTCGCAACGTGTACGCCCTGCGCAGCCGCATCGGCGTGGTCTTTCCGCTCCCGGTGGGGCTCCCGCTCACCGTCTACGAGAACGTGGCGCTGGCTCCGCGCCTGCGGGGCGTGCGCAAGGGGAGCGAGCTCGACGAGATCGTCGAACGATGCCTGCGGCGGGCCGCCCTGTGGGAGGAGGTCAAGGACCGCCTGGACTCGCTCGGGAGCCTGCTCTCCGGAGGCCAGCAGCAGCGCCTCACCATCGCGCGCGCGCTTTCGCAGGAACCCGATCTCCTGCTCCTGGACGAGTTCTCGATCGCCGTGGATCCGGTTACCACGATGCGCATCGAAGAAGTCCTCAAGGAGTTGAAGCATGAGATGTCGATCGTGCTGGTGACCAATCTGGTGCAGCAGGCACGGCGCCTGGCGGACCGGACCGCGTTCTTCCTGACCGGCGAGCACGTCGAAACCAGCGACACGGCGCGCATCTTCAGCGGCATCGTCAAGGACCCGCGCACGCACGACTACATCGAGGGACGCTTTGGCTGAGCCGGCTGCTGCTCCCGCGCCTGCCGCGATCGCGACCCGCGGCCTCAACCTCTGGTATGGAGACTTCCAGGCCCTGTTCGATGTCAACCTGCACGTGAAGCAGGGCATCATCACCTCGCTCATCGGTCCCTCGGGCTGCGGCAAGTCCACCCTGCTCAGGAGCTGCAACCGCATCAACGAGCGGCTCGGCTACGTCCGTACCACGGGAAGCATCGAGATTCTGGGCCAGGACATCTACGCGCCGGAGGTGGAGCTGGTGCAGGTGCGCAAGCAGGTGGGGATGGTGTTTCAGCGCCCAAATCCCCTGCCGCTCTCCATCCGCGACAACGTGAGCTTCGGCCACCGACTGCACGCCCGCGGCCGCCGCGTCTCGCGCTCCCGCAAGGAGGAACTGGTCGAGGATGCCCTGCGCAAGGTGCTGCTCTGGGACTCGGTCAAGGATCGGCTCGACACCCTGGCCACCGAGCTGTCGCTCGAGGCGCAGCAGAAGCTCTGCATCGCGCGGTTGCTCCCCGTGAAGCCCGCGGTGCTGCTGATGGACGAGCCCTGTTCCGCCCTCGATCCCAAGGGAACCGAGGCGGTGGAGGAGCTCATCTGGGAGCTGAGGGGCGAGTTCACGATCCTTATCGTGACCCACAACATGGCCCAGGCGCGGCGAGCCAGCGAAGAGACCGTGTTCATGCTGATCGGCAAGGTGATCGAGCACGGCCTTACCGAGGACATCTTCCTGAACCCGCAGCACCGGCAGACGGCCGACTACATCGAGGGGCGCTACGGCTGATCGCCGTTCGGCGGGGCGCGGATGGCCCCGCGAAAAGAGGATACGCCCGACAGGATTCGAACCTGTGACCTCTGCCTCCGGAGGGCAGCGCTCTATCCAGCTGAGCTACGGGCGCCTGTTTGCGGCCGAGACCGGCTGCGCCCCCGCGGCGGAGCGCACGGAATAAGCCGAGTTCTGTCCCCGCCCGAAGACGGGGGAGGATCATTTATCTGGGACCGGCATCGCTGCCGGCCTCGTGCGGCCTACCCGGGACTCGGGCGGAGCGGGCGACTCCTCGTCCTCTATTCGGCCTTGCTCCGGGTGGGGTTTGCCATGCGGCCCCTGTTGCCAGCGGCCCGGTGCGCCCTTACCGCACCCTTTCACCCTTGCCTGTGCCCCGGGGGGCCATCGGCGGTCTGCTCTCTGCGGCACTTTCCGTCGGCTCACGCCGCCCGGGCGTTACCCGGCACCCTGCCCTGTGGAGCTCGGACTTTCCTCCAGCGGGCGAACCCGCCAGCGATCCTCACTCGTGCGCTCCGCGTTCTCGGGCGTCTCAACTGAAACGCCGGAGAAGGGGAGCAGGAAAGCTACGGGGGAAGGCGGCCGGAGTAAAGCGCACTCTGGCCCGGAATCGGAAGATCGGTACATTGAGGGCCGACCCGGCGGGATCCGGGCTTCCAGCCTGGTCAACCAGCTCTCGGAAAGGTCGGCGAGACCTCGTGCGTCCCGGGAGACTTCCGCGATTGCCGGAGAGGAGCAAACGAATGGCGCGGCTGCCACTGCTGTTGCACACGGCTCTCGGCCTGGCGCTCGCGGCCTGCGTCGGCTGTGGGGATCCCTCGCCGGCGGGAGAAGCCGCCTTCCCGGAGTCGTGGCGGTACCGGGACACACCCGCCCCCGTCACCGCAACCAACGGGATGGTCGTCACGACCGACGAACTCGCCAGCCAGGTCGGTGTCGACGTCCTTCGGTCCGGCGGGAACGCGATGGATGCCGCCGTCGCGGTGATGTTCGCGTTGGCCGTCGTCAACCCGGAAGCAGGGAACCTCGGAGGTGACGGGTTTCTGGTGCTTCGGACGGCGGACGGCGAGACGGCGGCTCTCGACTTCCGCGCCCGCGCTCCCTTCGCTTCGACGCGGGACATGTACCTGGACGACGGCGGCGAAGTCACGGAGGACGTCGTGGTCGGCCATCTATCCGTCGGAGTGCCCGGAACCGTCGACGGAATGTGGGAAGTCCATCGGCGCTTCGGCCGCATGGAATGGGCCGCGCTCCTTGACCCCGCGATCGAGCTTGCCGGAGGCTTCCCCGTTCGGCCCCGCTTCCTGAACTCGCTGGGCGACGCGATGGTCGCGGCGCTTCAGGCCTTTCCAGCCTCGGCCGAGCAGTTCCTGCCCCGCGGCGGCCAGCCGCCCGCCGTCGGGGACACGCTTCGCCAGCCGGACCTGGCCCGGACTCTGAGGCGCCTCCGCGATCTCGGCCGCGATGACTTCTACGTAGGGGAAACGGCCGACCTCATCATCGCCGAGATGGCACGTGGCGGCGGCATCCTCACCCGCCGGGACCTCGCCGAATACCAGGCGGTCTGGCGCGAGCCGGTCGCGTTCGAATACCGGGGTCACACGGTCATCTCGATGCCGCCGCCGTCGTCAGGAGGCGTCACGATGGCGCAGACCGCCGGGATCCTGGAGCGCTACGACCTTGCCTCCCTCGGCTGGCAGTCCGCGCAGACGATCCATCTGCACGCCGAGGCCTGGCGGCGAGGCTACGCCGACCGCAACCACTACCTGGCGGATCCGGACTTCGTGGAAATGCCCCTGGAGAGCCTGACCTCGGCGGCGTACGCGAGCGAGCGGGGAGCGACCATTTCCCTGGATGCCGCCACCCCATCCTCCGAGGTCGGGCCCGGACTGGAGGGTGCACCGGGGGAAGCCGGGACATCTCCACGCGTCACTGTCCCCGACGAGGGCGAGAACACGACGCATTACTCCATCGTCGACGCCGATGGCAACGCCGTGTCGGTCACCACGACGGTGAACTCCTGGTACGGAAGCAAGGTGACCGTCACCGGGGCAGGCTTCATTCTGAACAACGACATGGACGACCTCGCCGCCAGGCCCGGCTTCGCCAACCAGTTCGGCCTCGTGCAGGGCGAAAACAACGCCATCGAGCCGGGGAAGCGGATGCTGTCCTCCATGTCGCCGACCATCGTCCTGGGACCGGACGGGGAGCTCGCCATGGTAACCGGCACACCCGGTGGCGCGACCATCATCACCACGGTGTTCCAGACGATCTCCAACGTCGTGGACTTCGGCATGGATGTCGTCGAGGCCGTTCTGGCGCCGCGGGTCCACCACCAGCATCTGCCGGACCAGATCTTCTACGAGGCGGGAGCGCTCTCGCCGGAGACCGTCTCGCGGCTGGAGGCGCTCGGTCACGTGGTAGTCGAGCGGGGAGGGCTCTCCGGCGATGTTCAGATGATCGTCGTCGTGGACGGCCTGCCCACCGCGTGGTCCGATCCCCGGCGCGGGGGCAGGGCACTGGGGTACTGAACACGCGGAACAAGCCTTCTTCACCAACCCAGGGGACGCAACGCAGATGATTGGAAACAGAGTTGAGGCAGCGCTCAACGAGCAGATCGTGCAGGAGTTCTACGCCAGCCAGTACTACCTTTCCATGAGCGCGCACTTCGAGCGGACGGGATATCCGGGCTTCGCCCACTGGATGCGCATGCAGGCGGACGAGGAGCGGGAGCACGCGCTGCGCATCTTCGACTTCGTGAACGACCGCGCCGGCCGCGTCGATCTCGGCCGCATCGACGCCCCGCCCTCGGATTTCGGCTCGCCGCTGGAGGTGTTCCAGGCGGCGCTGGCCCACGAACGCAGGGTGACCGCGCTCAT
This sequence comes from Gammaproteobacteria bacterium, assembly GCA_009840525.1. Lineage (GTDB taxonomy): Bacteria > Gemmatimonadota > Gemmatimonadetes > Longimicrobiales > Gaopeijiaceae > BD2-11. Next base: position 100,278 of record VXNP01000050.1, read on the forward strand.
CGGCGAACTTTACCGCCTCGCCATGGAGGAGACCGACTACCCTACCCAGGTGATGCTGCAGTGGTTCGTCAACGAGCAGGTGCAGGAGGAGAAGGTCGCCTCCGACATCGTCGACCGGCTGCGCCTGGCGGGCGACGACAAGTCGGCGCTGCTGCTGCTCGAAACGGAACTCGGCCAGCGGCAGGGCGAGGCCGAGGGTTGATCAGCCTCCGCTCTGCGCGTCCTCCGCCGTGGTGGCGCTCTTCATCTGGAAGGCCTCGCTCTCGACCACGCCGCGAATAAAGGCCGACATGCGGTTGCCTTCGGTCGCCGCCTTGCGCGCGATCTCGCGGATCTCGGGCTGGTCGTAGTACTCCATCCGGCGACCCAGCGCGTACGCCATCAGGTTCGCGGTGAAGTGGCGGATCAGCGGTTCGGGGCGCTCCAGCAGGACGGCGCGCAACTCCTGCGGGGTGGTCACGTCGCTCCCGTCGTAGAAGGTCCCGCGCGTGTCGAGCGGGATGCCGTGCTCGCGGATGCGCCACTTGCCGGTCACGTCGAAGTTGTCGAGCGCCAGCCCGATCGGGTCCATGAACTGGTGACAGGCGTTGCACACCGGGCTCGCCCGGTGCCGCTCCATGCGCTCGCGCGTCGTCAGGATGGTGGTGCCCTCGACGGCCTCGGTCTCTTCCAGGTCGGGAACGCCCGGCGGAGGGGGCGGCGGCGGCGTGCCCAGAACCACCTCCATCACCCACTTGCCGCGCAACACCGGTGAAGTACGGTTGGCCACCGAGGTCAGGGTGAGGACGCTGCCGTGGCCGAAGATGCCTGCCCGGCGATCGTCCGGGTACTCGACGCGCTGGAACTCCTCGCCCACGACCCCCGGGATCCCGTAGTGCTTGGCCAGCCGTTCGTTCACGAAGGTGTAGTCGGCCGTGTAGAGCTCCAGGAAGCTGCGGTCCTCCCGCACCAGGTTCATGAAGAGGAGTTCCGTCTCCCTCGTCATGGCGTCGGCCAACTGCTGGTGGTAGTCGGGGAACATCAGGCGGTCCGGATGCACCAGATCCAGGTCCTGGAGGCGCAGCCACTGGTTGGCGAAGCGGGTGCCGAGCGCGTCGGAACGCGGGTCGGCGATCATGCGCTCGACCTGGTCTCGCAGGTTGTCCGAGAGCCTGCCGCGCTCGGCCAGCGACACCAGTTCCTCGTCGGGAGGCGTGCCCCAGAGGAAGTAGGAGAGCCGGCTGGCCAGGGCCAGCTCGCTGATCCGGTAGCTGCCGTCGCGCGCGCTGCCCGCGACCGGCTCGAAGCGGAACACGAAGTCGGGACTGGCCAGAATTGCCTGCAGGGCGAGCCGCACGCCGGTCTCGAAGCCGCCCGCGTCCTCGCCCTGGCGGTAGAACTCCATGAGTTCGGAGACGTCGAGTTCGGTCAGTGAGCGCCGGAACGCGGCAGAGCCGAGACGGGTCACGATGTCGCGCGCGCAAGCCTCCGCCTCCTCGGGGGCGGTGGGACGGCAGGTGAAGATGCGGCGGCGCACCGGGTTCTCGGACACGCCGGTCACCTGGAACGGGCCCGCAATGGTCAGATCCTTGATGTGCGGGAGGGCGGTGATACCGTACCCGTCCGCGCCGATGCGGCGATCGGCCAGCGACCAGTCGTGGCGCGACATGAGGTCGGGCACCGGTCCCTCGAACTGCTTGAGGAAGACCGCCGAGACCTGGTGCGGTCCGGCGGTGACGAAGAAGGACTGGCTCTCCTGGTTCGCTCCGTTGGGATCGGCCACGTGCATGAACTGGTCGACGTTGAGCAGGGCGACGCGCTCACCGTCGATGGAGATCTCGATCTGCTCACCCTGGGTGACGTTGCCGAAGAACTCTCCGGTGGTCGTGTGGTCGAAGGCCATCTTCACGCTGTACTCGCCATCGGCCGGGAAGTTGTGCAGGGCGGAGATGCCGCCGCGGGTGCCGAAGGGCGCCCCGTCGATGCGCTCCCACTGGGAGAAGTAACCGGACTTGGAGTACGTGGTCTCGCTGGGCTGGACTTCGAGGTTGCCGACCGCGAGCCGGCTGATCTCGGCGGCGGCGTTCAGATACGCGTCCATGAGCGTGGGGGAGAGCAACTGGACGTCGGCGATGTTGTCGAAATTGGCGCTCTTGGTGTCGAGAGGCAGGTAGAGGCCGGCGTCGACCCTGAGCCCCAGCAGGCTCTCGACGGAGGCCTCGTATTCGGCTCGGTTGAGGCGCTGGAAGGTGCGGGTGCCGGGGTTGGGATTGCGGGCCGCGGCTTCGTCCAGGGTGGACTCGAGCGTCTCGACCAGTGCCACCAGGGAGTCACCGCCGGGCCGGGGAAAGCCCGGGGGCGGCATCATGCCGGCGCGCAGCTTCATGATCATGCGCTCGGCGGTCTGGGCGTTGTCGGTCGCGTTCTCGACCTCGAAGGCCTGCAGGGTGGTGTTGCCGGTCAGGAGGACGTCGTTGTGGCACACGACGCAATAAGTGCGCACCAGGGTGGTGAGGGTCTCCGGAGCGGGGTGCGGCGCGCGCTCGGAACTCGCCGGGCGCATGGACGAGAAGTCGGTCACGGGCTCCACGCCCAAGGGTCCGCCAGCCAGTGAAATCCCGGGATCGCTACCCGTTATGGCCACGCCGAGAACCATCATTCCGGCGACAAGTATCCTCATCGTGCCTCACCTCGTCTGAAAAAACACATCAAGTCCGTGGCCGGTCCGCTCCCGCACCTGCCGGGTGAGGCAGACCACCCCGATCCGGTCAGCAGGAAACGCAGTTGTGGTTGTTGATGGCGCCCATGCCCTCGAGCAGCGCGATGGTCTCCGGGAAGGGCTGGATGCGCTGCACGGGGCCGTTGGCCATGTCGACCACTGTCTGGCCGCGCCGGCTCACCGCCATCACGTCGGCGCCCTTCTCCACCAGGTAGAGGATCAACTCGTTGTCGCCGCGCGCCGCCGCGAAGTGCAGCGGCGTGTAGCCGTTGTGGTCGCGTGCGTTCACGTCGGCGCCCAGCTCCTCGACCAGCAACCGCACGGACGGCATCCAGCCGTTGGGGACATGGATGTGCGACACCCCCGCGCGCCCGGCCCCGTCACCGCCGCTGTACCCCACACCGGAGGCGGCGTGAATGGGGAACACGCCCGGGCCGCCGGTGGGCACCGGGGGCAGGCCCGAGGGGTCGACCCGGTCGCCGCCTCCACCGCCGTAGCCTCCGCGCCTGCGCGCCGGGGGCCTGCGGGTGGGGGTGGTGGGATCGGCGCCGTACTGGAGCAGGAGCCGCATCGCCTTCTCGTCGGTGCCGTGGGCTGCCCGCCAGAAGGGGCTCGCGCCCCACATGTTCACGCTCAACTGGGCGAAGTTGTACTCCAGGTACCAGAGGTGGCGGTCCAGCTGCACGTTGGGATCGGCGCCCGCTTCGAGCAGCGCCTCCATCACCTGCAGGTGCGTGACCTCCTGCTGCTTGAAGGCCTGCTGCTGGGGATAGCGCGTCTTGGGCGCGTACTGGGTGTTGATGACGGCGAAGAGCGGGGTCGCCCCGGAGAGGTCGGCCAGCCTGGCGTCGGCGCCGCGCTCGAGCAGCTCGAGCATCAGGTCGAAGTGCCCGTTGATGGCCGCGATCAGGAGCGGGCTGTTCCTCTCGCCCCCGCTCACCTGGTTGACGTCGGCGCCCGCGTCGAGGAGGGCGTGGACCACGTCGCGGAAGCCGTCGCGGCTGGCGTGCAGCAGCGCGGTCAGCCCGCCCTGGTTCCCCACCATCTCGTGGTACGAGAGCGCGTTGGTCTGGAGCAGGGCGAGCTGGTTCTCCGTCATCTCCTGGTCGGTGGCCTTGCCGATGATCTCCTCGGGAGAAAGCGCCTGCACCCGCCACGCCGCCTCCGACGCCGCCTGTACCTGCTGCGGCGTGGGTGCCCACAGGCCCGGGTTGTCGGACTGCGCCCGGAACGACTCCAGCACCTCGTTGCGCGCCGCCCTGGCCGCCCTGTCCACCGCGTAGCGGGTGGGCATGTGCAGCACGTTTTCGGTCAGCGATACGTCCGCGCCGAGTTCGACCAGGGTGTTCACGGCCACCAGCCGGTTGAAGCCGGCCGCGAAGATGAGCGGCGTCTGCCCCCACTGGTGGTCGCGCGCGTCGACCTCCGCCCCGCCGGCCGCCAGGGTCCGGATCGCCTCGCCGCTGCCGGCCTTGGCCGCCAGGTGCATCGGGGTTACCCCGGTGCGCGAGGTCGCCACCGCCGGATCGGCCCCGGCTTCCACCAGTTGCCCGATCACTTCGGCGTGCCCGCCGCGGGCCGCCATGTGCATCGGGGTGTAGGCGTCGTTGCGGGTCAGCGGAGCCAGATTGGCACCCGCGTAGATGAGCACGCCGGCCACGGCGGCGTCCCCGTTGTCGGCGGCCCAGTGCAGCGCGGTCAGGCCGTCGCTGTGGGGGGCGTTCACGTCGGCGCCGCTCCTGAGCAGCTCCCTCACCTCGTCCAGGTCGCCGCGCATGGCCGCGTCGGCCACGGGGGAGTCGGGGGGAGTCGCCGCGGTCGCGACCAGCAGCACCAGCAGCGCCGCAACCACGTCAAGGCGGGGGCGCGCACTTCTTCTTCCGTCCTTCATCTCGCCTCCGGCTATTATCCTGGATGCGGCCCCCCGCGGGGAGAGGCCGATCCGAGTTCGTCAGCTGCCGCTGGCCTGCTCCACCATCGAGGTCGGCATGGACAGGGCGAATTCCCCGGTGCTGTTGCCGAAGCCGTCCATGTCGTCGAGGCCGAGCGTGTGAAGCAGGGTGAGCATCGGGTTGGCCAGCGGGGTTCCGTCCGGCGCCTTAAGGTGCAGGCCACCCTCCAGCCGTCCGTTGGCCCCGCCCAGCACGATGAAGGGCACCCGCTTGTGGTTGTGCAGGTTCGGGTCGCCCATCGCCGATCCGTAGAGGATCATGCTCTTGTCGAGCAGGTTCGAGTCGCCTTCCTCGATGCCCTTCAGCTTCTCCAGGAAGTAGGGAAGCGTGCTCACATGGTAGCGGTTGATGAGGTTGAACTCCGACACCGCCTCCGGGTTGCCGCCGTGGTGCGAGGCCGGGTGGAAGGGCTTGTCGGTGCCGCTCTCGGGGAAGACCCGCGCCGAGGAGTCGCGCCCCATCTTGAAGGAGAAGACGCGCGTCATGTCGGACTGGAAGGCTAGCGCCTGCACGTCCCACATCTGCTCGACGTGCTCGCGGAAGGAATCCGGCACCCCGGCCGGGGCCTCCGGCAGCTCGCGGGTCTCGCCGCTCTGGTTCTGCGCCTCGGTCATCTCGATGCGCCGCTCGAGCTCGCGGATGTTGTCCATGTAGCGGTCGAGGCGGGCCCGGTCCTCCAGCCCCAGTTCCGTCTTGAGGCGCGCGGCCCGTGCGGCCACCCAATCCAGGATGCTCCGGTTCTCACGCCGGCGCGCCACGCGATCCTCCGGGGTGCTGCCCGCCCCGAAGAGCTGGTCGAAGGCCACCCGTGGATCGCGGATGACGGGAAGCGGCTCGGTGGGGGAGGCCCAGCTGATCGAGTCGGTGTAGACGCAGGTGTAGCCGTACGCGCAGCCGCCCGACTGGTCCACGTTCTCAATGCAGAGCTGCATCGACGGAATCGGCGTGTCCTGGCCGAAGCGCTGGGCGTACAACTGGTCCATCGACGTGCCGATGTACACGTCCGAGCCCTCGGTCTGCCGCGGGTGCGCCTGGGTCAGGTAGACCGCGCTGGTGCGGAAGTGGTCGCCCCCGATCTCCTTGGGCTGGAACGCCTCCGCCATCTGGCAGTCCGTGTTGGACACGATGGTGAGGTAGTCGCGGTACGGCTCGAGAGAACTGAGGGCGCTGGTGCTCAGGTCGAAGTTCCGGCCGATCTGCGCCGGCGACCACAGATGCTGGGTCGCGCCCCAGTCGTTGGAGCCCGCCGCGCCGTGCACCATCTCGATGCCGACCAGGCGGGTCTTGTCGACCGCCGCCGCCACCTCCCTCCAGCGGCCGCCCGCGGGAACCATGGCGTCCAGAAGCGGCAGTCCCACCGCCACTCCCGCGGCCCCGCGCAGGAAGGTACGCCGCGGGATGTGCTTGCCCGTGATGAAGTTCATCGTCCAGCCCTCCAGAGGGAGTCAGTCCATGCCAACCATTCATAATAGCGGGCGGAGGCTCCCGGCACCATCAGCCGGGAGCCGCTCCGGCCGGGAGCCGCTCCGCTCCGCGCTCGCTCAGCCGCCCAGGTTGGGGTTGCGCTGCCTCTCGTTCTCCGAGATGGGGAAGCAGGTCGCCATGGGCTCCTCACCGAACAGCGGCGTCAGGTCTTCCCAGCGGGGATATGGCGCCACGCCCGGCGTACCCTCGGCCGCCCAGCGGCGCAGGTCCACCAGGCGCCGGCCCTCCAGCAGACCCTCGATCATGCGCTCGGTCTTCAGCGCCGTCCACGCCTCTTCCAGGCTCATGGCGTTCCAGGGTGCCAGCGGCTCCCCGGTGTTGTCGCTGATGTACATCGAGCGCACCTGATTGATCAGCTCCATGCCCCCCGCGTAGTTGCCGTCGCGGAGCATTCCCTCGGCCCGGTAGAGAAGCATCTCCGTCCCGGTCCCCAGGTGGATCGGCGTAGAGTCGGTCAGCCACGTGAAGTTGCTCCAGGGCACCTGGCCGAACCCCTGCAGCGATGCGTTGGCGAAGGGCTGGTCGGGAATCCTGTGCCACGCCACCCGCGGATCCCCGGATTCCGCGTAGTAGCCGGTGCCGGGGATGGTCACCGGAAGATCGCTGGCCTCGAGCGGCAGCAGCGAGCGGATGTTGGCCGGGGCCTGTTCACCGAAGAAGGTGAAGAGGAGCGTGAACTGCCGGTAGGGCTCGTCGGCGTTGGCCCATCCGACCCTGCTGCGGGTGTTGAAGAAATCCGGATCCGGCTGCACCTCGAACACGAAGTTGGGCGGCACCTGGGCGGCGTCGCTGAGCGCGCCTCCCCAGTCGCCCTTCGCTACGCGGACCTGGGCTCGCCCTGCGTACGCCGCGTTGCTCTGCGTGGAATTGGCCGCCGCACCCAGCGCGGACGTGAAATGACTCTCGGCCTCGTCGAGCGCCGCGCCCGGGGGCTGCGGTGACCCGGACCGCTTGAGCCACTCGCACCAGTTCTCACCGAGAATCCGGTAGGTGTAGCCGGCCCAGATGTGCGCCTGGGCCAGGTTCTCGCCGGTTACGCCCCTCTCCAGCGCGCTCTCGGCGATGAAGAGCGCCTGCTGCACGTTGGCCCAGTCGGCGTTCACCTCGTTCGCCGGCAGGGATCCGCCCTGGACCGTCGGGTCGTGGGAGTTGGTGTCGCCGCCCGGGAAGAGCACCCGGGTGATGACCGCCGTCGTGTAGAACACGAAGTTGGCGGTCTCCAGCACCATCCGCTCGGCTCCACGCACCAGCCCCGCGTGCGAGGTCTCCTCGTCCAGGAACTTGTCCTGCACGGGACCGGGGTTGGTCACTTCGCATGCGCCCGCGAGCACGAGCAGGGCGAGCGCGGGAGTCGTCAGTCGTCTGCTAATCCTGGTCATCGTGCGCCCTCCTCAGAACTGGATCCGGAGCGAGGCCCGGAAGCTGATGGGAGTGGGGTTCCGGGCCGCGATGGCCTGTGCGAGGTCTATTCCTCCCTGGTTGCCGCGCATCTCGGGATCCAGATACGGCATGCGCTTCCAGGTGTAGGAGTTGTTGAGCGCCAGGGTCAGCAGCGCGCTGCTGATCCGCTCGGGGAAGACGAAGTCGACCGGTACCTGGGCGCTCAGGCTGCGCAGCCGGAAGAAGTCCGCGTCCCAGACCAGCCCGATGCGCCGGATGAGGGTCGGCGTGCAGCGGGCCCTCCAGAGCGCGGGCGTCGAGTCCAGAAGGGTGATGTTGGTGTTGTTGGCCTTGTCCTCGTAGTAGGGCCAGCAGAGGGGCATCTTGGCGCCCCGGGTGATGCCGCCCGGGTGGACGTTCGAGTCGCGCAGGTAGTGACCGCCCTTGAACTCGCCGGCCGCGGAGATGTAGATGCCTCCGGGCAGCCGGATGCTCGTGTTGGGGCCGATGTTCAGCGTGGGGAAGTTGGGCCCGAAGACGTGGTTCTGCTCGAAGACGGGATCGGCGATCTCGTCGGGGTTGACCACCCAGTGGTTGCGCACGACCGGAACCGGCTCGCCCGTCAGGATCCAGGTGCCCTGGCCGGCGCCGAACTCGGTGTCCTCGCTCAGCACCTCCGAGTTGTTCGTGGACACGTTGAGGCCGAGGTTCCATTCGTAGTCGGCGCTGACGAACGGGGTGGTGTTGACGGAGATCTCGAACCCCTCGTTCTTCAGTTCCCCGATGTTCTCCAACTGGCTGGTCTGGAACCCGTTGGACGGCACCTGCAGCACCGCGAACAGCGCGTCGCTGGTCTTCTGATAGTAGTAGGTGAAGTCGATCGCCAGCCGGTCGTTCAGGAAGGAGGCGTCGAATCCGCCCTCCAGCTCGGTGGTGACCTCGGGACCCAGGTCCGGATTGCCAAGGTTCTGGGGCAGGAAGGCGGGCTGGTCGTTCAGGCCCGCGGCCTCCCAGGTGCGCACGGCGTCGAACGCGCCCGGCGCGCGTCCCGATCTCCCCCAGGCGGCGCGCAGCTTCAGCGAGCCCATTCCGGGATCCCAGAATTCCTCGTCGGAGAGCACCCATGAACCGCTGACCTTCGGATAGACCTGCAGGCCGAAGCCCTCGCCGAAGGCACTGTTGCCGTCGACGCGGACGCCGCCCGTAATGAAGTACTTGTTGTTGATGTCGAAGACGTTCTGGAAGAAGAAGCCGGCGTTCCAGACCTTCTGCCGCGTCTCGAACCCCTGAGTCGCGGCGGCGGAGTTCACGGTGGGCTCCTCGGCGCCCGGGAAGCCCTCGCCCCAGGCTTCGACGGTGTGCTCGTCGTCGCCGACCGCCTGGCCGCCCCAGGAGAAGTTGGAGCGCAGGCCGTCCATGAGGTCGAAGCTGTAGGTGCCGACGTAGTCGAAGGTGATGAGCCGGTTCTGCCAGTGGTGGTTGAGCAGCGCGCCCCGGGGACGGAAGCGGAAACCGAAGGGACGCAGGTTGCGCGAGTCCTGCTGCAGCCAGTCGTAGCCGATGGTGAAGCGGTTGGTCAGGTCGGCCAGAGGCGTGTAGGTGAAGGTTCCGCCGGTGGTGAAGCGGTCGATGGTGTGGCGGATGTCGAAGGCGAGCACGCTGGCCGCGATCACTTCCGGAGTGTCGTCGGTGAAGTAGTTCGCCTTGCCCCGGTACACGTTGTGGCCCAGCCCCTGCGCGTTGCTCTGGGAGAGCTGCTGCGCGGACTCGCTCGAATACGAGGTGTTCCACTGGATCTGGAAGTTGGGGAGCGGCGTGAAGGTGAAGTTGCCGCGGGTGATGTATTCGGTGCTGAACTCGTTGGGCAGGTAGCCTTCCTGGTCGGAGAAGGAGCCCGAGACGAAGTACTGCAGGTTTTCCAGCCCGCCGCGCACCGATGTCATGTAGTGCTGGTTGTGGCCCGTCTTGAGGAAGGGCTCCATGCGCAGGTACGGGAAGGGGGAGTCCGGGTAGTTCCCGAACTTGCGGCTCCACACCGCGCCCTGCTGGCTCTCCATCGTCCACTGGGGCGCCCCCACGGATCCGCGCTTGGTGAAGATCTGGATGACGCCGGCGGACGCCTCTGTGCCGTAGAGCGTAGTTGCCGCCGATCCCTTGATGATCTCAATGCGCTCGATGTCGTTGGGGTTGATCGAGTTGAGCGGCGTCTTCGAGGTGTTGGACCCGCGGATGCCGCGGTGGTCCGGAGCCGCCACGTGCGCCAGCGGCTCGCTGCGCATGCGCACCCCGTCGATGTAGATGATGGGGTTGTTGCTCATGGAGACGCTGGAGTTGCCCCGCAGGCGGATGGCGGGCGCGACGCCCAGCTCCCCCCCGGTGGCGCTCAGGTCGAGACCCGGCGCCGCGCCCTGGAGCAGGTCCACCATCTGGACCGGCCTGTCAGGCAGTTCCGTGACGTTGATTTGCGCGATCGAGTTGCCGATCTCGCGCCGGCGGGCTGCACCGGCGGTACCGGTGACCACGATCTCGTCGAGACCCAGGGCGAGCTCCTCGAGCACGAAGTCGGCGGTCACGGTCTCACCCGCGCCGACCGTCACCTCCTGCTCGGCGGAGCCGAGGCCGATGCGCTCGGCGCGCACGGTGTAGGTGCCCGGCGGAACGTTGATGATGAGATACCGCCCGTTGGCGCGAGAGAGGCCGCCGAGTGCCTGGTCCGGAAGGTAGACCTGCGCCTCGGAGACCGGCCCGCCCGAACCGGATTCCGTTACGACACCGGTGATGCGGCCGTTCTCCTGCGCCTCGAGCGGAGGCGCGAGGAAGAGAGCCAGCACACCCGCAGCCAGCAGCGTGGTTCGCCAGGGTGATTGCATGGTGCGTGTCCTCCTGTGGGGGTTCCGTGGCAGATACTCCATATCGTCATCCTCCGCCGCACGATGATGCTGCTCACCCGGATGAACTCCGCATGCCCGGGGTGAGCCCGCTGGCGCCAGCGCCGGGGCGCCGCTGCATCCTTGAATGGAAACGGGCGGAGGTCCAGGGCACACCGGGACTTCTGCCCAACGGACAGACTACGGTCCGGGTTTCCGGGTGTCAAAAAGGGTGCGTCCGAGTCGCCGCTATCCCCCGACGATGGTGGCCTGCTCCACGTAGTCGAGTTCGGGGAAGTTCTCGGTCAGGTAGGCGTTGCCGCTGGCCGAGATGTTCGGCTGGAGCGGCCCGTTGCCCATCGGGGCAGCTTCGCCGTAACCGGAGTAGATGTTGTCGACGACATCCATCCCCTCGACCACCTGCCCTACGGGGGCGAATCCCATCTCGTCCAGGTTGGTGTTGTCCACCAGGTTGATGAACACCTGGGTGGTGCGCGAGTTGGGCAGCGAGGTGGCCGCAAAGCTGAGGTAGCCCCGAAGGTTGCTCTGTGTTACCGGATCGTCGGGAATGGGATGGTTGCGCCAGGCGGCGGTGACGTACGGATCCGCGTGCATGCCGAACTGGGCCATGAACCCCTCGATCACCCGGAAGAAGCGGGCGTCGTCGAAGTACCCGTTCTTGACCAGCACGTAGAAGCGATCGGCGCCGTTGGGGGCCCACGCGCGGTTCACCTCGACCACAAACACACCTTCATTCGTCTGGAAGCGGGCGCGGTAGGTGTCGGGTGCGGTTTCGGCGAGTTCAGCCGGTCTCATCAGCGGATTGCTCACGTCGGGTCCCTCCGTGTCTTCGCTTGCGTCGCCGGCGCATCCCCAAAGGAGCGCCAGCCCCAGCATCGGCGCCCCCAGCCTGATGCGCGCGGTCAAGGCCGTAACGTCGGTCATGTTCCTTCCCCATGCGGTGGTCATCGTGTGTTGCTCGGCAGGTCGGTCCATCCCCGGATTCGAGGCTTCCATGATGGACGGACACGGGACGGACTCGTCCGCCGAGGGCCGAAGATAGCCCTGAGGCGGAACTCGTGCGAGTGGACGCAACGTTCCCCTTGCCTGCGGGCTCCCCCGTCGGCTACGGTGGAGGCTGGCGCTTCGGTGCGCTCCAAGCCTGGTCTTATCCACAGAATTATCCACTATGGACCCGAAAATATGTCATTTGTCCACACCGGAGAGGCTCCGCGCTTCTCACATGAGAAGATGCAGAAGGTCAATCTCTTTGAAACACCGCAGATGTTCTGCGACATCTACTGTCTCGAACCGGGGCAGGAGCAGAAGGTCCATGCGCATGCCGGGGCCACCAAGTTCTACTATGTCATCGAGGGCGAGGCGCTCGTTACGATCGGAGCCGAGACGCGCCGGCTGGCGGCGGGAGGGCTGGCCTGGTCCGCGCCGGATGAGCCCCATGGGGTGCGCAACGGAAGCAGGGAACGACTGATTCTCCTGGTGTCGATGGCTCCCAACCCCAACGCACCGTAGGATCGATGCGACAGGGCGGGAACAGACCGGAGGTGAACCGATGAGATTGGAGACTGGAATTCGGCGCGGAATCAGGGGCGGTCTGCCAACGCTTTTGGGCGCGGCGGTGCTGCTGGTGACCGCCGGACAGGCTGCGGCCCAGGACGCGGACAGGCCGCGGGCGCGCGATCTCGGGGTTCCGTTCGACGGCACCCCCGGTCCGCTGAACGCCATCACGGACGTGCCCGGGGTCACGGTGGGGCACACCACCATTATCCGCGGGAGCGGCCCGCTGGTGGTGGGGGAAGGGCCGGTGCGCACGGGCGTAACCGCGATCTGGCCGCGCGGCAGCGACGACCCGGCACCCGTGTTCGCGGCGTGGTTTTCGCTCAACGGGGACGGCGAGATGACCGGCACCACCTGGGTGGAGGACCGGGGCATGATGGACACCCCCCTGATGATCACCAACACCCTGAGCGTCGGGATCGTGCACCACGCGGTCATCCGCTACGGGGCGGCGAAGAGCGTGGAAACGGGGAGCGGGGCGTGGCTCAACGCGCTTCCGGTGGTAGCCGAGACCTGGGACGGGACGCTGAACGACATTCGCGGACAGCACGTCACCGAGGCGGACGCGATCGCGGCCATGGAGTCGGCGACCGGTGGGCCCGTGATCGAGGGCAACGTCGGGGGCGGCACCGGGATGCGCTGCCACAGGTTCAAGGCCGGGATCGGAACGGCGTCGCGGGTCGTGGAGGTCGGTGACGCCACCTACACCGTGGGGGTGCTGGTGCAGTGCAACTACGGCTCGCGCGACCTCTTGCGGGTCGCCGGGGTGCCGGTGGGCCAGGAAATCCCCGACCTGCTGCCGGAACGGCCGGCGCCGGATGGGGATGCGGATTCGCCCCCGGATCCGCCGCCCGCCAACCGCGACGGGTCGATCATCGTGGTTGTGGCCACCGATGCGCCCCTGCTGCCCAACCAGCTCAAGCGCGTGTCGCGCCGCATCTCGCTGGGCCTGGCGCGCAACGGCAGCGTCTCCACCGGCGGCTCGGGCGACATCTTCATGGCGTTCTCGACCGCGAACCGCGACGCGACCGTCGCCGGCGAAGGCGAGGTCCCGCTGGTCATGCTGCCCAACGGGCGGCTGGACGGCATCTTCCGCGCCACGGTGGAGGGCACCGAAGAGGCGGTGATCAACGCGCTGGTGGCTGGCGAGACCATGACGGGCGCCAACGACTGGACCATCCACGCGCTGCCGCACGACCGGCTGCGTGACATCCTGCGGCAGTACAACCGACTGATTGGCGGTTAGGGCTGGTTGCGGAGGGGGGGTGAGGAGATGAACCCATGTCCTCGGAGGCCGGGAGGCGCGGCGTGACCGAAGCCGATCTTGTACGCGTGCTACTGGCGGCCCGCGACGGGCGGAGCACAACGCCGCCGCCGACCAGTCAGGTGGCCGGCCTCGGTCTCGACGGCGCTTACCGCGTGGGCGCCGCCCTCGAACGGAGCCTTCGGAAGCGCGGATACCGCCGCGCCGGGTGGAAGGTGGGGTTCACCAACAGGACGGTCTGGCCTCATTTCGGCATCACCGAGCCCATTCTGGGCCCGGTGTACGAGCAGACCCTGATGACGGCTGAGCCGGCCGCCGAGTTATCTCTGGCCGGTTTCTGCGCGCCGCGCATCGAGGTCGAGGTCATGTTCGGAATCGAGGCGGAAGGGGGCGCGCCGGACTGGAACTGCCCGGCCTGGATGGCGACCGGGTTCGAAGTCGTCGACTGCCACTACGGCTGGGACCTCACGCCCGCGGACTCGGTGGCGGACTTCACGCTCCACGGAGCACTGGTCGTCGGCCCCCGCGTGCATCGCGCCGCGCCTGGGTTCGCGGAAGGAGTCGAACGACTCGACCGGCTCGAAGTCCGGCTCTTCCGGAACGATGAACCGGTGGCGGAGGGACGGGGGAGCGCGGTGCTGGGCCATCCGCGGGCGGCGCTCGGGTTCGTCCCGCAGTTGCGGTCGAACTTCGAGGCCTCATCACGCGTCTCGGGCGAGCACGTCGTCAGCACCGGGACCATGACCGCGCTTGCGCCGCTTGCTGCCGGCGAGCACTGGCGCGTCGAGACGCGAGGGGTGGATCTCCCCGGCCTCGAACTCATGCTGACAGACTGAACGGGCGCGCGCCGCGCGGCTGACGGACTCGCCCCGCATTGGCGCCGCGACCGACCCGCAGACAGCTGCTACGCGCGCAACTTCTTCGAGCCGAACCAGACGCCCACGACCCCGATCACCGGGTTGAGCCAGTTGAACCATTCGGGCTGGCGGGCTCCCGCGGTCGCTTCCATCATCGACACGTCGTCGGGGCGTGGTCCTGTCGCCATCTCCACCGGCATCAGCGCCGTCACCACCCCGAGCACGACCACCAGGCCGATCAGAATCGTGGCGCCCCTGGCATCGTGCGCCACCTTGGCACAGACCCGTCCGCCGATGTACGCGGCCACGAGCCCGAGCACGATCGAGCCGAGCGCCCAGCTGCCGGATACATCCCACGACCCCGGCTGAAAGGCGCGCGAGGGCCCAAGCGTCAACCAGAGAAGGGAGAAGAGCACGAAGAGCACGGCGGCCATGGCGATGTAGCCGACGATGGCGGAGAGGATGTTCCTGAGCATCATGTTCCTCCTGAAAAGAGTGAAGTCTAGTAGCGGCCGAGTCGTTCGCGATACGAGAGCACCTCTCTTCGCAGGACCGGAGCCAGCAGGTACAGCCCCAGGAGGTTGGGAATCGCGACCACGTAGATCATCGCGTCCGAGAGATCGATCAGCGCGGCGAGGTTGATGCTCGAGCCCAGGACCACGAAGCCGCAGAAGAACAGCTTGAATCCCGTCTCCACCGCCCGTTTCTCGCCGGTCAGGTAGGTGGCCGCCTTCAGTCCGTAGTAGCTCCACGAAATCATGGTCGAGAAGGCGAACAGCACGGCCGCGACGGAGAGGGGCACGGGCGACCAGGAGAGCGTGCTCTCGAACGCCGTCTTGGTCATCTCGATGCCGCTGATGCCCGCATCGGCCAGCGCGGGATCGTAGACGGTCGTGATGATGACCAGCGCGGTCATGGTGCAGATGACCACCGTGTCGATAAACGGCTCGAGCAGGCTGACGAAGCCCTCCGTGCACGGTTCGTCGGTCTGCACGGCCGAGTGGGCGATGGCGGCTGAGCCGAGGCCGGCCTCGTTCGAGAAGACGGCGCGCCGGAATCCGATGATCATGACCCCGATCATCCCGCCGCCGATGCTCTCGGGCGAGAAGGCGCCCTGCCAGATCTGGACGATGGCGGCCGGGAGGCGGTCGGCGTTGATGCCGATGATCGCCAGCGCCGAGAGCACGTAGAGCACCGCCATGAAGGGCACCAGCTTCGAGGTGACCCGGGCGATGCTCTTGATCCCCCCGACGATCACCATCGCCACGGCGACGGCCATGAAGACGCCCAGCAGCCAGGCCTTGTCGCTGAAGAAGCTGGCTTCCGCGCCCGTTACCTCGATGAGGATCGCGGCGGCCTGGTTGGACTGGAACATGTTGCCGATGCCGAGACAGCCGAACACCATGGCTGCCGCGTAGAAAATCCCCAGGCCCTTGCCGACCCCGGGCAGGTTCCGCAGCTCGAGGCCGCGCTGCAGGTAGTACATGGGGCCGCCGCTGACGGAGTCGTCCGGGTTGGTGTGACGATACTTCACCGCCAGCGTGCACTCGGCGAACTTGGTGCTCATCCCCAGCAGGCCGGCGATGATGAGCCAGAGCGTGGCGCCCGGCCCACCCAGGGAAATCGCCACCGCCACCCCCGCGATGTTCCCGATTCCGACCGTGCCCGAAACGGCGGTCGCGAGCGCCTGGAAGGGGGTGACCTCGCCCGGCTGGGAGGGGTCGGTGTAGCGCCCCCGGACCAGGTCCAGCGCGTGCTTGAAGCCGCGCACGTTGATAAAGCGCAGGTACAGGGTGAAGAAGACGCCCCCCGCGATGAGCCACGCCACGATGAGGGGCACGTCGGCGCCGGCGATGGGCACGGCGTAGAAGATGAAGCCGGCGACCGCGTCCGTAACGGGTTGCATGAACTCGTTGATTCGTTCGTCAAGACCCATGGAGGGCGTCCTCGGCTGGAGTGAGGGGGCGGGCCGACCTCGTCAGTCCGCCAGAAGGGATGTGATGCACGCCACGTGTACCGCGTCCTCCACCGACGCGCCCCGGGACAGGTCGCACCAGGGGCCCGCGAGCCCCTGCACGATCGGACCCAGCGCCTCCGCGCCGGCGAGCCGCTGGACAAGTTTGTAGGCGATGTTGCCGGCGTCCAGATCGGGGAAGATGAGCACGTTCGCCCTTCCCGCCACCGGGGAGTCCGGGGTTTTGCGACGGCCGACCGCCTGGATGAGGGCCGCGTCGGCCTGAAGCTCGCCGTCCGCGGCGGTGTGCGGGCTCATCCTGCGGAAGTAGGCCACCGCGGCACGCACCCGGTCGACGGACGGGCCTTCCGCGCTCCCGCGGGTGGAGTAGGACAGAAACGCCACACGGGGCTCGTCGCCCACGATGCGCCGGCGCGCGCGGCATGACGCCAGCGCGATCTCGACGAGCTGCTCCGCCGTGGGATCGGGCACGATGGCCGAGTCGGCGAAGGTGAGCACCTCGGCTTCCGGGCCGCGGAAGGGCCGTACCACCATGAAGAACGAGGAGGAGACGGTGGTGGCCCCCTCGGCGCGGCCGACGCAGTGGATGCCCGCCCGGATCACCGCTGCGGTGGTGTAGACCGCCCCGGCGACCCCTCCGTCGGCTTCGCCGGTGCCGACCATGAGCGCGCCGTGGTAGAGCGGATCGGCGGCGCGGCGGCGCAACTCCTCGCCGGGGAGGTCGCGGAAGCGCTTCATGCCGCCGAGGACCGCCGCGTGACGCTCCACCCGGGCCGGGTCGGCCGGGTCGACCACCCGGACGGCCCGTGAGCGCGGATCGCCGGCGAGCTGGCG
>VXNP01000037.1 GCA_009840525.1 Gammaproteobacteria bacterium
GGGGTGGCCGGGGGGGCGCCCGGCGCGGGCGGCGGCCGGGGGGGGGCGGGCGGCGCCCCGGGGGGCGCGGGGCGGGGCGGGGCCGGCCGGCCCGCGGGCGGAGCGACGGGACGGGCGGGAGGCGGAGTTCCGGGTCGCGCCGGCGAGGGTGAGCGCGGTTCGGTGGACGGACGGCGGTCCGGCCCGGCGCTATCGGGCCCGTCCGGTGGCGACGGCGCCTTCACGCGCTGCCGGTCGACCGCAGGCTTGACAGGGAGAGCGCTTTCAGGACCTCGTCTCCGTAGAACATGCGCACGTACTTGGCCTGAACCGGGGTAACGCTGCGGACCGCCCAAACCAGGTGGACGTGGTTGGGCTCGGCGGGGATGGAGAGCAGACGCATGCCTGCCTCCGCGGGCGTCCTGTTGCCCTTGCGGTTGTTACACGGCGAGCACGCCGAAACCACGTTCGTCCACTGATTGCTCCCGCCACGGGAGATCGGCAGGATATGGTCGCGGGTCAGGAACTCGCGCGGCCGCAGCTGATCGCGGTGGCGGCCGCAGTACTGGCAGCGGTAGTCGTCGCGCGCGAACATGAAGGTGTTGGTGACCTGCCGGCGGAAGCGCCGCGGCACGTGCACGAAGCGTACGAGGCGGATGACCGCGGGGAACGGGATGTTGCGGTGCTCGGAGCGGAACGCGCGCGCCTCCTCCGCCTCGAGGATCTCCGCCTTCGCGTCCAGCACCAGGCGCACCGCGCGCCGCGTGGGCACGATGGTCAGTGGCTCGTAGGAGGCGTTCAGCGCGAGGCAGCTCATCGCGAATCCGGGGTTGCGGAACCTTCCCTGACCGCCACCGGCCCGGCTCCGGCGTTTCCCGGGACGCGGCCGGCTACCTGACTGCGCAGGTGGGGGATGACGGCCCACTCCCACGGCCAGACTGATCAGCGCCGCAAACTATGGGGGATCGGGAGGCGGAGCAACTGCGGCATGAGCCGCCGGGCCCGCTTGCGCCAATCGGCCACGCAGCGCTTCTGCTACAACAACGCCATCGGATCCCGGTCGATCAGAACCCGCGCGTCGGAGGGGGGACGGAAGCCCGTCGAAAAGGCTCGGGTGAGCGTTCCGAGGGCGCGCGCGGACGGGCTGCGCAGCAGGAAGTGCCAGCGCCACCGGCTCTGTAGGCGTTCGATGGGCGCGGGAGCCGGGCCGGTGAGTTCCACCCGTGTGCCGCGCAGCCGGCGCTCCACCCACGTGGCCGCCTCTTCGGCCGCGGTCGCAGCGGTGTCGGGATCGGAGCTGGTCACGATCACATTGACCAGGCGCGCGTGAGGCGGATAGCCGGGTCCCGTGCGTTCGGTCAGCTCGCGCTCGGCGAACGCTTCGTAGTCGTGTTCGCGCGCCGTCCTGATGGCGTAGTGGCCGGGCATGCGGGTCTGGATCACGACATCGCCGCCCAGGGTGCCCCGCCCCGCCCGGCCCGCGACCTGGCTCAGCAGCTGGAAGGTCCGCTCGCTGGCGCGGAAATCCGGCAGGTGCAGGCCGACATCGGCATCCACCACCCCGACCAGCGTCACACGCGGGTAATCGAGGCCCTTGGCGATCATCTGCGTCCCGAGCAGGATGTCGACCTCGCCGCGGCCCACGCGTCCCAGGATCTCGCTGTGCGCCCACTTGCGCGCGGTCGTGTCCACGTCCATGCGCGCGACCCGGGCCCGGGGGAAGGACTCGGTCACGACGCGCTCCACCTGCTCGGTGCCGAGGCCCCGGCGGGAAAGGGCGCGGGATTCGCAGCGGCGGCAGCGGTCCGGAACGCGCTCCTCGTAGCGGCAGTGATGGCAGAGCAGCCGCCCGGTGGCGCGGTGGAAGGTGAGCGACACCGAGCAGGCCGCGCATACCGGCACCTCCCCACATTCCCGGCACTGGAAGAAGGTCGAGTATCCGCGCCGGTTGAGCAGCAGAATTGACTGCTCGCCACGTTCCAGACGGAGGCGGATGGCGCCGGTCAGTTCGGGCGAGAGCACGGTGCGGCCGGTGGTCGAGGGGCGCGCGGGCTGGCCACTGTTGCGCGGGTTCGAGGCGGATTCGGCAGCGGGTTCGCGAAGGTCCACGACGCGCACGGGGGGCAGCGAGCCCCCGGTGGCACGCTCCGGAAGTCGCAGCAGCTCGAACTTGCCGCCGATCTGGTTCGACCAGCTCTCGAGCGACGGGGTCGCGCTGCCCAGCAGGCACAGCGCGCCATCCTGGCGGGCCCGCATGATGGCCACGTCGCGGGCATGGTACCTGGGGGCGTCGGACTGCTTGTAGCTGCCTTCGTGCTCCTCGTCCACGATGATGGCGCCAAGGTCGGGGAGGGGCGCGAAGATGGCCGAGCGGGCGCCGATGGCGATGCGCCGGGCCCCCGAGCGCAGTTGTCGCCACGCGTCGTAGCGCTCCCCTTCGGAGAGCCCCGAATGAAGCACCGCGACGCGGTCGCCGAAATGCGCGCGGAAGCGGGTCACGGTCTGGGGCGTGAGCGAGATCTCCGGCACGAGCACGATGGCGGACCTGGCGCGTGCGTCCACGACCTCCTTCAGGAGCTCGATATAGACCAGGGTCTTGCCGGAGGCGGTGACGCCGTGGAGCAGAACGGGCCGCGGCGCCGGGGCGTCCAGCGCGGACACGAGCCGCCTCAGCGCGGCGGCCTGGGCGGGATTGGGCGTCAGGTCGGGAGGCGGCTCCGGATCGGTGGAGGCGAACGGGTCGCGCACGACCTCCTGGTCGCGGACCTCGACGATGCCCTTCTTCTCCAGAGCCTTCACCACGCCCCGGCCGATGCCCTGGTCGAGGAGCGAGGCAAGCGCCATCGATCCGGCGGCGCGCTCCAGAAACTCGTAGGCGGCCTTCTGGCGCGGCGCGCGCGCGAAGGCGTCGTCCCGCTCGGCGAGCGACTCGAGCCAGCGCGCGATGTGGGCGACTTTCCGGGTGCGCGCCATCGTCCCCGGCCCCCGGCCCGTCCCGCTGAGCATCGAGGGGAGCGCCGCGCGCAGGACAAGCCCCAGCGGAGCGATGTAGTACGCGGCCATCCAGCGGGCGAGCTCGAGGAGCCCCGGCGGGAGCGACGGTTCCTCCTCGAGGATCCTGGAGATGCGGCGCAGGCGCAGCTTGCCGGAGCCGGGGCGTCCCGGACCGACCACCCATCCGACCCGCTTCGCCCTGTGGAAGGGCACGAGCACGCGGGTGCCCGGCGCCGGCCGCGGCGCGTCCGGACCCAGGGCGTAGGTGAAGGTCTGGTCGACGGGAAGCGGGAGCGCGACCTCGACGCGGGACGGCACTACCGGCGGCGCGCGGAGCCCTTTCGGCCCGTCAGCGGTCGAGCAGGAGGAAAACCTCCTCCTGGGGATCGGGCGTGGTCACCTCGGGTCCGTTTTCGCCGAGATGAACGTCCACTTCGCTGCGCACACCGATGTCGTCGGACACGTAGATGCCCGGTTCAATGGAGAAGCCGATCCCCGGGAGCAGCAGGCGGGTGTCGCGCGTCTCCAGGTTGTCGATGTTGGGGCCGCTTCCGTGGAGGTCGACGTCGATGGAGTGCCCGGTGCGGTGCACGAAGTGGCGCCCGTAGCCGCGTTTGCGGATGAGCTGCCGGCAGACGTCGTCCACCTCGTAGCCGCACACCTCGTCGCCCGCGGCCGCGCGTTCGCGCAGGAACTCGATCGCTGCGTCGCGGGCATCGCGCACCGCCTCCCAGATCTTGCGCGTGCGCCGCGGGAGCCTGGCGCCCAGGTAGCCCATCCAGGTCTGGTCGGCGGGGATGTCTTCGGCCGTCGGCTTGCCCCACAGGTCGATGAGCAGGAGATCGCCTCGCCGGATCGGCTCGCCCTGGCCCACGGGCGCGTAGTGGGGGTCGGCGGCGCGCGGGCCGATGGCGACGATACAGTCGACTTCCTCGGTGAGCCCGCCGGCGCCCAGGCGCGCGCGGATCCAGTCCGAGAGCGCGCCCTCGGTAGTGGGCTCCCCGGCCTCCACGGCAGCGGCGGCGTGCTCGAAGGCCTCCCGCGCGACGCGGGCCGTCACGGCGGCGGAGCGGCGGTGGGCGACCAGTTGCCCGGCCGTCCATCGCGAGTGAAAGAGCGACACCAGATCGCCCGAGCTTACCGGATCCACCCCCACGGCCCGAAGCAGCTCCATCATCCCCCCGGGAACCCGGTCCAGGTACGGGATGGCCGAGCCCGGGGAAGTTTCGATGGCGAGGCGGGGGCGGCCACGCACCAGATCGGCGAGCGCCGACTCCATCTCGCGCCACGAGGAATAGACGCGCTTGCGCCAGGGCCAGTGCCGCCACGACGACCCCTCGATGGCGTGAATCAGCGCCACCGGATCGCCGCGGTCGGGGACGAGCGTGAAGGAGCGGCGCGTGTTCCAGCCGAGCCCGACCATGGAGGCGGCGATGGGGTTCTGGCCGTGGAACTCGAAGAGCAGCCAGCCGTGCAGCCTCATGTCGGCGAGCGCCGCCTGCACCTGTTCGACGCCCTCGCGGGTCAGAAGGGGGCTGTCGGCCAAGGGGTCCTCCCGTAGGGGGGTGGGTTGCGGCGCGGATATCCCCCCGCGGGGGATGACGTCCGGCCGGGTTCTGCGGG
Organism: Gammaproteobacteria bacterium; assembly: GCA_009840525.1. Lineage (GTDB taxonomy): Bacteria > Gemmatimonadota > Gemmatimonadetes > Longimicrobiales > Gaopeijiaceae > BD2-11. The sequence goes on from VXNP01000037.1 coordinate 4,597, forward strand.
CCGCGAATAGTAGAAGCCGCCCGCGAGCGATTCAACAAGAGCGACATGGGCGGGCTTCGCCCGGCGTGGCCAGACCCGGGTGTCCCCTCGTGCAGGCGGCATCATCGCATCCCCAGGCCCGCCAACCCCTGAATGACCGCGACCGCCCCATCTCCCGTGCGCGCCGGGTCGTACCCTCCCTCAAGCAGCGCCACGACCCGGCGGGCGGCGTGCTCGGCCGCCAGATCCATGACCCGCCGCGTCATGCGGTGGAAGTCCTCGGGCTCGAGCAGCATCCCGCCCAGCGGATCGCCGGCCATGGCGTCAAAACCGGACGAAACCAGGACAAAGTCGGGCACGAAGCCCGCCACGACCTTCGCCAGCGCCTCGTCGAACACCTCGTGCCAGGTCGCCGGGGGCGTGCCCGCGCGCAGGGGCAGGTTGAGGGTGGCGCCCAGGCCGGGTCCGCTGCCCCGCTCCTGGAAGGCGCCCGTGCCCGGGTAGTGGGGAGACTGGTGCAGCGACAGGTAGAAGACCGTCCCGTCCTCGTAGAAGATGTCCTGGGTGCCGTTGCCGTGGTGGACGTCCCAGTCGACGATCAGCACCCGCTCGGCGAGGCCGCGGGCCTGCAGGTGGCGGGCCGCGACCGCCACGTGGTTGAACAGGCAGAAGCCCATGGCGGTGTCCGCGGTGGCGTGATGGCCGGGCGGGCGGCTGGCCACGAAGGCGGCCCGGGCCGTGCCGGCGGCGACCGCCTCGGCCGCCGCGATCGCCGCGCCCGAGCTCCCGGTCGCCGCACCCCACGAGGCGGGCGAGACCACCGTGTCCGGGTCCAACCGCACCAGCCCCTCCTTGCGCGAGCGCGCCACCGCCCTGCGGACGCGTTCCACGTGGTCGGGAGTATGCACCCGGAGGAGCTCCTCCTCGGTGGCCGGGCGCGCGTCGCGCTGTTCCACCCGGTCGTGGAGGGTGAGCAGGTTGCGGCCCACCGTCGACGCCAGGGCGCGCAGCCGGCCCTGATGCTCGGGGTGGCCCCACCCCGTGTCGTGCAGGGGGGCGTCGGAGTGCAGGTAGAAGGCGGTGGGCGGACCGTCCGCCATCAGCCGGCCGCGTCCTGACCGGCCGCTACCAGATCGGCGGGCGCAGCGGGCGGCGGCGCTGTCCGGTTGCCGTTGCCGGATGGCGCCAGGCGGTCCTGCAGGCTCCTCACCTCCGGCGCGCGCGACCGCAGCGCGATTACCGCATCGCACGCCGCGGTCATCGCCGACATGGTGGTGAGGTACGGAACGCCGTTGGTGATGGCGGCCCGCCGCATCCTGAAGTCATCGTACTGCGACTTCTTGCCCAGGGGGGTGTTCACCAGCAACTGAGCCCTGCCGCTCACGATCATGTCCACGATGTCGGGGCGGCCCTCGTTCACCTTGAAGATGCGCTCCGCAGGCACGCCCAGCCGGTTCAGGTACGCGCAAGTGCCCGCAGTGGCCAGGATGCGGAATCCCAGGTCGTGGAAGCGGCGCGCGAGCGGGGTAACGGTCGGCTTGTCGGAGTCGTTGACCGTGATGATCACCGTGCCGCCGCCCTCGGGCAGATGGTTGCCGGCGGAGGTCTGCGCCTTGGCGAAGGCCATCCCGAACGAGTCATCGAAGCCCATCACCTCGCCGGTCGAGCGCATCTCGGGTCCGAGGAGCACATCGACGTCGAAGCGGTTGAAGGGGAACACCGCCTCCTTTACCGCCACCCCGGGAACCGAAGGCTCCCCGGGCACGTTCAGGTCGGCGAGCCGCTCGCCCGCCATGACGCGCGCGGCCAGGCGCGCCAGCGGGACCCCGGTGGCCTTCCCCACGAACGGCACGGTGCGCGAAGCGCGCGGGTTCACCTCCAGCACGTAGACCCGCCCGTCGCGGATGGCGTACTGCACGTTCATGACCCCGATCACGCCCAGCTCAAGCGCGAAGCGCCGGGTCAGCTCGCGCATCTCCTCGAGCTCGGCGCCCGTCAGCAGGTAGGGGGGCAGGACGCAGGCGGAATCCCCGGAGTGGATGCCGGCCTCCTCGATGTGCTGCATGATGCCGCCGATCACGACGTCGACGCCGTCGGAGAGCGCGTCCACGTCGGCCTCGAAGGCGTCCTCCAGAAAACGGTCGATCAGGACCGGGTGCTCCGGCGCGGCCTCCATCGCCCGGACGAAGTAGCTCCGCAGCGAGGCCTCGTCGTACACGATGTGCATCGCCCGCCCCCCAAGGACGTAGCTCGGCCGCACCAGCACCGGGTAGCCCACCCGGCGCCCGACCTCCACCGCCTCCTGGACGCTGGCGGCCACCCCATTGGGGGGCACGGCCGCGCCGATCCGGCGGCACAGGCGCTCGAAGCGCCCGCGGTCCTCGGCCCGGTCGATGGCGTCGACCGGCGTGCCCAGGATGGGGGCGCCCGCCTCGGCCAGTCCCTGCGCCAGCGAGAGCGGGGTCTGGCCGCCCAGCTGCACCACGACGCCGATCGGCTTCTCGCGCTCGACGATCTCCAGCACGTCCTCCAGCGTCAGCGGCTCGAAGTAGAGCTTGTCGGAGACGTCGAAGTCGGTGGAGACGGTTTCCGGGTTGGAGTTGACCATGATGGTTTCGTAGCCCGCCTCGCGCAGCGCGAGCACGGCCTGGACACAGCAGTAGTCGAACTCGATCCCCTGGCCGATGCGGTTCGGACCGCTCCCGAGGATGAGGACCTTGTCGCGGTCCGTCGGGTCGGACTCGTCCTCGTCCTCGTACGACGAGTAGTAGTAGGGCGTCGCGGCCGGGAACTCGCCCGCGCAGGTGTCCACCACGTTGTAGGTCGGCCGGATGTCCAGGGCATGCCGGCGCGCCCGCACCTCCGCCTCCGTCTCGCCGCGAAGGGCGGCCAGCTGCCGGTCCGAGAAGCCGTCCCGCTTCATCGCGCGCAGATGGGCCGGCGTCACCCGGGCGGCGCCCGCGTATTCCTGCTCGTCTTCGATCACCTGCATCAGCTGGTCGAGGAACCAGGGGTCGATGCCGGTGGCGCGATGGACATCGCCGAGGGTCAGGGGCGGCTCGGTTCCGGCCCCCTCCCCACCCCGCAGCACCGCTGCCAGCGCACGCCTCAACTGGAACGGACGCTCCGCAGTGGGGATGCGCAACGCCGCAAGCAGGCTCGCGCGGTCGTCGCTCTCCAACCCGTCGTCGGCCAGCGACTTTCCTGCGGTCCATCCCGCACGCCCGACTTCAAGGCCGCGCAACCCTTTCTGCCACGAAGCCCGGAAGGTGCGCCCGATGGCCATGGTTTCGCCCACGGCCTGCATCTGCACCCCGAGCACGCCATCCGTCTCCGGGAACTTCTCGAAGGCGAAGCGCGGAAACTTGGTCACCACGTAGTCGAGCACCGGTTCGAAGGAGGCGGGCGTGGTGCGGGTGATGTCGTTGGGAAGCTCCGAGAGCACGAAGCCCACCGCGAGCTTGGCGCCCACGCGCGCGATGGGAAAACCGGTGGCCTTGGAGGCGAGCGCGGAGGAGCGCGAGACCCGCGGATTCATCTCCACCACGAGCAGTTCGCCGTCGTCGGGATTCACCGCAAACTGAATGTTGCAGCCCCCGGCCTCGACGCCGATTTCGCGGATGACGGCGATGGCGGCGTCGCGCATCGTCTGGTATTCCACGTCGGCGAGAGTCTGGGCGGGAGCCACCGTGATCGAGTCGCCGGTGTGGATGCCCATTGGATCGAAGTTCTCGATCGAGCACACCACGATCACGTTGTCGGAGGCGTCGCGCACCACCTCCAGCTCGTACTCCTTCCACCCGATCACGCTGCGGTCGATGAGGACCTGGGTGATGGGCGAGGCGTCCAGCCCCCGGCGCACCAGGTCGTCGAACTCCTCGGCGTTGTAGGCGATGCCGCCCCCGGTGCCGCCCAGGGTGAAGCCGGGACGGATGATCGCCGGATAGCCGGTTCCGGCCACCAGGGCGCGCGCCTGTTCCATGGAACCGGCCACTCCGCCCGCGGGCACCTCCAGCCCGATGCGGCGCATGGCCAGCGTGAACTCCTCGCGGTCCTCGCACATCGAGATCGAGCGGGCGTTCGCGCCGATCAGCTCGACCCCGTAGCGCTCGAGAACGCCCGCCTGCTCCAGCTCCATCGCGATGTTGATCGCGGTCTGGCCGCCCATGGTGGGAAGCAGCGCGTCGGGGCGCTCGCGCTCGATGACCCGCTCCACCCACTCGGCGGTGAGGGGCTCGATGTAGGTGCGGTCGGCCAGCTCCGGGTCGGTCATGATGGTCGCCGGATTGGAGTTGACCAGCACGACCCGGTAGCCCTCTTCCCTCAGCGCGCGGACCGCCTGCGTCCCGGAGTAGTCGAATTCGCAGGCCTGGCCGATGACGATCGGCCCGGATCCCAGGATGAGGATGTTTTCGAGGTCGGTCCGCTTAGGCACGTTCGGCTTCTGACTTCTCCGATTCCGTGCGCACGGCCTTGGAGAGCACCAGGGCGAAGCCGCCCCAAACGAACGCGCCGATCACGATCATCGTGACCCAGGTAGCCGTCGTCAAAGAGTGGGCTCCATGGAGGGAGTTGGGGTGAGAGCGGGTCTCCGTAAAGTGACCGCGCGCCCAGCCGGAAGCAACCCGGCAATCGCGCGCTCAGCCGGGAGAAAGCCGATGACCGCGAGCCCGGACCGAAGCGGGCGGCGAGAGCTCAACCGGCTCTCAGCTTGGCCCGCCTGCGCGCCGCCAGGTCCTCGGCACGCACTTCCAGCACGTCGGCGACCGTCCTCATGCCGTCGATGACGTTCTGGATGTGCTCGGGCCGCGGAATCCCGATGAGTTCTACCCCGCGCGCCACTTCCCCGCGGTGCACCCCGGCGGCGAAGGACTTGTCCTTCAGTTTCTTGGCCACCGACTTGGGCTTGAGGTCATCGATGCCGTTGGGACGGACCAGGCAGCAGGCGTAGACCAGCCCGCTCAGTTCGTCGCACGCGCACAGGACCTTGTCGAGGTCGGTCTCCGGCGGGACGTCCGTGAGGTCCGGGTATCCGTGCGCCAGCACGGCGTGGATGACCTCCTCCGGGTAGCCGTCGTCGCGCAGGCGGGCAACCCCGCGGTGCGGGTGCTCGTCCGGGTGCTTTTCCCAGTCCAGGTCGTGAAGCAGGCCGGCCAGGCCCCAGGTCTCCTCGTCGGCTCCGTACTTGCGGGCGTAGAAGCGCACCGCGGCCTCGACCGCGTACATGTGCTTCCTTAGCCCCTCGTTGTCGACCCATTCGTGCAGCAGGGCCAGCGCGTCCTGGCGGCTGGGCATCGGGCGTCGTCCTTGGTTGGGTGGGTTCACACGCTCGACGAAGGGCACAGGCGCGACAGCGCGCACTCCTCGCAGCGGGGTTTTCGGGCCGCGCACACCTGGCGGCCGTGGAAGATCAGGAGATGGGCGAGAAGTGTCCAGCGCTCGCGCGGGAAGAGCTTCATGAGGTCGCGCTCAATGCGCACGGGATCCGGGTAGCGGGTGAAGCTCATCCGGTTCGCGAGACGCTTCACGTGCGTGTCCACGACCACCCCCTCGTCGATCCCGAAGGCGTTGCCGAGGATGACGTTGGCGGTCTTGCGGCCGATGCCCGGCAGCGCCACCAGCTCCTTCATGTTACGCGGCAGCTCGTTTCCGTGTATTTCCGCAACTGCCGTCGCCATGCCGATCAGGTTCTTTGCCTTGTTGCGGAAGAAGCCGGTGGAATGGATGAGCTCCTCCAGCTCGCTCTGGCGTGCCCCGGCCAGGTCCAACGCCTCCGGATAGCGCTCGAACAGGGCGGGCGTCACCTTGTTCACCCGCTCGTCGGTGCACTGAGCGGACAGGATGGTCGCGACCGCGAGCTCGTAGGGGTTGCGGTGGTGAAGGGCGCAATGCGCGTCCGGGTAGCACTCGACGAGCAGGTCATAGATGCGGGCGGCCCGCTCCTTCCTCGCCTTGACCGACTCCCTCATGGCGCCTCCGCGGTTGTGATCAGCCGCCAGGGCAAGGTGCTCGCGAGAGGCGCGCGGCTGGACGAGCCCGGGTCGGCGTCTCCCTCCCGCGCGCCCAAGCCGGCTTCATCACGCTTGATGATTGCACCGGCGTGCAGCAATCCCCGCTCAAGCTGCCAGAACAGTCGCCCCGCCAGCTTCACCACCTCCCCGAGCGTCTCGATCGAGCAGAGGTCCTCGCCGCCCGGCAAGGTACTCGCGAAGTCGTCGCCCCGCTCGCGCACGGTCGCGGCGGCCCACCGGCTCGCCTCCTCCCCGGGAATCTCCGGGACGGGCATGACCCCCAGCCCGGGACGGTCCGCCCGCATGCCGCTCGCCACCATCAGGTGCAGGCGATGAGCGGGGGTCAGCGCCCAGAAGAAGCCGTCGAGCGCCTCGGCGGGGCCGCCGGCCTCGGGACGCGCCCAGAACAGGTAGTGCGGCAGTTGCACGTAGCCGGCCCGCGAGGGCGCCGCGAAGGCCCAGTCCTCGGGCGCGGCAGGCAGGCCGGCGCGCGTCAACTGGTGGGCGGCTTCGTTCCCCATCAGGTACAGGTGCTCCCCGGCGCTCCAGAAATGAAAGGCATGAAAGAGGATGACGCCGTACTGCACGAACAGGACCGGATTGTCGTCCTCGACGCGGATGTCGGCGATCGCGCGCCGGGACTGTTCGAGCATGCTGAAGGCGCCCGGGTCCCAGATGTCCACGCCCCGCCCGTCCGCCTCCTCGCGGATCAGCTCGAAGCGCTCCTCCGCGAAGGCGCGGCCCGGGAGGGCCATCTCGTACGGAGTGACGCGGGCGTAGCGGTCGTGAATCCTCATCGCGGATCAGCGGGCCTGCCGGGATCCGGGACCGGGGCGGAAGCGCCTCCCGTCCGGCGCGCGACCGCCTCCGACTCCCACAGTTCCTGCGCGGGCCGCTTCAGGAACGCCTCCCACCACCTTCGCTTGCGCACCAGCACAAGCTGAAGCTCTCCCGGTCCGCAATCCACACCGTCGATCCAGACAAAGTGGGCATCCCCCAGGCGCTCGGGCGCATCGATGCGAAAACCCTCGCCGCGCCAGTCGAAGCCCACCTCACCAGCCCGCGCAAGCCGCTCCTCGGTCCACTCCTGCTCGATGAAGAAATCGGTCTCGACGCGGAAGACGCCGGGGGCGATCTCATCCCCGGACTGATAGTAGCAGGGATCGAAATCGAGCCCGTCGCTCCGCTTGAATGACTCTTCCATGGCGTAGTCGACGCCGCCGAGTTCATCCTGGTCCGCGAGCGACTCGAGGTGGTGCCGAACCTCGTGGGTGAGGGTCTCCCACAGCTCGCCCTCCCAGTCGAAGCCGGGATCGAGCCGGGACAGCTCACGGAACGAGCCGTAGTAGAGGGCCACCACCGAGCGCGTGGTCTCGGGCCCCTGCCAGTCCGACGGATACGACTCCGTCGAGCACATGCCCAGCGTGTAGATGTCCGGGAACACCGGATGCGGGAGCGCCTCCTGGCGCACCGAGAGCCCGTCCAGCCCGCTCGTGTACTCTTCCGGAATCTCGCCAAAGGCGCGCCGCGCGGCCCTCTCGAACTCGCGAAACCTCATCGCCTTGCCGTACCCGGACAACCATCGGCCCGCCCGAGGTCAACCGGTTGAACCACCGCTCCCTTCGAGCGTTGCCCGCGTGATCAGCCTGTTGAGCATCCACAGGATGAGGATCGCCACCGCTGCCTGGATGATCACGCTTCCGACGTTGTACGGACTGAACAGCGTCCAGGTCTCCGCGAAGCTCTCGCCCCGGGCGCTCCACAGGAACCACACCATGAGCACCGCGGCCTCGACGATCACGAGCCGGATCGCCCAGTCCCACCAGGCTCCGATGTGGATGTCGGAATCACCCGTGTTGATGAACTTGCGGCGCCACTCGGTCACTCCGTAGCGCAGCACTGCGAAGGCGAAGAAGAAGCCCGAGAGCATGAGCCCCACACCCCAGACCCAGTCCTGGTTGTGGAAGAAGTCCATGTTGAGCGCGCTCGGGATTCCGCAAACCAGCGCCGCGATGCCGACGATGCCCACGGCTCGCTTGCGCTCGATCCCGGCGTCGCGCAGAACCCGGCTCGCGAGTTCGATCATGGCCACCAGGCTCGTCCATGCCGCGAACACCAGCGCCATGAAGAAGAGGATCATGAAGAACTGGCCGCCGGGCATCAGCGCGAAGAGCTGCGGCACCCAGATGAAGGTGATGCCCTCGTTCCCCGCCCCGACGATCTGGCTGGCCGCGTCCGGCATCACCGAGAAGACCGTGCACAGCACCATGATTCCCGCCAGCAGCGACATCGAGTTGTTGCCGAAGCCGATGACGAAGGCGTTGAGCGCGGTGTCTTCCCGTTTTCGCATGTAGATGGCGTACGTGAGCACCAGACCCCACCCCGCGCCCGTATCCCACGCGTTCTGGGTCAGCGCCTCGAGCCAGATGCGGTAGTCGGCCAGCTCGCTGAAGTTCGGGGTGAAGAGGAACGCGAGGCCTGCGGAGGCGCCCGGGAGCGTGACGGCCCGGATGGCGAGCACGACCACCAGGATGATGAGGCTGGGGATCAGGAAACGGGCGGCGGTCTCGATGCCCTTCACCCCCCTGGACACCACGAACACGCCCATGCCCAGGGCGATGGCGTGCGTGATCATCGCCGAGGGCGTGGCGGCGAAGGAGTTCCAGAAGGCATCGGGCACTTCGGTGGGAATCTCGCGCGTGATCGAGGCCCACAGAAACCGCAGCGTCCACCCCATGACCACGCTGTAGTAGAACATGATCGCGGTCGCGACCCACGCGACCCACGCGCCCATCCAGCCGAATTTCGGCCCGAGGGTGGTGGCGAACGCCCCGATCGGCCCCTTGCGCACGCCCTTCCCCATTCCGAACTCGAGGATGAGGAGCGGCACCGACCAGAGGAGCAGGAAGCACACCCACGCCACCAGGAAGTTGCCGCCCCCGTTGGAGGCCGCGATGCGCGGGAAGCGCCAGATGTTTCCGGTGCCGACCGCCATCCCCAGCATCGCCAGCAGCATGCCCCAGCGCGAGCTGAAAACCTCTGACCTGGATGCCATCAACTATTCTCCCGTGTTCCGGCGATGGTCCCCGCGAATGGGACGTGTGTCCCGGATCCGCGCTCCCTCGGCTTCACCGACGCCTCAGCGCGCCAGCCGTTCCCGCAGGTAGTCTATCACGCCGTCCGCGTTCACGCGCACCTGCTCAAGGGTGTCGCGGTCGCGCACGGTGACGGTTCCATCCTCGTTCGTCTGGCCGTCCACGGTGATGCACCAGGGGGTGCCCGCCTCGTCCTGGCGGCGGTAGCGGCGTCCGATGGAGCCGGCCGCGTCGTAGAAGCTCGGGACGGCCGCGGCCTTGAAGGCGTCGTGCAGCCGGGTCGCGATCTCGGGCAGGCCGTCCTTGCGCACCAGCGGGAAAATCGCCGCCTTCACCGGCGCCAGGCGCGGGTGGATGCCGAGCACGGTGCGCCGGTCACGGCCGACGTCCTGCTCGTAATACGCGTCCGAGAGCACCATCAGCAGCATGCGGTCGACCCCCGCGGCGGTCTCGACGACGTAGGGGATGTAGCGGCCCCCGCCCCCGGGCTCCACGTAGCGCATCTTCTTGCCGGAGTATTGCTGGTGCCGCCCCAGGTCGAAGTCGGTGCGGTTGTGGATGCCCTCCAGCTCCTTCCAGCCGATGGGAAACTCGTACTGGATGTCGACCGCACGCTTGGCGTAATGCGCCAGCTCGTCGGGGCCGTGCTCGCTGAAGCGAAGCGATTCGGCGCGTATCCCCAGCGTCCCGGTGTGGAACTCCATGCGCGCATCGCGCCAGTGCTCGAACCATTCCTCGTCGGTCCCCGGGGTGACGAAGAACTGCATCTCGGCCTGCTCGAACTCGCGGGTCCGGAAGATGAAATTCCCGGGCGTGATCTCGTTCCGGAACGCCTTGCCGATCTGGGCCACGCCGAAGGGCACCTTCTGGCGCGCGGTGGTCTGCACGTTGAGAAAGTTGACGTAGGAGCCCTGCGCCGTCTCGGGACGCAGGTAGACGGTGGCCGCGGCCTCCTCCACCGGTCCCATGAAGGTCTTGAACATGAGGTTGAACAGCCTGGGCTCGCCGAGCTCGCAGGCCTTGAACGCGCCCGGCGCCTTGCTCGGCTTCCTGCCGCAGCGGGCACCCTCCAGCTCGTCGGCGCGAAAGCGCTTCTTGCACACCTTGCACTCGACCAGCGGATCGGTGAAGCCGTCCACGTGCCCCGACGCCTCCCACACGCGCGGATGCATGAGGATGGCCGCCTCGATCCCCTCGACGTCGTCGCGCTGGTGCACCATCGCGCTCCACCAGGCCTCCTTGATGTTGCGCTTCAGTTCGATGCCCAGCGGCCCGTAGTCCCACACCGATCCGGTGCCGCCGTAGATCTCCGAAGACTGGAAAACGTACCCGCGACGCTTGGTCAGCGAGACGAGCTTGTCCATGCTATCCAGTTGAGACATAGCAGTTTGTACCCTGTTGTATCACGCTGTATGAGAGACGTTCACGCCCGCGCCGTCGGACGATCCGCCGGAAAGCCACCAGTGGGTTCGGGCCGGAATATCGGCAAGGCGCGGCGGGCCAGCAACCGACGGGACTGTTGCTTCCACCCGAGCCCGGGCCATATTTCGGGGTTGGCCGCAGGACGCCGGAACGCGTCGGACCCGCGCGGGTCTCCTCCGGATGCGCGGTCAGTCTCACCCTCGGGGGAACACGGAGCCGCAAGGCCCTGCACGCAAGGATGCCGAATACGATGTTGACCTTCACGGACAAAGCTCGCGAAATGGTGCTCTCCTTCATGGGAGACGAGCCCGACGGAGAGCAGGCGTTGCGGGTGAAGATGGACGGGAGTCCCGTCGCGCCCAGTTTCGAGTTGACATTGGTGGGAAGCGCCGACCTCGGCGACGACGACGTCACGGTGGACGGAGGCGGGTTCACGGTGTTCGTCGACAGCACCAGCGCCCCCCGTCTGAAGGGCGCCACGGTCGACTTCATCGACGAACTGAACCAGAGCGGTTTCGAGGTGAAGACCTCGCCCGAAGCCGATGGCCGCGGCACCGGAACACCCAAGGGCCCGATCGCCGAGCGCGTCACCGACCTGCTGAACAGCCAGGTGAATCCGTCCATCGCGGCCCATGGCGGCGAGATCCGGCTTGTGGACGTCCAGGACACCGAGATCTATCTGGAGATGATGGGCGGGTGCCAGGGATGTGCGATGTCGCGCCTGACGCTGCGTCAGGGCGTGGAACGGATGATCCACCAGTCCGTTCCCGAGGTCACGGCGATTCACGACGTGACCGACCACCAGGCCGGGGAGAACCCGTTCTTCAGTTAGGGTAGCGCACGCCGTTCTAAGGGCGTAGCGCACTCCGTTTTTCGGGCGTAGCGTATCCCGTTTTCAGAGCCATTGTGGTTGTTTTGTCGCCTTCCACACGTATTTTGTCGCAAACATCCGTTTCGTGTTCCTCCGGTACGGGAGGCCGTCATGCGAACCCCGCAGCACCTGTTCATGACCGCGCTCGTGGTCCTCGCCTCCACCCTTCCCGGTTCGCACCAGGCACACGCGCAGGTGCCGAAAGTCACCGCTGGCCAGGTCGTGGACCGCGAGACGCTCCGGGGCTTCGTGACCTGGGCGACCTCGGAATTCAGCATGGTCACCGACATCAACACGGGTTCGCAGCTCGTGAGCGATTTCCGCAGGGAAGGCAGCGATTGGAACGTGGGCAACATGTACCTGATCCTGATGACCCTGGATGGACAGGTATTCCTTCACGGTGAAGACCCCCACATCGACGGCAAGAACGTGCTCGGGGTGGTCGACGACCGGGGTACCAGAGTCGTCGAGCAGATGCTGGCCGCGGGTGCCGCCGGAGGTGGATTCGTGGAGTGGTGCTGGGACGATCCGCTGGACGCAACCGACACCCCGTGCAAGGACAGTTACGCGCTGCAGTACCACTCCATGGTGGCCGGGGTGGATCTGGTCGTGGTGGGCGGATACTTCCAGAATCTCGCGCATGCCGGCGAGCCGCTCCCCGACGTCCCGCTGCCCGCGTTGTCGGCCGCCGACGTGGTTGACCGGGCAACCCTCAGGGAGTTCGTGCACGGCTCGGTGGACTGGTTGATCGAACTCGTCGGGCAGGTCGGGTTCGAGCGCGGGAGCGAATGGAAGACGGTGATGAGAGAGGACGGCGGGCACTTCAGGTCCGGCCCCGTCTATCTCTTCGTCTTCACTCCCGAGGGATACGTCATCTTCCACGGCGCCGACCCCTGGCGGGAAGGCCGAACCGTTCTGGACAACACGGACTTCCAGGGACGGCCGTTCGTAAGGGACGTCATCGCCGTAGCCCAGGGGGGCGGAGGATTCGTCGAGTATTTCTGGGACGACCCGACGGTACAGGGAGACGAGGACACGGGAAGCCCCAAGGTGAGCTACGCCGTCTCGATAACGAGCGACCTGCCCGTCTTCCAGGACATCGAGTTCATCGTCGGAGCCGGGTTCTACCGGAACTTCTCCACCGCCGAAGCGGAAGCGGCGGCGGCGGACTGGCTCCAGCGGTTCGGCAGGTCGGTGGCCAGCCAGACGATGGAGATGATCGGAAACCGCGTCTCAACCCCCTACCGGCAGGAGGACTTCGTCGAGGTGGGTGGGCGGACGCTTGATTTCGGCGCGCTCCTCGACCCGAACACCCTCGCGAGCGCCGGGGTGGCCGGACCGTCGATCCTGCTCCCGATGTCCGCCGGCGGGCTGTTCGGCGGCAGCTCCTTCCAGCTCTCGTCCGGCGGGTCCGGCGGCGGCTACTCCCTGTGGGGAGGCGGAGAGATCCTGCGGTTCAACCACGAGGAGGGGGGAGGGTTCGGCGACGGCGAAGTCAGGACCGCCGCCCTCGGCGCCGACTACGAGCTCGGCCCGGTGGTGACCGGCCTTGCGGTGACGCACAGCAGCGGGTCGGGCAATTTCGAGCTTGGGCGACCGGGCCAGGACGATGCGGGCGAGGTTTCCAGCAGTCTCACCAGCGGCTTCCCCTATGCCCGGCTTGCAATCAACGACCGGGTCTTGACCTGGGGTGTGCTCGGCTACGGCACCGGAAGGCTGGAGGTCGCGGGCGGAGGTGAGGAGGACCCGGAGAGCAACATCTCCATGCGGATGGGCGGTGTGGGGTTCAAGGGAGATCTCGTGCGTTCCGAAGACGCCGACGGTTTCGAACTGGCGCTACGCTCGGACGCCTTTCTCGCGCGCATGAACTCGGAAGCCGTGGAGGGGCGAAGCGAGCTTACTGCCGATGCCAGCCGTGTACGTATGCTCCTCGAGGCTTCGACGGGACTCACGACGGGCTCCGGTGCGATGCTGCGGCCCCAAGTGCGCGCCGGCATGCGGTACGACGGCGGCGACACCGAGTCCGGACTCGGGATGGAGGCAGGCGGCGGCTTTACCTTCCTGGACCCCAACCTGGGACTCACCATCCGGGTGCATGGCCGGACGCTGCTGACGCACGAACAGAGCGGCTACGACGAATGGGGCCTCGGCGGATCGATCGACTTCAACCCGGGCGGCGACGGACGCGGACTCTCCGTCGGCCTGAGACCGACCTGGGGATCGACGGCAAGCGGACTGGCGCGTCTCTGGGCGCAGGGTGCGGCGGGGATGACCGCCAACACCTACGGAGGCCGAGGGTTGAACGCGGAGGTCGGCTATGGATTCGGCGCGGGAGACGGCAAGGCCGTGTTCATGCCGTACGCAAGGCTCGCCATGTCCGAGCAGCCCGGCTCCGGCTACCTCGGCGCGTACCGGACGGCGGGGCAGGCCGCAAACATGCCGCTACACGCATCGAGCCAGGGCAGGTACGGCTATCAGTTGGGCGGCCGTCTGACCGTCGGCCCCGGTTTGTCGGCGAACATCGAGGCCGGCCGCAGCGCATGGGCGCCGGACTCGGGTCCCGCTCACAGCGCCATGGTCAACTTCTCCCTGCACTGGTAGCGGGATCACGGGTGGGTCGGCCGGCACGAGGCCGGCCGGCCCCCGCGTTCCTCAATCGTGGGCTGATCCGAGTCCGTCCCCGTCGTAGGGTAGAGGCTCGGTCGTGATCCCCGCGTGGTCCACGGCCAGCGCGGCCTCGGCTCCCTCCGCGCAAGGAACGCCACCGATGTGCCATCGCCGAGGATCCTCTGGCAGATCCTCGACCGCCAGCAGTCCCTGAGCGGCGCCGGGAGTCGGATCCACCGAGAAGGACCTCAGCGGGTGTGTGAGGCCGAAACCCAGCGCCTTCAGGAACGCCTCCTTGCGAGTCCAGATGCGGAAGAAGAGCCGCCGCCGCTCGTCCGCCGGGGCCGCATGCAGCCGGGCCGCCTCGTCGCGGGCAAAGTTCTTGTCGGCGATACCGAGCATGAGGCGCACAGTTCGCCTTTCCTCGATGTCCACGCCCAGCCGCCCCGAGCCGGCCACGGCGATCATGAGCCGGTCCTCTGAATGCGACTGGTTGAAGGATGGGCCGCCGGGCAGGAAGGGTTTTCCCTTGTCCTCGTAGTGGAAGCGGACGGTCTCCGCGGGGATGCCGGTCAGCTGCCCCAGTACTCGGCGCAGGTGGGCCTGGGCGACCGTGTACCGGCGGCGGTGGCGATCATAGACGAAGCGGTCGGCGCGCTTGCGTTCGCGCGCGGAGAGGAGCCGCCGGGCGGCGGCGGTGATGCGGTCAGGCACATCCAGCCGCCCCTCCCAGATGTAGACGACCCCGGGCTGGAATTGTGGGATCCTCGTGGTCATGTGCCTCGTCGGGGGCGTGAGGAGCCGCGCATGCGGGCGGCGTATGGCGCGAAGTCCACGGTCGATCAAGTATAAGATCACAACCGCGGGAGCGAATCGCCCGAGCCCGCGGGACCCCGTCGCAACCGTCTTCCGAGGAGCCATCCCGATGTTCGTCACGCCGATTTCGCGCTCGGTCAGGCGCGCCGCAGCCTTCGCCCCCTGCATCCCTCTCGCCCTGGCTGCCTGCCAGGCCGTGCCTCCTCCGGAGGAACAATCTGCCGAAGCGCCGACGGCCGCGGAGACGCCGGCGCCCGAGTACACACTAGGCCCGGAGAACTCCCATAATCGCTGGAGTTCCACCATCCCGCCCCAGCTCACGGTTCCCTCCGGAGCGGTCGTCGAGGTGTTCACCAAGGAGGCTTCCGACGGTCAGATCACCGAGGCGACGACCGCCGAGGACCTGGCCAACGTCAACTTCGACCTGATCCATGCCCTCACCGGGCCCATCTACGTGGAAGGGGCGAGCCCGGGCGATATCCTGGCGGTGACGCTGCACGAGATCGAGGTCCAGGGCTGGGGATGGGCGGGCATCTTCCCCGGCTTCGGGTTCCTGGCCGAAGAGATCACCGGGCCCTGGATCCGGGGCTTTCCGATGGAGCCGGGAGCCACGGAAGTGGCTTTCAACGACGACATCACGATCCCGCTGGCGCCGTTCGCCGGGGTCATGGGGGTCGCGCCCGATACCGACTCGATGCTCGTGACCATCCCGCCCCGCACCAACGGCGGGAACATGGACAACCGCCACATGATCGCCGGGACCACGGTCTACTTCCCGGTTCAGGTCGAGGGGGCGCTCTTCTCGATCGGCGACGCGCACGCCGCCCAGGGAGACGGCGAAGTGTCCGGTTCCGCCATCGAGACGCCGGTGCGCGTCGTCTTCGAAGTCGAGGTCATGGAGAACACGCGCGGCATGGTCGAGCCCCAGTACGAGAGCGACGACTTCTACGCCGTGACCGGGTTCGCCACCACCATCGACGAGGCGGCCCGCAAGGCCACCCGCTACATGATCGACTACCTGGTCGCCGAACACGGCCTCACGCGCGAGGAAGCCTACGTGCTCTGCTCGATCGCCGGCGACATGAAGATCTCCGAGACGGTGGACGTGCCCCACATGCTGGTCAGCATGCACATGCCGAAGGGGATCTTCTGAGGTCCCGGGCGGCGTCCCGGCATATGCGTGCCAGAGGCGGCGATGACGATGGAAAGGATGCCCGAATTCAGGGCACTTCAATCCACCAACGCCCGCCCGACGGTGATGTGATACACCGTCTGCTGCCGCTCGTAGATCACGAGGACCAGCCCCTCGGACTGCGCCTCCAGGAGCACCCGGCTGAAGATGGCTCCCAGTTCGCGGGACTTGCGGCCCGAGACCGACTCCAGCGCCAGGTCCACGAATCGTTCGACGTGCGGCGCGAACTCGGCGGACACGCCGGCGAGAATCTCCGGTGGCCGCTCGGCCGGGGGTGCGAACGCGGAGTAGGAGAGGTCGACGGTGGTGCCGAACTCGTGTGAGCTCACGCCGGCGGCTGCGTTCGGGTTCCTGCCCCGCAGCCGTGCCTGCCGCTCGGACGTGCGCAAGGCGCTCGTGACCTCGATGCGGTACGGCGGAAGCCCCCTCTCCGCTAGGCGTTCCTGGAAGCGCCGGCCCAGCTCCTCGAGCAGGACGGGCACCTCCGGGACCATGTACGTGGGTGAGGTGCCGGGGCGAACGATCCAGTGGGCAGTGCTGTCCTCGAGCTGAATCAGCCGGCCGGCCGCGACAAGGGAATCCCGGGCGGCGCGGTCGGCTACCCGCACGCCCAGCTCGCGGGCGCGGGCCACGTGCGACGCGTTGAGGAAGCGGCGGAGCGCGTTTTCCTGCGCCGTCGTCATCACCGGGAGGGGCGAGAGGATACCGTTGGCCCGGTCCGCCTCCCGGTCGGTGAGAGAAAGCGCCTGCGACAAGGCTCGCTCGATCTCCGCCACCGTGGCGGCCCTGGTCGCCTCCACGGCCGCCTCCACCGCAGCCTCCCTCTCCCGTTCCGCTCTGCCACACGAGGTAAGGACCAGAGCCGGAAGCATCATCCATCCCGCTCTGGAACGAAACGCAGCCGTGCCGCCGGTTCTCATGGCATTCCTCCAGTCCAACGGGTCGCAGGAACCGTCAACAGTGTACGGCCAAGGGAGGGCAACCGGAACCTGCGCCCGCCCATCCGATTAGACAGACAGAGCAAGCACGTGTCCCGATCCCGTCCGAACCACCGATGGCCATCGACCAGCTCCCATTCGTCCGGCGGCAGCCGCATCGCAGCATCCCGCTCGCGCATGTCCGTACCCAGGCCGGAACCGCCCACGCGCTGAGCGCATTCTTCCTTCTGATGCTCGGCTTCGCCGCCGCGTCCCCCGCGCGGGCCCAGATCACGGGCTACGTCCTCAACGAAGAGGGCGATCCCGTCGCCGGTGCCGCCATCGAGGCGTGGGCGGCGGACCGCAAGATCGGAGGCCGGCTGGCCAACGAGGATGGCTCGTTCCGGTTCCCCGCCGAAATGACGGGGCAGATTCGCGCCCTGTACGCGGGACAGCTCGGATACCATCCCGAGGTGGTCCAGATCGAGGATGGCGTCGACGCCTACGAGATCCGCCTCACCCGTGAACCCATTCCGCTTCCCGAGCTGATCGTGGACGCGGAACGGGCCCGTTGCGCCGGCGGCGAGGATCGCGATGCGCGCCGCCTGTGGGAGCACGCCGCCGCACGCTACAACCAGGGCCTGGACACTCTGGGCGTGGCCACCTATCTGGCGTCCGTGGAGTCAATCCTGCCGGAGGGCGAGGTGGGAACGGTGCAGGCCGCGGGCGAGGCCGTGGCCCAGCGCGGCTCCTCTTCCCTGCTCCGCTTCAGTTGGCGGCGCCGCATCGAGCGCGACGGGTACGCGTACCAGATCCGGAGATCCACGCCCGAGCAGTCGTACACGTCCTGGGTCTACCCTCCGCTGGAGGCGGATTTCGCCCCGCACTTCTCGGGAGAGTTCTTCGGCGACCGGCATCGCTTCCTGTTCGACAGGTCCGACGAAGCCGATGATGACGGGAGCGTGACGCTGGTGTTCTGTGCGCGCGACGACGACCACCCATCGATGGAAGGCACGCTGGTCATCAGCCCGGACACGACGATCGCGGTCGCCCAGTGGCTTTTCCGCACCCCGGAGCCGGTGGAGCACGCGGGCGGACGGGCGGTGTTCGGCCCGCTCGCGGACGATCCCGACGACTCGTATCTGCTGCCTATCGAGGGCGTCTTCTGGCGCAGATCGCCGCCCGACAGCTACTGGCAGCGGTACCAGAAGTTCGAGCAGTGGATGGTCGCCCAGGGCGACTCGGTGCCTTTCCTTCCCAAGAGGCCGGGCGGAGATTAGGGCGGGCTCCGGGCGCGCCGGAGCGACAAGCCGCCAACCTCACCGATCACCGCCATGAGACATCTCTCGTCGGGATTGCCGCGCCTCCCTTCCCCGTACCCCGTCGTTCTTCTCCTCTTCGCCTGCGCCGACGCGGGCCCCCGGCCCCAGCCGCCCGGCGACGGCGACTGGGCCGCCTACGGCCGCGACGCGGGAGGATCCAGCTACTCGCCGCTCGACCAGATCACGACCGCGAATGTGGGCGAACTCAAGCTGGCATGGAGCTGGGAGACGGGCGAGAAGCCGATTCCCGGACCGCTGTCACCCATCCGCGGGCAGGAAACGCGTCCGGGCAACTTCGAGACGACGCCCCTCGCCTTCAACGACACACTCTTCTTCACCACCGCCTACAACCGGGTCATCGCGCTCGAGGGCAGCACGGGACGCCCTCACTGGGAGTACGACCCGCGCACCGTGGAATGGGGCCAGCCGCCCAACGGTACCGGCTTCGTGCACCGCGGGGTGGCGGTGTGGAGCGGGCCGGGCGAGCGGCGCATCTTCCTCAACACCCGTTGGCGCCTGATCGCCCTCGACGCCGCCACCGGCGAACCGATCCAGTCGTTCGGGCACCGGGGCGAGATCGACCTGACCGAACAGCTGCTCTGGCCCACCAACCGACTGCACTACACGCAGACGTCGCCGCCGGTGGTCTTCGAGGACCTCGTGATCGTGGGCAACGGGGTGTGGGACGGCTTCGTCTACCCGCGCGATCCGCCGGGGAACGTGCAGGCCTTCGACGTGCACACGGGCGAGCTGGCGTGGTCGTTCAACCTGATCCCGCAGCCCGGGGAGCCCGGAAACGAGACCTGGGAGGACGGCAGCTGGGACTACACCGGGCACACCAACGCCTGGGCGCCGATGGTGGTGGACGAGGAGCGCGGGCTCCTGTATGCGGGAATCGGCACCCCGTCCAACGACTACTACGGCGGCCACCGCCTGGGCGACAACCTGTACGCGGAGTCGCTGGTCGCCCTGGACGCGCGCACCGGCGAGCTGGCGTGGCATTTCCAGACGGTGCACCACGGGCTGTGGGATTTTGACCTGCCCGGTGCCCCGGCGCTGCTCACGGTGACGGTGGACGGCCGGGAAGTCGACGCGGTGGCCGTGGCCGGCAAGACCGGCTTCGTCTACACCTTCGACCGGGAGACCGGCGAGCCGGTGTGGCCCATCGAGGAGCGGCCCGTCCCGCCGAGCGACGTGCCCGGCGAGGTGGCCGCCGCCACCCAGCCCTTCCCCACCTCTCCGCCTCCCTTCGCACGTCAGGGGTTTACCCCCGACAACCTCATCGACCTCACGCCCGAGCTGCGGCAGCGCGCCGAAGAACTCACAGCCGGCTACCGCTTCGGTCCCCTCTACGAGCCGCCTTCCATGGAAGGCACCATCGCCATGCCGGGCATCCTCGGCGGCGGCAACTGGGGCGGCGTGGCGATAAACCCCGCCAGCGCGGTCCTGTTCGTGAAGTCGTCGGAGGAGGCCAGCCTGCTGAAGATCGCGCCGGCCAACCCGGCCACCACCGTGGCCGACTACGCCATCGACCGCACAGCGTCCCGGACCCTGACGGTGGACGGGCTGCCCATCTCAAACCCGCCGTACGGGACCCTCACGGCGATCGACATGAACGGAGGCGCGATCCTCTGGCAGGAGGCGGTCGGCGAGCGCCCCGAGATCGCGGGCCATCCTGCGCTGGCCGGGCTCGACCTGCCCGCCCGGCTGGGGGTGGTGGGGGCGCCGGGCCCGTTCGCGACCGCCGGCGGCCTCGTGTTCCTCACCGGCGGCTCGGACATCCTGTACGCCTTCGACGCGGCGAGCGGGGCGGTGCTGTGGGAGGGTCGGCTGCCGGCGCGCGCATACGCCAATCCGATGACCTTCGAGACTCGTGACGGCCGGCAGCTTGTGGTCATCGCGACAGGCGAACGCGAAGGAGCCGCGCTGCTGGCGTTCGGGCTCTAGGGGGCAGCCGGACGGTTCTGCCGCAGGAGCTCCTCCGCCCCCTCCGGCAGGAGCAGCTTGTCCGAGATCTCCGCGATCTCTTCGGCTTCTTCCCAGGCGCGCTCCAGTAGCCACAATTCGCCTTCCAGGGCGCGTCGCTCCTGCTCTTCGTGGAGCGCCATTTCGAGCGCGAGCTTGTGTGGCTTGGGCATCTTGTTGACGTAGCCGGGGATCCCTTTCTTGTCTTCGAAGCGCTGTCCCTCCGCGATTCTCGTCAGAAAACGCTCCGGATGTCCGGTGTTCTCGATGAGGCCTACGGCGTTCTGCACCGCACCGCTGGCTCCGCCGGACGCGTTCATCCTCGGGAGGATCGCCGCTGCGAACCGGTGCGCTGCGGCGCCGTCGTGCCAGGTCTTCCGTTTTCCCTTGCGGATCTGAAGCCTGAAGCCCTGCTCGTCGTCGGCGGGACGGATGCGGGTGCCGAGAAGGTCATGGTTGTTGAGTTTGATTACACGCTCTGCCTCGGGACGCAGTCTCACGACCGTGCGCCGACTCTGCCAGACGTTGAACCAGTTGGGGACCTGGCTGATGATGCCCGCGCCCACGCCGGCTACGGCTCCGCCGACCACGACCCCGCCGATCACGACCGCGGCTGCGGTGCCGTACATGATCGCCCGTTTTCGCCGACGCCCGAACTGGTCCCCGTAGCGCCAGGCCGCGAACTCGGGACGCATGGGCTCGCCGATGCGCACCAGGGTCAGGCCCTCCGGATGGCGCGCCAGCCCGATGTTGTCCGTCGAGACACGGATGCGGGTGTCGCGGAAGAGCCGCTCGCAATCTTCAACCGCCTCCCAGCGCTCCTCGAGAGGCGTCAGGTTCCAGCGCTCGCACTTCGTACAGACCACCCAGAGGCGGCCACGCGCGGCGTCGAAGGCCAGCCTCCGCCCAACAGGGAACGACTCCACCACTTCGTTCGCCCCCAGCGGCTTCCGGCAGAACATACAGGAGGTGTACATGAGTTTTCGACCTGCTCAGGTCCGAAGGTCCCAAGGGGTCCAGACGTGGAGCCAAAGACTGCGGATTCACGGCCACCCCGTCAACGCCGGTGGGCGGGGCAAGACCGTCCTAAAGCCCCGTCAGCCCGAAACGCCTCCATAGATCGTCGAGCCACTCGATTTCGTCCGGTGTGAGTGGTCCTGTTGAGCGCGCGTCCCACCACTCCATGACCTCCGTCTCGGCACCTCGCAACGCCGCCGTCCAGCCGGCTGCCGGCCCGGAGCCCTAGTCCGCGAACAGCTTCGCTCTACCCATGAAGAACGCGCCTCCGAGCGACGCGAGCGAGATGGCTCGATCGGCCTGCGGCGTGGCCTCGGGCGGTCGGGGCAACCCCAGCCGGTGGTATGGTAGCGTCCAGTTGTTGGGCTCGATCACACCCGCAGGATTCTCCACGACCACCCACGCGTGCAGGACCGATATCCCGGCTTCCTCCCGCGCTTGAACGGTTGAACGAGCGTCGTGCAGGCCATGGTCCTCGTGATCCGTGCGGTGGCTCTCCATGTCGAGCCCGCCCGCATGGACGTGCCAGAAGTCAGGTTCGAATGGGTTCCCCGGAGGAACCTTGCCGTTTCCGGATCCCACCACGTATCCAAAGCCGATTCCCACCAGCGTCTCGCGCCCGTCCACAACCGCGTACATGAGGATTTCGGGTCTCGCGGGATCAATCTCGCCATCGAACAACCTGGTCAGGCTGACCCAATGACGCCCCATGGCGGGGGCGTCGGCTCCCACCCGTCGAAATCCATCAGCGACAGCGGCCGAGGGGTCATGGTAACGCTCGGTCGCACGCTGGCCGACCATCAGGAAATCGGTCTGCTCCGCCGACAACCCGCACCAAGATGGCAAGGGCTGTCCGCACGACGAATGCTCCTGTCCCTGCACACCGCAGCACCAGCACAGCCAGGTGGCCAGCGAGACCAGGCAGCGAGTCGTCCTCACGGTTCGCCATCCGGATCCAGGGTCTCGAGTTCGCCGTACGCTGCCTCGAGACGGCCCAGCAACTCATCGCCTACGCCCTGCGGATAGCGGCTAAGGAGCTGCAGATTGGCGCGGTCCTCGGGATTCGCGGCCAAGTCTTCGCCCGTCGCTTCATAGGGTCGGACATTTGCCGACAGGGAAAAGCCGCGGCCGAAAAAGCCGCGGCGGACGCCGCCGGCATGCGCGAATCGGCCTCGGGTGATTCGCGGGAACGGAATACGCGCCAGCCTTCCCGCGAGCCGGTGCTGACCCGCCGAGTCAACAAGGACGAGGAGGGCGTCCTCCTCCACGGCAAGCACCTCCGCGTCAAGGGTATCGCCAGCGACATACAGCAGTGATGCGATGCCCGAAGGGTGCTGCGCGGGGGGAAAGCGATCCACCTTGGGGCCGTACGAGCAGGCCGGCATCAGAAGGGAGACCATCCCCGCGAGAACGAACCGGGTCTTCATATGCGGCACGGGTCACCTCACCGGGATTCGGGTGGCGTAGAACTGCTCCTCCATCGTATCACGTGCCGCGTGCCACCGGCGGAGGGCCTCGACGAGGGTTTCGGGGCCTGGCCGGAACGGTTCCGTTTCGCGCCCGGCGGCCAGCCAGCTTTGCCGGACCCACTCGATGTAGTAGCCCTGCGACGCGAGGAAGAACGTGCGACTGCGGTTCCGCCCGTCTTGCCGGGCATCGACACCGGGCCGGAAGACGACCTCAAAGGCATGCCCGGGAGAGGTCACAAGATACGAGTCGTCCGCCGACGCCAGATTGGCGAGCATGTCCGTCTGATCGCTACCGTCCAGGGCCTGGATCATCGAGAGCGGAACCACTCGGCCTTCGGCGTATCGCGCGGTCTCGAACGGCGTCACATGGTCGATCCGCCAGTGATCGGCCGGAAACGCCAGCCGGATCCTCACGGACGCCTCCGTCCGGTCCGGGCTCACGGGAACGACGACGGCCACATCATCCCACGCCAGCGGCCCTTTGTCGGGAAGCCGGGCAACCTCACGCCATGCGCCGCTCTCGAGTACGCTGATGCGCATTCCGAGGTTGTCGGCGGCCCACTGGCCGAGTTCGACCGCCGGCCCGATCTCCCCTAGATCCTGTCCGAGCCAGTCCAGTGCACGCGCCCCCCGGTCGCCCAGCATCATGTCGTAGAAGAGCACCGTGGCGAGCAGGCTGTTCCTCAGACGCAGATGCAGCCCGACCTGTCCGGCCCCCAGGGGAACCGGAACATCCAGTTCGATATGGTCCTCGACCTCCCCGGGACCCGAGGCTATGGCATCCTCGATGCGGGACAGGGAGCTGGTGTACAGGGTTCCGTCCGGCCTTGAGAGCAGTTCGGTCACGTCGCGACCATCCCGGTCCGCAGCGTGCTGCAACGCGAGCGGGCTTCCAAGCCTGACGGGCCTTCCCTCGGGATCCGGGACCACCTGCTCGTGGGACGCGTGCCCGACTTCGATCAGTTCGAAGTGGTTGATGTAGTGCGTCTCCAGCGCTTCGTTGCGAACCTCGAGACGTACCTCGCCCTGGTCGTCAACGGCGACCGCGAGTCGGTCGACATCTCGCGATTCGAACATCGGAGCGATGCTGTACGAGAAGGCCTCGGCCTCCAGCACTTCGACTCCCGTGGCATGGGAGTACACCGTGGGGCAGGAACCAAAGATCGCGGCAGCAAGAAGAGCGCCTGCCGCGGTGTGCAGGTAGACGGAAGAGATCGACCGAATGACATCCGTTTCCGTCCTGAAGCTCTCCATGGCGAGCACGCTGTCCAGAGCGACTCCCAGGACGGCGCCGACGGGGTTGAGACGAATGTCGTATCGCGCCCCATCGCCCGTTACCAGGCTGTTGTCGATCGTGATCCCGTCAGAGAATACGATCGTGGAACCGTCCACCAGATGCGCCTTGACTGGTGACCGAACCACGCGCGGCCCGGCCAGCGGGACCGATTCGTACCGAACGTTGGTTACGCACGAACCGATCGCGGCCACCAGAACCGCGGCGCCGATGGCGGCGCGGAACGTGTCCCAGCCACGTCCGGTCACCGCAATACTCGTATCGACGAGATCAGGTCGTCCCAGGTCCACGTCGAGTCGGATGGTGATAGTAGTATCCGGCTGAGGTCCGGGATGTCGGACGTGACGGTGAGGCTGTCCCCCCGGAAGGTATCGTGCACAAACAGGACCGCCTGCCATCCATCGGCGACTTTGATGGAAGAAACGCAATCGGTCCAATGTTCCTGACCGAAGAGCTTGGTGGCGCACTCCGACGCAGCGGGTTGAGGCTCGTCATCCACCAGCGAGAGGTCGCTCACGTCGCGGACAAAGTTCCGGTACGGACCGCCGTAGTCCGCGCGCGCGAATACGAGGATGCCGGCGCTCGGGACGGGATCGATCGGAGCGACCGGACTGCCTTCGCAGCCAGCGAGCATCATCAGCACGAGGAGCGAGGCTGTAAGGTGCGTTGCGTTGAGACGTTCGGGATCCATCAGCGGATGCCGGACACTCGCTGCGCCATCCCGGCAATCAGCCGGTTTTGCGGCATGCGCTCGATGAGAGCCCTCTGTCTGGTCTCATCCAGTTGCTCCCGCAGATTTGCCCGCAGCGCGTCGCCGGCCTGCCCGGTGACACCGGTGACACCGGTCACAGCGGCCGCTCCGTCTCGCCCGATGCACTCCTTCAGGTTGACGGTGCCGCCCGCGGACGTGCGTTGTGGATTCACTCGCAGCCGCCAGAGGTTTCCCTCGAACCGCCACCATGCCGGGATGCAGCCCGAGAAGTAGTTTCGGCGGACATCGCCGGCGGGGAGCAGGGGCAGCGAGCCTGTCAACTCGTTGCCTGCAATGGAGATGAAGCTCTCGACCTCGTAGAAGAAGAGGCTATCGAGTTCGGCCGGCGCCGGCCCTGAGAATCGGTTGTTGTCCGCGAACAGGAAAGCCAGAGGGTATCTGTCACTGTCCCAGTCGTGCAGGAATGCGGACCGCACGAAATCCCCCGATATCGGACCCGACAGGTCGTTGTCATCCAGCCACAGGACTTCCAGTACCTCCAGGTCCCCGAGTTCCGGCGGGATCGACCCCGTCAATTGGTTGTCCTGCAGTTCCAGCGCCCTGAGGCTGTAGAGCTGGCCCAACTCCGGCGGAATCGAGCCCGTCAACCGATTGCCGGAAAGGGACAGGTCCATAAGGCTGGACAGATCGCCGAGCCCCGGGGGGATCGACCCCGTGATTTCGTTGTCGTTGAGGAGCAGGAACCTGAGATTGGCGATGTTGGTCAGCTCCGCCAGGATTTCGGTCAGTTCGTTGTGGGCGAGGCTGAGGACCTGGAGGCTGGCGAGGCCGCCAAGTTCCGATGGGATGTCAGCCAGATTGTTTCCCGACAGGTACAGCACTTCGAGATTGGCCAGGTTGCCAAGTTCCGACGGGATGCTGGTCAACTTGAGATCTTCGAGGGTCAGTACTTCGAGGTTGTCCAGGTCGCCAAGTTCCAGTGGGATGGAACCCGTCAGCTCATTCGCACCCAGCCACAAGGCCACGAGGCCATCCAGTCCGCCGAGTGCCGACGGGATCGACCCTGTCAACTGATTGTGGCTAAGCGCCAACGCTTCGAGATTGGCCAGCTCGGCGAGCTCGACCGGGATCGATCCGGTCAGTTGATTCCCGGCCAGCATCAACGCCTGGAGATTGGCCAGCTCGCCGAGTTCGGCGGGAATCGATCCCGTCAGTTGATTCGAGACCAGGTACAACGACGCGAGATTGCCGAGATCGCCCAGCTCCGCCGGGATTGAACCCGTGAGCCCGTTCTCATCGAGATCCAGGGCTTCGAGGCTGGACAGGTTGCCGAGTTCCGCCGGAACTCGCCACGTATCTTCCCGAGTAGTCCACTAGGGTCTACCTAGCAGGGCATAACACGTTACTGGACAATGTGTTCAGTAGGGTACGCAGCGCCCGTTCGTCCCTTGCCGTCCATCACGATCCCGTGTATTCTTCCCGGTGTAGTGCTGCAATGAGTGATACACCACAAGGACGGGAGCACCATGACGAAGCGGCCAAGAACACTCTCCGCCGCCTTCGTGCGAACGGTCAACAGGCCCGGCGTCTACGGCGACGGACGCGGCGGACGCGGACTGAGCCTCCGGGTTCACCGGACGCTGGATGGCCGGATCACCAAGACATGGCGGCAGCGCGTCAGGATCGAGGGGCGCCTGACTTCGGTCGGGCTCGGGCCGTATCCCGAGGTGACGCTTGCTGAGGCCCGCCAGAAGGCGCTCGACAACAGCCGGGGCGTCCTCTTGGGCCAGGACCCGCGCGGGCGCGGCGTCCCGACGTTCACCGAGGCCGCCGAGCGGACGATCAAGCTTCACCGCGAGGCGTGGAAGGATGGGAGTCCGCTTCCCGAGCAGTGGGAGTCCACCTTCCGCCTTCATGCCGCCCCGCTCCTCGACAAGCGGGTGGACCGGATCGAGAGCGCGGACGTGCTGCGCTGCCTGTCGCCGATCTGGAACTCGAAGCCCGCCGCCGCGCGGAAGGCCCGGCACCGGATCGCCGCCGTCTTTCGCTGGTGTATCGGTCGGAACTACCGCCCGGACAACCCGGTCGACCGGGCGGTCGAGGCGTTGCCCAAGGTCAACGGGAACACCACAAGCCACCACCGCGCGCTCCCGCACGCCGAGGTCGGGGCCGCGGTTCGCGCGGTTCGCCGGACCACCGACACGCACCCTTCGGCGGTTCCGTGCGTTGAGTTGATCGTGCTGACGGCGGTTCGGCCCGGAGAGGCGCGTGGTGCCCGCTGGGACGAGATTGACATGGACGCGGGCGTGTGGACGATCCCCGCTTCGAGGATGAAGGCGGGCCGCG
>VXNP01000065.1 GCA_009840525.1 Gammaproteobacteria bacterium
GCCACGACGTGTCCATCCAGTCCCGCGACTCCGGCCGCCACGACGGCAAGAACACATCCCTACAGGACTTCGCGGTCAAGACCCGCTGACCGCGGGCGGCTGGGCTAGGGGGCGGAGGCTGAGAGCAGTTCGTAGGCGTTGTCGCGCATCACCTTGCGGACCTCGACGTCGCTGAACCCGGCGATGTCGTCGATGTAGGAGGCCGGCTCGGCCAGGCCCTCGGCGTGGGGATAGTCGGAGCCGAACAGCATCCGGTCGGCGCCGATGCAGTCCTTGATCAGGTCCATGTCGTCCTCGAAGTAGGGCGACACCCACACGTTCTCGACGAACGCCTCCACCGGATGACGCTTGAACTCCCAGGGCATCTTGCCGTGGCAGATCTTGAGGTTGCGCAGCAGGTCGGGAACCCACATGGCGCCGTTCTCGATGGTGGCCAGACGCACACGAGGGAAGCGGTCGAGCACGCCGTGGCAGATCAGAGCGGCGAACGTGTCCGAGATCGAGCGGTCCGAGAAGGCCACCAGCGGGAAGGCCATGTGCTTGAACGCCTCGAACGGTGATTATCTATTTGTCTCAGGCTAGCATGGGTGAGTGCTGCGGTCTCGGGTCGCTCGATGGCTCGGTCACCCTGTCAACCTCGCGTTGGGGGTCGTCATGGTCGCCGTGGACGTAGGTGCTGTCGTGGGCTGGCTCCAAGACAACGACCGCACCCTTGCAGGCATCAACCCCGGTGCGCCCGTCTACGCCTTCGCGCTGACGGTCTCCACCCTGTTCGCTGTCATCTTCTTGTGGGGCTGGTGGGCCACGCATCCGCGTCGGGCTCGGAACCGGCTCAAGGCTCTCACAGGCGATGTTCGCGCGGCGCTCACCGCGTTGCAGACCTTCATGCTGGCCCGCTTCGACACTCACGAGAAGGCCCTAGAAGCGGACCGCGTCTACATCGCGCTGGCCGTGCAGTTGGCGACGCTGGGCGTCGTGTTGCCGAACCAGAACATCCTCGCTGTCGCCGGTCGCAGTGACCGGTGGGAACTGCTGACCCAGCTTGTCGTCCACTGCGCGTCGGGAGACATCGAAACCGCCCGCCGCCTCTCAGCGTCGGCTTAGAGCACGCCCTGCTGTTGCAGTTTGGCGATGAGTTCGGCGTGGGTGCCGGTGCTCTTGGTGCTGTTGCACGACCCGCACAGCAGTTGCAGATTGGTGATGTGGTCCGAGCCGCCGCGGCTGACCGGGACGACGTGATCGACGGTCAGGTTGCGGAACGGGAACAGCACCCGGCATCCCGCGCAGTGGCCTTCCTGGCTGCCGTAGAGGGTGTGCTTGTGGGTCCGGTAGTGCGGCAGGTCGCCGAGGTCGGTGCGCTGGGGCAGGTCGATCCGGTGTGTGACATCATCGAACAGCGGGCCTTGGTCGTCGCGGATGCGTTTGAGGACCAGTTTGGCGGCGACCTCGGACAGGTCGATGCCGACCCATTGGCGCTGGAGGCGGTCCGCGGCCACACAGGTGGTCGCGCATCCGCAGAACGGGTCGAGCACCACGTCGCCGGGGTCGCTGGACGAGCGGATGAGCAGGTCCAGCAGCGCTAGGGGCTTCTGTGTCGGGTAGCCGACCCGTTCGGTGCCGGAGTAGTTGGTCAGCCCGGTCGGCTCATAGATGATGTCCTGGAGCGGCTTGCCGACATCGGCCGCGGCGTAGCGCTTCAGGCCGGGCCAGAAGCCCGTCGTCGGGTGCACGATCAGCCCGGCAGCGTCCAGGGCGTCGAGCCGGTCGTGGACACCGGTCATCGCCTTGTAGCCGGGGATCAGGCGGGCCTCGATGTAGTCGGCGTAGGTGCCGGTTCGGGGTGGTGACCAGACGCGGTTGCGCGACGCCACGTCGTAGCCGCCCCACTCGGTGGCTGACTCGCCCCCCCCCCCGGCCGTGCATCGGCCCGGTGAGGTTGTCGGACCGGTAGCGGCGGCCTTTGGCGTCGCGCTTGGGGTATGCCTTCGCGATGCCGTCGTCGTCGAGGGGGATGCGCACCGTGTTCCATGTCCGCTCGTCGCCCGCGTAGAACAGCAGGTAATCGGAAATGCGGCCGTAGCGGCCTGGGTCGTTGTGCGCTGTCGCCCGTCGCCATGTGATCGCATTCCGGTAGCGGGCCGCGCCGAGGATCGCGTCGAGCAGCATCTTCAGGTAGTGGCCCGCGGCGTCGTCGCAGTGCAGGTAGAGGCTCCCGTCCGGTTTGAGGAGGCGCTGTATCTCCAGCAGCCGGACGGCCATCATGATGAGGTAGGACTTCATGCCGGGGCCATGCGCTATCCCGGCGGCGTCGATGATCGCATAGACGGCGGGCTGGCGTTCTGCGATCTCGCCGTGCCACGCCAGATCGACATCGCTGAGCGTCCATGTGTCCTTGAACGCCGCGCCCGCAGCGTCGGAGCCGATTGGGGCCGAGTAGTCGGCTTTCGAGTTGAACGGCGGATCGAGGTAGATCAGATCGACGGTGGCGGTGTTCATGCCGCGCATCACTTCGAGGTTGTCACCGGTGAAGATCGTGCGGTTGGCCCAGTTGGGTTCAGGCGGCATCGGCTGTCAACTCGGCATACGGCATCGCACCCGTCGTCACGATCCGGCGGAGGGTGTCGATGAAGATGCGGGGGTTGTCGCGGTTGTTGAACCGCCACTCCAGCTCTGACAGGTACCGGTCGATGTGCTTGATGCTCACCTTGTGGAAGCTGCCCATGAGTGAGCGTTTGAACAGGCTCCAGACGCCTTCGATGCTGTTGGTGTGGACGCCGCCGCCGACCCACTGCTCGCAGCCGTGGTTGACGCTGTGGTGCTCCCAGGTGTCGCCCACGCCGATGTAGGAGCGGAGTTCGTCGGTGTAGACCGCTTCGGCGTCGGGGGAGACGTTGCGGCCGATGAACCCCTGCAACGTTCCCTTCTTGATGTTGGGGACATGCTCCAACCTGACTTGGCCGTCGCGTTGGATTGCTCCGGCGACCCAGAACTTGTTGCCCCGATAGCCGTGACCCTTGCCCTTCGCCTTGCCGCCGACCAGTGTCTCGTCGACCTCGACGACACCGACGAGGGTCGGGCCCTCCAGGGGGTTGTTGGCCATCGCCTTGCGGATCCTGTGGCTCAGATACCAGGCGGTCTGATAGGCGACATCGAGCACCCGCTCCAGTTGCTTGGCTGAGACGCCTTTCTTGGATTCGCACATCAGGTAGATCGCGACGAACCACTTCCGCAGGGGCAGGTGGGTGTCGTGCATGATCGTCCCCGCGGTGACGCTGAACTGGTGGCTGCAGTCGTTGCAATCGAACACCGTGCGGGTGGTCAATGCGGAGACGGATGTTGACCCGCAGCGCACACAGGCGATACCGTGAGGCCAGCGCAGATCAACCAGCAGCTCGCGGCAAGCGTCGTCGCAGTTGTAGGTGTCGATCAACTCCAGGAGGCTAGGCATGACTCAGATCCCTTCCAGGCCGGACCGCCAACTGCCCGCGGATGCTGCCGAACGCTCCGACCACGAGGTGCTGGAGATGCTGTTCGGCACCGATGCGACCGCCGAGTTGGAGCGCATGGCC
This sequence comes from Gammaproteobacteria bacterium, assembly GCA_009840525.1. Taxonomy (GTDB): domain Bacteria; phylum Gemmatimonadota; class Gemmatimonadetes; order Longimicrobiales; family Gaopeijiaceae; genus BD2-11. The sequence continues at coordinate 3,570 of VXNP01000065.1, forward strand.
GGTGTCGATGTGGCCGATGTTGTCATGCCTCCAGCGTAGCAGCCCCCTGAGACAAATAGATAATCACGCCTCGAACTGACCCCGCGACGGCTCCCACACCCGGCCGTACTGGACGGTGCCGTTGAGGCCGGCGT
>VXNP01000072.1 GCA_009840525.1 Gammaproteobacteria bacterium
CCGCCCGCCCCCTCCGCGACCACGTGCGCGCGCTCGGCCAGTAGCCGGATCGCCCCGCAGACGTCCTCGAGCGACACGACCCGCGACCCCGCCAGGAGCGCGCGGGCCAGCGGCCACATCCCGGGCAGCAGGCCGGCGCCCCCGATCCCGTCCACGAACGACCGCGTGTACGCGACGTCCACCGGCCGGCCCGCCCGGAGCGACGCCGCCAGCGGGGCCGCCGTCTCCACCTCGGCCGCGAACACCCGCGTCTCCGGCCGGAGCGCCCGCACGGCCGTGGCGATCCCGCACGAGAGCCCGCCCCCGCCGAAGGGAACCACCACCGCGCGCACGTCCGGCAGGTCTTCCACGATCTCGAGCCCGATGGTGCCGTTGCCGGCGATCACGGCCGGGTCGCTGACCGGGTGGACGAAAAACCCGTCCTCGCCGGGATGGCCGTGTTCGCGCAGGACCGCCCACCACTCGGCGAACGGCACCGGGACAGCGGTTGCTCCCAGCCGGGCGATGGCGTCCAGCTTGGCCGCGGGCGCGGTGTCCGGGACGATCACCCGGCACGGGATCCCGCGCCGGCGGGCCTCGTACGCGACCCCCTGGGCCATGTTGCCGGCGCTTCCGGTGTAGACCCCGCGCGCCAGCCGGCCGGGGTCGGCGAGCGCCATGGCGTTGGCGGCCCCGCGGATCTTGAACGACCCGATGGGCTGCAGACACTCGAGCTTGAGCCACATCTCGGCGGATGCCTCCGACATCTCCAGACGCACCAGCGGCGTGCGGATGGCGGCCCCGGCGATACGCTCGCGCGCAGCTCGGATGTCGGCCAGGTCGATGGGGCCGACCGGCGTCATCCCGCGGCAGCCCCCGGACGAACCCGCCTCTCGCGGTGCCCGCGCGGATTCATCCACGGACTGCCCGGAACACGGCCACGATGCCTTCCGCCGCGCGGGCGATGCACCGCTCCCCGATCTCGCGGCTCATCCCGCGGGGGTCGCCGAGCACGCCGTTGAGCGTGACCGCGCGCAGTCCCTCCTCGAAGATCCGCTCGGCCAGCGCCGCGTCGAAGCCGCCGACGTACCCCGCCTCGGCCAGCTCCTCACGCACCAGGTCGGGCCGGATGCACAGCATCTCCGAGCTCTCGGCGATGTCGGCGTGACCTCCCACGTGATCGTGGAGGCCGGGCGCCACCTCCCGCACTGCACCCTGCCACAGCCCCACGAACTCGAGCAGGTCGGTATATGCGTGCACCGCGCAATCGGGGGCGCCGGTGGCCCGGAGTTCGTCCAGCATGGCCGCCAGGGGCGCGAAGTTGCCTCCGTGGGACGGCACAAGATAGACGGTGCGGAAGCCGTGGCGAGCGAGGCTGCCCACATAGTCCACGCAGATGGCCTTGAGGGTGTCCGTGCTCACCGAAATCGTGCCTGGAAACGCCATGTGGTGCTCAGAGCAGCCCACGCGAATCGTGGGGCCCACGAGACTGCGCCCCAGACGGCGCGCCACCTCGAGCGCGAGCCGGTCGCCGCGCGCCGCGTCCACCAGCAGCGGCAGGTGAGGGCCGTGCTGTTCGATCGCCCCCACGGCCACCACGACCGAGGTGAATCCATCCTCCAGGGCCGCCTCCACCTCGGGCCAGGTCATCTCTTCGAGGAGCAGCGTCTTGAGCATGGCCCCAACCTATGCGGAGAAGAGGCATGTCTCCAGATCAAGGCGGACCTGGGACGTGGGTTGCGCGCCGGTCAACCGACTTGGCCGACCTGACCGGGCCGGGTATACTGCCTCACTCTCGTGTCACATCACGGAGGAATCCAGAATGCCCGACGAAGCCGACCCCGAGCCGCGATCTCGTCGCGCCACCCCGGAGCGGAACTAGCCATGCTGCGCCAGGTTCTGCTCTGGGCCTCCGAAAACGCGTGGATGGAGCGGCAGATGCGCCGTCGCGCGTTTGCGCGCCGGGCGGTATCGCGCTTCATGCCGGGCGAGACCTCGGACGCGGCGCTCGAGGCCGCCCGGGGGCTCGCCGGGCACGACATCTCGACGGTGTTCACGAAGCTCGGCGAGGCCCTCGAGGACCGGAACGAGATCGAGAGGGTGGTACAGCACTACCTGGACCTGATCGACCGCATAGCGGCGGAGCAACTGCCCAGCCAGATCTCCATCAAGTTGACTCAGCTCGGCCAGGACCTCGGCGCGGAGGTGGCGCAGGCCAATCTGGAGCGGCTGGCGTCGGCGGCCGGCGCGCAGGGAGACGTCCTGTGGGTGGACATGGAGGCGTCGCCGTACGTGGACGAGACGCTCGACATTTTTACCGCCACGCTGGCTCGATATCCCGACCTCGGTCTGTGTGTGCAGGCGTACCTGTACCGCACGACCGCGGATGTGGAGCGGCTGCTCTCACTGGGCGCGCGCCTCCGGCTGGTGAAGGGGGCCTATCAGGAGCCGGCGGAGATCGCCTGGCCCCGCAAGCCGGATGTGGACGAGAACTTCATGGCCCTGACCCGGCTCATGCTCGAAGACGCGAGTCCGGCCGCGCCCCACGGCATCGCAACCCACGACACAGTCCTGCTTGGCCGCATCCAGGAGGAGGCGCGGGAGATGGGATTGCCCCCGGACGCGTTCGAAGTGCAGATGCTCTACGGGATCCGGACGCGCGAGCAACGGGCACTAAGGCGCCGTGGGATTCCCGTGCGGGTGCTCATCAGCTACGGGCCGCACTGGTACCCGTGGTACATGCGTCGCCTTGCCGAGCGGCCGGCCAACCTGGGATTCGTCGTCCGCAGTGTCTTCACGCGATAGGGATCTCGCCGTCGAGGGTCTTCGGGCGAACCTGCGTACGGCGGGCATTCCGGCCCGGGAAGAGGACATCGAGCGTGTGGTTGAGGAGGGCATCCCCGACCGGGCGGTGGCCTTTCGCGCGCTGCTTGCGGCCACGGGGGACGATTGCATTCCGGACGCTCTGTCGGGATGGTCGCTCGCCGGATCCGCGGCATACGGGGAAGTGAAGCCCGCCCCGGGCGCGGCCGATGGCCCGCCACAGGCCGCTGGCCCGTGCCAGTCCGCTGCTCGCGCGCGGCCGGAGTCCGCGCCCTGGCCTTCAACCATCGCCGAGCTGGCGCCGCTGGTGCGCGCCGGCGCGGTGTCTCCGGTAGAGCTCACCGAGGAGGCGCTGGCCCGCATCGAAGAGGGTGACGGCCGGGCCAACGCCTTTCAGCTGGTACTGGCGGAGGAGGCGCTGGCGGCGGCGCGTGTCACGGAGGAGGAGGTGCGGCGCGGGGATTGGCGCGGTCCGCTGCACGGGGTACCCGTCGCCGTCAAGGATCTCCTGGCCATGAAGGACACGGTCACTACGTCCGGATCGAAGGTCCTGGCCGATCACGTCACCGACCACGACGCGGCCGTGGTCGAGCGCCTGCGCGTGGCGGGAGCGGTGATCGTGGGCAAGACCCGGCTGTCGGAATTCGCGTACTGGCCGGGGTCGACCAACCCGCACTACGGTCCCACCCCCAACC
>VXNP01000083.1 GCA_009840525.1 Gammaproteobacteria bacterium
CGGATGCCCCACCCCCCCAGCCGCCCCGCCAGGTCGCGCGCCTCCGTCGACCGCGACATGAGCGCCACCCGGTAGCCGCGCTCGGCGAGCAGTTCGGCGCACGCCGCCCCCATCCCCCGCCCCGCCGCGGTGACCACGGCGACGGGCGCGCCGGTGGAGCCGCCGGACGCGCTCACGGGACGCGCACCCGCGAAAAGGCCCGCCCGACCCGCCGAGTGCCGGTGTGTCCGAGGCGACCGGCCAGCCCCCGGACGGGCCGTTCGCGATGGCGAGCGTGACGGGCCGTCTCGCCGCGGCATCCCGCTCCCCCCGCACGCTCCGCCGTGCACCCGGGTGAACGCGCGAATCCTTCCCCGGGTAGGACCGTATCGGTCACTGGATCCGCACCCCGCCGATCACCACCGGACTGAACGTTGCGCAGACTCCTCCTCTCACTCGGCATCAACGCGGCCGCGCTCTGGGCCGCGGCAGAACTGGTCGCGGGCATCCGGCTCGGCGAGCGGTTCGAAGATGTCGTTGTGGTCGCGGCGATCTTCGCTCTGGTGAACGCCTTCATCCGACCGGTGGTGAAGTTCTTCGCGTTTCCAGTCATCCTCCTCACCCTCGGGCTCTTCACTCTCGTCATCAACGCCGGCATGCTCATGCTCGCCGACCTGCTTGCGGAAGGGCTGTTCGTGGCCGGCTTCGCATCGGCTCTCCTGGGCAGCGTGATCATATCGTTCGTGAGCGTGGTGCTGGGGTCCATCGTGGACGTGAAAAAGAAGCGGGACTAGCGCACGACCGGATAGTACCACACCCGCTGAATCAGCCCGTCGCGCACGTGGTAGACCGCGAGCGAGGCCTGGGACCGCTCTTCCCCGTCCGGGGCCGTCCAGGACGCCCGTTCGCGCACCGCCACGAAGTCCCCGGTGACGACCGCCTCCTCGATCTCGGACCGCACCGTGGGCTGCGCCTCGAAGTAGGTCGCCATGTAGTCGCGCAGCATCTCCCGGCCCCGTACTTCGACCGACATGATGCTCCCCTGCACGTTCACCCACTCCACGGCGGGTGACACCCACGAAAGCAGATCCTCGGCATCGTGCCGGTTGAAGGCGTCCACATGCCCCTGCACCACCGCCAGCGGCCCGACCACCTCCGCGTCGCTCTCCGCCTCCGAGGGCCCGGAGCATGAGGCGCCCGCCCATCCCGCCACGAGAGCCGCGCCGACGGCCAACCACATCCTGCCCATCCTCTATTCCTCCGCCAGCACCATCTCCGCCAGTGTCCCCAAATCCGGCACTTCCAGATCGGGCCGGGCGCGCACGGGCATCGTAGCCCCCGATCCGCCATGGGGGGAGACCCTGTTCACGTGCACCGTGGCAAACCCGAGGCGCTTCGCCGGGGCGATGTCGTGGAAGAGGCTCTGGGCAACGTGCAGAATGGCGTCGACGGGCAAGCCGAGGCGCTCGAGAGCCAGTTGGAAGTTGCGCGCATCTGGCTTGTAGCTGCCGACCTGCTGGGCCGTCACGACTTCGTGGAACTCGACCCCCAGGCGGCGCGCCGAGAAGGCGAACAGGTCGTCATCCACGTTGGAGATCACAGCCAGCCGATAGCGCGACGCGAGGATGCGCAGGGCGGCCACGGTGTCGTCGAAGGGAGCCCAGCGGGCGATTGACTCCGGCAGCGAGGCCCGCTCCCCGGGGCTGGGCACAAAACCCATCTCGCGTCCGAATTCGTCCACCACCCGGGAGAGGACATCCCGGTAGGTGCGGTAGGGCTCCGCCTGGGTGGTCGACTCGAAGCGGGCGAAATGCTCCAGGATCTCCGCGGGAGGAAGGTCGTGGCCGTGCGCGCCCAGCACGCGCTGCAAGGCCCGCAGAATCCCGCTCTCCCAGTCGATGAGCGTGCCGTAGCAGTCGAAGGTGAGGACCTCGAAGGATGAGAGGTTGATCGCGTGCACGGGCCTATCTCCTTCTCTGCGCGCGCCGCTGCCGCGAGCGGGCCACCGCCTCCCCCACCAGCGGCCCGGCCAGCCCGCCGATGGTGCCTCCCAGCACCATCATGAACCCCAGCGGACCGAGAGTACGGACCAGCCCCACGCCGGAACTGATCGCCTGGTAGACGCTCGCGAGCCCGAAGGCGAGCGCGCCGACCACGAACCCGACCAGGGTACGCCGCACGATTCGGTTCATCCGTTCCCTCCCGTTCCGTTGCCGCGGCCAGCCACGCTGCCTGCGGCCTCCTCGCCGACCAGCCCGCGCGTCTCCAGCAGATAGCGCGCGGTCGCACGGTATTCCTCATCCGTCATGGTGCCCGGAGCCTCGTAGGGCATCGCCAGGCGCAGGTAGCGGGTCAGCGTCTCCTCGTCGCCGCGGGACGCCAGGGTCGCCGCGGTGATCTCGGCCCCGACCTGGCCCTCCACGTCGTGACAGAAGGCGCAGCGCTGAGCGTACACCAGGGCGCCGTCGATCTCGGGGCCATCGCTACAGCCGGCCAGGAGCGCGGTGGCGGAGACGGCGGCCCCGGCCAGGGCGAGCGCCATCACCGCGCGCGCCCGACACGTCACCGCCATGCGGACGCGACCCCACGAAGGCCGGTCATCGTCGACCGCACCCTATCCGCGCCCCGACACGTCGCCATACGCCCCGCACCTCAGCCCACCTCCACCGGGTGCGGTAGCGCCAGGTTGAGCAGGTAGCCCTTCTGGTTCCACACGCTCTCCATGGGCTGGGTGTTGCCCGCGGCATCCGTGGCGCGGGTGCGCAGCGTATAGGAGCCGGGCGCCGCCTGCCACTCGAACTCGAAGCGCATCCAGGCGTAGCGCAGGCGAGGGCCCATCAGCCGCGCGGGCGCCCAGCTGGCGCCGTCGTCCGCGCTCCACTCCACCGACTCTACCGGGCCATCGTTGGAGTAGGCGAAGCCACGCAGCCGGTTGTTCCCCGCCGGGACCGTCCCCGGCCAGGGAAGGGCCAGCGCGCTCTTCACCGGGAGCGCCGTCACGGGAGCCCCGTCGGCGGGCGCGTACTGCTCGGCCGGCCAGTCCGGGCCGATCAGGACGTACGAACTGGTGTTCGCGCCTACCCAGATCGGCTCGGTTGAGACCTGGATCTCCCCGACCCACTTGATGCTGTTGCTTCCCGCCCAGCCGGGCACCACCCCGCGCACCGGGAACCCGTGGTCGGGAGGCAGCGGTTCGCCGTTCATCGACAGGGCGAGCAGCGTGTCCGGGTCCATCGCCTTGTCCACCGGCATGGGCCGGCTGAAGCCCCCGTCGTCGAGGCCCACGAGGTTCACCGCCACCGCCTCCGGGCGCAGCCCGGCCGCCCCGAGCACCGACGCCAGCGACGGTCCCGACCACGCAGCGCATCCGACCGCCCCCGTGCCCCACTGCGTGCCCTCGGCCGCCTGCCCCAACACGCGCGCGTAGAAACCGCGCCAGTTGCCGGCGCACTCCAGGTACGCGATCACCGACTGGCTCGGCAGCGCGCGCAGGTCGTCGAGGCCGAGTTCGATGCTCCGTTCGATGCCGTCGCCGGTGACGCGCAGCCGGTAGTCGTCCGCCCGGATTGCCGGGGTCGGAGCATGGTTGCGCACGAAGAAGAGGTCGTTGGGTGTGATCAGCCCGTCGAGGAGTTCGAGCCGGCTCTCAAGGTTGATGGCGTGGCGGATGAAGGGATCGGGATCCTTGAACCACGCCGTGTCCAGTTCGGGATCGACGGCGCCGGTGTCGGAGCGGCAGCCCGGGAGGAGGGCGGATGCCCCGCCCGCGGCCAGCAGCGCCGTGAACTGCCGGCGGGAGAGCGACCCGCCGGGTACGCCGAACAGTTCCTCCGGGCCCCGCAACGCCTGCCGCCCGCTCACGACACGATCTCGATTTCGAGTTCGGTGGAGAACTCGACGCACCCGACCAGGGTGCGGTAGACCGGACAGTACGGGTGATGGATCTCGTGCGCCCGCCGCGCGCGGTCCTCCTTCCCCGCCTCCATGCGCAGGTGGTAGCGCACATGGACGGTGCGTATCACGAGCACGCCGTCCTCCTTGTCGATGCCTCCCTCGACCTCGGAGGTCAGGCGATCCTGCCCAGCCGGTATCCCGCGCGCCTCCAGCGCGCCGCCAAGGGTTCCCGTCAGTCAGCCGCCGGCCGCCGCCACGATGTAGTCGAGGGTGGTGGCCACCGGCGTCTTGGGCTCGACGCCGTAGTGGCTGGCGATCTCGCTGTGCACCCCGAACAGGACGGGGTCGGGCGTGGCTGGCAGATGCGCATGGCGAAGCGGGCCCGCCTTGCGCTCGATGCGGACTCGGGAGGTGTAGACCACGGGTTGTCTCCTTTTCTGGCGGCTGGATGTGGACAGCTGCGCGCTTGTCGTGGCGTCCGGGCGTTTGCGGTGGCGTCTGGCGGGCGGCGGGTTGCGTTGGCACTTCGTGGGCGGCTGGCTCCGTGGCGGGAGCGAGGGCGCTATATCTTACGGGCGTCGGACGCGGCTACACCGCCACCGCGCGGGACCCGAGCTCCTCCATGGCAGCTTCGACCGCACCCGCCGTGTCGACCAGGCACCCGCTCGCCCCGAGGGCATCGCCCACGGCGCGGATAGTGCGCCGCAGCAGGTCCGGCCGGGTAGTCACGTAGCCCATGTGCCCCACGCGGAAGTACTGGTCCGCCATGGCGGGATGCAGTCCCGCCGCAACGATCACGCCCCGTTCGACGATCCGGCCCACCAGGGAGGCGTCCACGCCCGCCGGGTACCGGACCGCGCTCAGGGTATTCGCGCAGTGCGCGTCGCTGGCGGGCACCACGCCGAGCCCCATGTGCGCCCAGGCGGCCCGCATGGCCCGGCCGGCCCGCGCGTGGCGCTCGATCCGCGCGTCCACCCCCTCGAGCCCGTCAAACCGGTCGTCCAGGATCTCGCCCAGCGCGACCTCGGCCGCCACCACCAAGTTGGTTGCCGGGGTGGCGAAATAGCTCATGCTGCCCGCCTCGTGGGTCTCCATGATGGGCAGCCAGACGTCCCAGTCGAGGTACAGGGGGCAGGGTGTGCGGCGCTTCCGGCTCGCCTCCATCGCGCGCGGGCCGGCCACGAAGAGCGCCAGTCCGGGCGGGAGCCCCATCGCCTTCTGCGAGGCGGTGAAATACACGTCGGCGCCCCATTCGGACATCTCGAAAGCCTCCGCCCCGGTGGCGCAGACGCCGTCGAAGACGGACAGCACCCCGCGCGAGCGCGCGACCGCCGCCAGGCCGGCCGGATCGACGAGCACGCCGGTCGAGGTATCGACATGGGTCGCGAACAGCGCCCTGGCCGCGCAGGCGTCCAGGGCGGCCGCCACCTCCTCCGGCTCCGGCCGCTCGCCCGGCGGGCTGGTGACCGCGTGGACCTTGACCCCGCGATGCTCCAGCACGAGCCGCATGCGGTCGGCGAAGTAGCCGGTGTCCACGAGCAGTGCTTCGTCGCCCGGGTCGAGCAGGTTCACCGCCGCCATGTCCATCGCCAGCGTCCCGCTACCCGCGACCATGAACGGCTGCGCGCCCTCGCCGGCTCGCCACACCTCGCGCATCCGGCTCAGCGACTCGCCGAACGCCTTCACCACGAAGGGTTGACCGTGGCCGGGAGGCGGCCTCGAGAAGGCGCGCAATACCTCCGGGGAGACCTCGATGGGTCCGGGGATCATCAGCAGGGGGCGTTCGCTCATGGCACCTGGCAAGCGGTTGAAGTCTGGGGAGCGCGGCACCTGTAATCGCTCCCGCCCGGGTGCCGAAGCTAACCAAACCAGCGGAGCCCCGGAAAGCCGCCCGGCATGCCCCCGATCTTTCTGTTCTTCCCCGTGCTTCCCATTATGCCCGGCGGACGCCCTCCATCATCCAGCGGAGAAACCCCATGGCCCAGAACCCCGGCCGCACCCCGGCGGACTCCTCCGAATTCGACCAGCTCGAGCTTCCGGACCGCTCGGCGCGCGGACTGCTCCGGCATTTCGGACCGGGGATCATCCTGATGATGACCGGGATCGGCACCAGCCACCTGGTCACCGCGCCCACCGCGGGAGGCCGGTTCGCGTACGCGCTGCTCTGGTGCCTGCCGGTGGCGTACATCTTCAAGTACTACGGCTTCGAGATGGCCTTCCGCTTCACCAACGCCACCGGGAAGAGCCTGATCGAGGCGTACGCCACGGCGCGCGGAAAGTGGCCGCTCTGGTACGTCCTGGTGACGACGCTGATCCAGTGCGCCATCGGCCAGGCGGGCAGGCTGATCGCGGCGGCCGCGGTCGTCTACTACGTGGCCTCGGAAGTGATGGGCTGGCCCGTCACCCTCACGGGGGCTGCGGTGGGGCTGGGGGTGGTGTCGGTTGGCATTCTGCTCATGGGCCGCTACAAGGCCGTGGAGAACTCGGCCAAGATCCTGGCGGCCATTATGGTGGTGTCCACCCTGGCCGTCTACTTCTACCAGCCCGCGCCCTTCTCCGAGATGGGCACATTTTTCCTGGTCGAGATCCCCGACGGCTCCTGGCTGGTCATCGCCGCGTTCCTGGGCCTCCTGCCCACCGGCATGGACGTCTCGCTGCAGGCCTCGGAGTGGGGGAAGGCCAAGAAGGCCGGGATGAGCAAGATCCGGGACCGCATGGAGGAGCTGGGGATCGCGCGCCCGTTCAACCCCTTCTCGCCGCGCCTTCGCGACCTGACCGTTCACACCGATCGCCTCCCCGCGCACGCTCAGGAGTATTGCCGGCGCTGGTTCCAGATCGGTCTCTGGGACTTCCGCCTCGGGCACGTGGTGTCGTTCGTGATGGCCGCCGTGTTCCTGCTGCTCGCGGCGGTGTGGCTCTACCCCAGCGCGGTTGAGGGCCAGGCGGTGATGGGCGAGATCGCGGGCATCTTCACCAACTCGGTGGGCCCGGGCATGATGGGCCTGTTCATGTTCGGCGCCTTCGCGGCCACCTTCTCGACCGCTTTCAACTACTTCGACGGCTGGCCGCGCATCGTCGGGGCCTGCGCCCGCAACCTCTTCCGCGGCACCGCGCGCACGGCGGGCATCGACAGGAAGCAGAAGGGCTGGTATTCGGAGTACAATCTCTACCGCGCCACCATGATCTACTCGCTGATCGGCTCGGTGGCCGTGATCGCCGGTATGCCGCGGCCGGTGTTCCTGGTGCTCGTGGCGTCAGCGCTGGCCTTCTTCATCGCCCCTGTCATCTTCTTCCTCAACTTCTACTACTGCCTGGTCGTGATCCCGAAGGAGGACCGCGCGTTCTACCCCTCTCCCTTCGCCCGCTGGTTCGGCTGGTTCAGTCTGATCGTGTTCACCGCGATGAGCGTGCTGCTGATCTTCGCGCGGGTGTTCGAGATTCCACTGTTCGGGGCGTGATATGACCAAGCGCAAAATGCAGGGCAGCGTGAAGGAGACGGAGCGGGACGCCCGCTTTCGCCCGACGCTGCTGAAGGTTCTCCTGGTCCAGGTGGTCGCCCTGATTCTGCTCTGGGTCCTGCAGGCCACCTACCACAGCTAGCGCTAGCGACCCGCCCATGCATCCCATCAACTGGCTGATCGTTGTCGCGTACGTCACCTACGTGCTGGTCGACGGCGTCCGGCGGGCGCGCGGCACCACGGAGGTCGAGGGCTACTTCCTCGCGAACCGCTCGCTGCCCTGGTGGGCGGTCGGGCTTTCGGTGATGGCGACGCAACTGTCGGCGGTGACCATGGTCGGCACGACGGGACAGGGCGCCACCGACGGGCTGCGCTTCGTGCAGTTCTACTTCGGGCTGCCGCTCGCGATGGTTCTTCTGGGCGTCACGCTGGTGCCGTTCCTGCGCGGAGCCGGGGTCTTCACCGCGTACGAGTACCTGGAGCGCCGTTTCGGGCCGCGCACGCGCGCGCTGACCGCCTTCCTCTTCCTGCTTTCGCGCGGGATGTCGTGCGGGGTGATCATCGCGGCGCCGGCAGTCGTCTTCTCGGCGGTGTTCGGGTGGCCGCTCCTCTGGTGCGTCGCGCTGATCGGCGTTCCGACCGTCGCGTACACGATGCTGGGCGGCATCCAGGCGGTCACCTGGGCCGACGTCAAGCAGATGGTCCTGATCGTGGTCGCGCTGCTGGCGGTGGTGGTGGTGCTGGTCGTGCGGATGCCGGTCTCGCCGGGCGAGGCGCTGCACATCGCCGGCGCGACGGGCCGCCTGAGGGTGTTCGACTTCTCGTTCACCGTCACCGAGACGTACACCTTCTGGTCGGGGCTGATCGGCGGCACCTTCCTGATGCTGTCCTACTTCGGCACGGACCAGTCCCAGGTGCAGCGCTACCTGGCCGCGAAATCGGTCGGCGCCGCCCGCACCTCGCTCCTGATGAGCGCGTACTGGAAGATCCCGCTGCAGGCGCTCGTGCTCCTGGTCGGCGTGATGGTGTTCGTCTACTACCAGTTCCAGCCGCCGCCGCTTCTGTTCAACCCGGCCCACGAGAACGCGGTGGTGGAAGTGCGGGGGACGGAGTACGCCGCGCTCCAGGGCCGCTACGGGGAAGCGCTGGCGCTGAGGGAGGACGCAGCACGCCGCGCGGCGGGACTGGCCGGCAACGTTGACCCGAACGCCGCCGGCCAAGCCGCCCTCGACGAGTTCCGCGGCCGCGAAGCGACCGTCCAGGACATTCGCGGCGAGGCGCTCGCCATGGCCGAGGAGGTCACCGGCGAGGCATCCCGCGACGTCAACTACATCATCCCCCGCTTCGTCCTCGGCGAGCTGCCGATCGGGCTCGCGGGCCTCTTCATCGCGGCGATCATCGCAGCCGCCATGTCGAGCATCTCGTCGGAGCTGAACTCCCTTTCCACCACCAGCATCATCGACTTCTACCGGCGCTGGTTCCGCCCGGAGGCGAGCGACGCCCACTACCTGGCGGTCTCGAAGGCCGCGACCGCGTTCTGGGGGGTGTTCGCCTGCTTCGTCGCCCTCTATGCGGTCAGTCTGGGCTCGCTGATCGAGGTGGTGAACCGGTTCGGCTCATTCTTCTACGGCTCGATCCTGGGCGTCTTCCTGCTGGCGATGGTGCCAAGGGCCAGGGCCGCGGGCGCGTTCGTCGGGTTGCTCGTGGGGATGGGCGCGGTGGCCGCCGTGACCTTCGGAGCACCCGACGTCTCGTTCCTGTGGCACAACGTGATCGGCGCGCTGACGGTGGTGGGAGTAGGAGTGGTGCTGTCGCTGCGTGGGACGGCTCGGGCTTAGACACCAAACGGCCGCAAAGGCACCGTTCACCTCACGGCATCCGCGGACTCCGCGTCCCGCTCCGGCCGGGCGGATATCGTCCCGGAAGCGAATCGAACCCCGCCTGCGAAAAGTGGCGGTCCGTGGTCAGAGCCGTCTGGATGCGCAACTCCCGCATGACGACGAAGCTGGTGCAGTCCGTGAATGAGAACGCCTTGTCGTTCCAGTCGAAGAACCAGCGCCTCGCCTTCTCGGCGCGCGAAGGCGTGATCCACTCCCACCGAAGCCGGGTGCTGGCATCGATCTGTTCCCACCAGCGGGCCGCGGCGCCGAGCCCCAGCCGCATCCGAATCAGGGTCAGGGTTTCATCGATCACATAGTCGGTGGAGAGCAGGTTCCCTCCGCTCCGCAACCAGGCGTCACGCGATCCCCGGCTGGCCTCGTGCATGGGATCCGCCGCGTCCGCCATGGCCATCCAGCCGGCCGTGTCGACGAACAGCGTGCGGTCAGGCACGCGGCCACCCGTAGAGCGAGCGATCGTGTTCTTCCGCCGTCAAGCCATCGTCCGATCTTCCAACCGCCTCGGCCCGGTAGAGCGAATCGTCCTCGGCGACGCCGTGGGTGAGGACGCCGCTCAGCGGCACGATCCGGAACGCGGGGCGGCTGCGATAAAGCACGGTGAAATCCTCGCCCTTGCGGACGCGCTCGATGATCCGCCCCATCTCGTTCCGGAGCGTCTTGACGTTGATCGTGCTCGACATCGCTCGGCTCCCTCCATGAGGCCGTCAGCAGCAGAGGAGATCATGTTAAGATGATCTATGTATGATTCATAACTCTTCTTGGAAGCTCGCGCGAGGCTGGAGGCCGTGTGCGTCCCTGACACTTCCCGCGCCACCCGCGCGTAGACGCGCAATAGCCACCGCCCCGAATCAGCCGGGTGGCCCGACGGCGCGGCGGTTTCGCAGCCGTGGCGACCGAAAACCCTGCGTTCAGCGTCTGGAGCAAGAGATGTCCTGGAAGTGTCGAGTTCGTGGCCGCCCGTTGCGGCCGTGCGCCCTCGCGGGCACCCTGTTCGTCGGCCTGATGTCAGCGGGCTGCTTCTACATCGGCGAAGACGAGTCGCGCGCGGAAGTCGAGATCGAAGAGGTGAGGGAGAGCGTGCACGAGGTCGCGGACGAATTCGCCGATGGTCTGGCCGACGCGGTAAGCCAGCTGACCGAGGCGCTTCACGACGTCGACCTGGAGTTGTCCGGCGAGACCCTGGTCGAGAGGCCGGTGTCTTTCCGCGCGCTGCGCGATGTCCTGCCGGACGAGGCCGGCGGCTTTTCGCTCTCGTCTCGTGAAGGGTCGACCGTAGGCGCGCTCGGGTTTCGCGTCTCGAAGGTCGAAGCCGAGTACGGGAATGGCGACGGAGCGGACGTGGACGTCACCATCGCCGATATCGGAGCTCTCCCGATGGTCGGGTCGGAGGATTTCCTGGATTGGCTCGACGTCGAGATCGACGAAGAGAGCGAGCGCGGTTGGCAGCGCACGCTGGAGTACGAGGGGTATCCCGCCCTGGCCGAGTTTCGGTCACGGCGCGGAGACCGTGGCCGGGCGCAGTTCACCTGGCTGGTGGAAGGCCGTTTCGTGGTCTCCATGGAAGGATACCGCCTGACGATGGACGAACTCTACGACCTGCGAGATGCGATCGACACCGATGCCCTGACGGACATGCGCGACCGGGAGGGCTAGCCGCACCGAGCACCCCCCTTTGGGACAGGCCCCGCAGAGAGCCCCTAGCTCTTCCCCCCAGTCAACCGCTTCACCCAGGGAGCCGCCAGCAACCCGACGATGCCGACTATGCCGATGGTCATCGCAACATTCTGGAAGAGCGCTCCCGGTGCGAGGTCAACCAGCTGACCGGCGACCAGCCCGGCGAACAGGTTGCCCAGCGCCGCGCCCACGAACCACACCCCCATCATCTGACCCACCCGGTTCACGGGCGACAGCTTGGTGATGGCCGACAGGCCGATGGGCGAGATGCACAGCTCACCCACGGTGTGGAAGAAGTAGGTGACCACCAGCCAGGACGGGCTCACCAGGTTTTCAGGGGTGGCGTTCGCGGCGCCCCAGGCCAGCACGAAGAAGCCCATCGCCAGCCCAATGAGTCCCAGGCCCGCCTTCATGGGAATCGACGGGTTGCGGTTGCGCCGCTCCAGCCAGACCCAGAGCGAGCCGAAGACGGGCGCCAGCAGGATGATGAAGAAGGAGTTCACCGACTGCAGGAAGCCCGCCGGCATCAGCCACCCCATGATGTTGCGGTCGGTGTAGTCGCGCCCGAAGAGGTTGAGGGAGGACCCGGCCTGCTCGAAGCCGGACCAGAACACGGCGATCAGCAGGAAGAGCCAGAAGATCACACCGAGGCGCCGGTTTTCCTCCCGGGTGTGGCCCCCGGCCGTCCACAGGTAGACGAAGTAGGCCGCGATGATGATCAGCACGCCGTAGCCCAGCACCGTAGCGATCTGCGACAGGGTGGCGGGAATCACCCCGCTCGACACCAGGTAGCCGAAGGCCACGACCCCGACGACCACGGCGAAGAAGGTGCCGAAGAACTTGCGCGACTTCGCCGCGAGCTGCGCGGGGCGATCCTCGGTCTTCAGGAGCCCCGTCTCGCCCAGCAGGCGGGCACGATTGCGGTACTGGATGAGGCCGAAGACCATGCCCACGCCGGCCGCGCCGAAGCCCCAGTGCCAGTTGTAGCCCTCGGCGAGGAAGCTCGTGATGAGCGGCCCCAGCAGCGCCCCGACGTTGATCCCCATGTAGAAGATCGAGAAGCCGGCATCGCGCCTCGCGCCCCCCTCGGGATAGAGCTCGCCCACGATGGTGCTGACGTTGGGCTTGAGCAGCCCCGTGCCCAGAACCACGAAGACGAGCCCCAGGAAGAAGGCGAACGTGCTCGGCACCGCCATCGTGAAGTGGCCCAGGGCGATGATCCAGCCCCCGACCCACACCGCCTTGCGCTGTCCCCAAAGGTTGTCGGCCACCCAGCCGCCGGGGAGCGCCATGATGTAGACGAGGCTCGTGTACAGCCCGTAGATCGCGGCCGCGGTCCCGACGTCGAGCCCCATCCCCGGATTGGCCACCTCCGATCCGTCGCCCCGCAGGATCACGTGTGTCGTCGCCGTGGTCATGTACAGCGCGAGCAGCGCGCGCATCCCGTAGTACGAGAAGCGCTCCCACATCTCGGTGAAAAACAGCGTAGAGAGCCCGGCGGGATGCCCGAACCAGGTTCCGTGGCGCTCCAGGATGTCGGCGTTCGAGGCGGATTGGCTCGTGGGATTATTCAAGGTCCCTGACTCCTGGCTAATTGAGATGACTCAGCGCTTGAAGGTGAAGGCCCCGGCTTCCTTCATGTCGGCGATCTCGTCCCCGCCGTACCCGAGCACGTCCCCGAGTATCTCGTCGGTGTGCTCGCCCAGCAGCGGCGAACGCGTGATCACCGCTGGAGAGTCGGAGAGCTTGATGGGGCAGCCGAGGTTCCAGTAGGGGCCGCGCTCGGGATGGTCGAGCTCCACATACATCTCGCGCCCGCGCACGTGGTCGTCGTCCGCCAGGTCCGCGGTGCTCATCACGGGACCGCAGGGCACGTTCAACTCGTTCAGGATGGCCATCAGCTCGCGCTTCGTGTACCGGCTCGCGAAGTCGTTCAGGATGTCCCACATCGCGCCCTGGTTCTTTCGCCGCACGGTGATGTCGGCGAAGCGCGGGTCGTTCACCAGCTCCTCGCCGCCGACGCGGGTCGCGAGCGCCTCCCAGACGTGCTCCTGAACGACGATGTAGAGGTAGTCGTTGATGCCGCCCGGCTTGCAGTGGATACAGTTGCCCAGCTGCCCGCCCCCCGAGTCGTTGCCAGCGCGAGGGGTGAAGTCGTCGAACTCCTGAATCGAGTACTCGGCCAGTGGACCGCGGGTGATGCGCTGATGATCGCGCCACTTCACCCGCACCAGGTTCATCACGCAGTCCATCATGGCGCACTCGACGTACTGTCCCTTCCCCGTCTGCTCGCGGTGCAGCAGGGCCGCGAGGATCCCCAGCGCCAGGTGAACCCCGGTGCCCGAGTCGCCGATCTGCGCGCCGGTTACGACGGGCGATCCGTCGAACATGCCCGTCGTGCTCATCGAGCCGCCCATCGCCTGTGCAATGTTCTCGTA
The DNA here is from genome assembly GCA_009840525.1 of Gammaproteobacteria bacterium. GTDB lineage: Bacteria > Gemmatimonadota > Gemmatimonadetes > Longimicrobiales > Gaopeijiaceae > BD2-11. The sequence goes on from VXNP01000083.1 coordinate 13,342, forward strand.
GGCCTTGAAGGCAGCGTAGGGACCCTCGGTTCCGAAGCCCTTGATGGAGGCCATCACCATGCGCGGGTTGATCTCGTGCACCCGCTCCCATCCGAAGCCGAGCCTGTCGAGAACCCCCGGCCCGAAGTTCTCCATGAGCACGTCGCACTCCCGCACCAGCCGCGTGAAGACCTCCTTCCCGCGCTCGTTCTTCAGGTTCACGGTGATCGAGCGCTTGTTGCAGTTGAGCATCGTGAAGTAGAGGCTGTCGGCCCCGGGGACATCGCGCAGCTGCTTGCGGGTGGCATCCCCGAAGGGCGACTCCAGCTTGATCACGTCCGCGCCCATGAAGCCCAGGAGCTGGCTGGAGGTGGGGCCGGCCTGGACGTGGGTCATGTCCAGGATGCGGATGCCGTTGAGTGCTTTGCTCATTGAGGGATGGCTCCGATTGCTCGTTCAGGGTTGAGGGATGGCATGCGGGTGCCGGTCACGCGTTGCCGGCCCGCTGATTGCCGGCTCCGACTACTTGTACATGGTCTGGCGCTTGGTGCCCGGCGCCCATTCTCCGGGATCCACCCAGACGTTGATGACGGCCGACTTGCCGCTGCTCTTCACCGACTCGCGCGCCCGCTGGAGGGCCGGCTGGATCTGGCCCGGATCGCGCACCTCCTCACCGTATCCGCCCAGCATCTCCGCGAACTTCGAGAAGGGCACGTCGCCCAGCAGGTTGCCCACGTTGCCGCGCTCCTGCCCGTACTTGGCCAACTGCCCGTAGCGGATCTGGTTCATCGCCGAGTTGTTGCCGATGACGGCGATATAGGGGGCGCCGAAGCGGTTGCAGGTCTCCATGTCGAAGGCGGTCATGCCGAAGGAGCCGTCGCCGTAGTAGCAGAGGATTTCCTTGTTGGGATGCGCGAGCTTGGCCGCCATGGCGAAGCCGGTGCCGACGCCCAGCCCGCCCAGGGCGCCCGGATCCATCCAGTTGCCCGGCGCGCGCGGCTTGACCGCCTGCGCGCTGATGGTCACGACGTCGCCCCCGTCGCCGATGTAGACGGTGTCCTCGGTGAGGAACTCGTTCAGCTCCCACGCTACCCGGTAGGGATGGATGGGGTCGGCGTCGGAGAGGAAGAGCGGCATCAGCTTCTCGGTCTTCTGCTCCTCTATGGCGCGCAGTTCCTTCATCCAGCCCAGGCGGCGGGCCGGGCCGTCGCCGAGGTTGGTGCTGGCCTCCGCGAGCACCGCTTCCATGACTGCGCCCGGATGGCCCACCACCCCGAGGTCCACGTCGCGGTTCTTGCCGACGGTGCGGTAGTCGAGGTCGATCTGCACGACCTTCGCGCCGGCGGGCAGCCGCTTGCCGTACCCCATGCGGAAGTCGAAGGGGGTGCCCACGATCACGATCACGTCGGCGTTGCCGAAGGCGGCGCCGCGGGTGCGGTGGAAGTAGTGGGGGTCGTCGGGGCCGAGCAGGCCGCGGGAAGCGCCGTTGGTGAAGGTGGGGATGTTCAGGGTGCGAACCAGGTCCCATGCCTCCTGGTGGGCGCGGCAGCCCCACACCTGCTGCCCGAAGAGGATGGCGGGGCGCTCGGACTTGACCAGCAGGTCGGCGAGGCGCTCGATGTCGCGCGGGTCGCCCACGGAGCGGGTGGAGGCGCGGTAGCGGCCCGGCTCGGGGATGGTCGCGCCGGCGAGCGGAATCTCGCGGTCCAGGATGTCGCGCGGGATTTCCAGGTAGCTCGGCCCCGGTGTGCCCGCGAAGCACTCGCGCGCGGCCATCGACACCATGTCCGCGATGCGCTCGGTGGAGCGAACCCCGCCCGAGAACTTGGTGATCGGGCGCGCGATGTTGACGTGGGGCAGGTCCTGAAGCGACCCCATCTTGTGCTGGGTGAGCGCGCCCTGCCCGCCGATGTGCAGCACCGGGCTCTCCGACCGGAATGCGGTGGCGATCCCGGTGAGCGCGTTGGTGAAGCCCGGGCCCGCCGTGGTGATCACGCACCCGAGCCCGCCGGTCTGGCGCGCGTACCCGTCCGCGGCGTGGGCGGCGACCTGCTCGTGCCGCACGTCGATGATGCGGATGCCCTCGTCGATGCACCCGTCGTAGGTGTCGATGATGTGCCCGCCGCACAGCGTGAAGACGGTGTCGACGCCCTCGTTGGCCAGCGCCCGGGCCGCCAGGTGCCCGCCCGAAATCACGTCCTCGTCGCGGCTCTTGCGCGCCAGCGTGTCTTCGGCGGTCCTGGATTTCAGTGCGGTTGCGGTCGTCATGAACAGCTCCTCGGTGATGGCTTTCGAATCGAGCGCGCGGGCCTCCCCGCGAGTCCGAGCAAAGCTAGGGAGCAGGTTGCGGCCTGCCAAGGAAGACGGGTGTCGCCTACGACCGTCGACAAAGCGCGTGCTCCGACGTATGCAACCGCGACTGCATGGGAAGGGTACCGGAACCAGTTACGGAGCTTGCGGAGTTCCACGGTTACCCCGGTAACGACATCTTTCGATGGTCTCACGTGACGAGACAACCGGGATCCGGGCTCCGCGTGCAGGCCCGGCCGCTCAGCAGGGCCGGGAGCGATGGTGCCATGATGCGAACTCAGCCGAACGGTGAAGTGCGGGGTCCATCCACCGTGCTCGCTGCGTGCATCCTTTTCGTCCTCTCGTGCGGCGGCGCGGAGCAACCAGGGAGAGACATGTCCTTGGCTCCGTACGCCGAGTCGGTCGTCCCCTTGAGTGACGACATCGCGATTCTCCTGCTTGGCGAAACCACGGTCTGCACGACCGAGTCGTACGAGTACCGCGTGTATTGCACGGACGTGAACGGTTCCGAAGTCGGGTTTTTCGGAAGGCAGGGCGAGGGACCGGGCGAGTTCAGTGACCATCTTCCCGATCTCTTGCGCGGACCGGACGGCACGCTCGGCGCCATCGATTCCGACTTGAACAGGATGACCGTGTTCGACGTGACTTCGAGCGCGTTCGTATCCCAGGCAAGGCTTCCCGGGATCTACTTCCAGGGCGGTGCTTCTTCATTCTCGTCGACGCTCACCGGAAGTTCGTGGTCGATGGAGCCCGATTCTGCGGGAGCGATACGTACGACCACACAGTTTGCCGAGGTGGATCTGGGATCCGGGGAGGTCGTTTGGGAGAGGGTCTACGGCAACCGGTTCCGAACCGACGCCGGATGTGAAACCTACGCAGTGCGTGAAGGCCTTTCTTCCGGGACTTTTTCCTTGGGAGGAAGCGCAGTGTTTCCTCTGTGCCGCGGGCAACTTCTGCTCTTCGCCGCGCGCGACGACCCGTCGGGCACGCTGATCCGCGCGCCGAGATATGTGCTGGAGTATCCCAGCGAGCCAGAAGTGCAGGAGTATCTCGAGTCCGCGGGCGGCTTCGCGAGAGAAGAGTGGTTCCGAAGCACGCCGAAGCCGTACCAGCGCCTGCCCTTGGTGTTCGACGACCAGAACAGATTGTGGGTGGTCACGAGTCGCGGGCGCCACGAAGGGGTCTCGTACCTGGATGTGTATTCGGGCGCTCAATACTGGGGTGCCGTACAAGTGCGGCACGACGCTCTTGCGGTCGATGTACTCGGTTCGACGCTCGTGGTGCTCGTGGACCGTCCCATCGGACCCGGCGACTCCGACGGCTACCCGGACCGCGGAGTCGATTGGTACGACATCAGCGAACTGGAAGCACCGGCGTACGATCCCGGATGACTCTGAGGGTCTTGGCGACGACGTAGGCTGGCGTTACCATGTCACCATATGGGATTGTTGGAAATACCATTTGGGGACACGTCGAAATGAGATATCCGACGCCGGAGTCGCGGTCAGCCCTCGACCGTCTTCTGGTTCGCGAGGGAGCGGTGGCCCTGGTTCGGAGCGGCCTGCCGTTCTCGACGCTGGACGAGGTCGCGGCCGCCGCCGGGGTCGGGCGCCTGGCGCTCGCCCGAGTGATCGGCCTGCCCGCGACTACGCTCGCCCGGAGGCGAAAGGCGGGGCTGCTGGCGGAAGAGGAGTCGGATCGACTCGTGCGCGTGGCCCGTCTGGTGGCATTGGTCCACGACATGATGCTGGGTGATGGCAAAGCCGCCCGCCGGTGGCTCGGAGACCCGCACGATCTGCTGGAGGGCGAGTCACCGCTCGAACGGGCATCGACGGAGGTGGGGAGCCGCGAAGTGGAACAGGTCATCGGACGGATTCGCCACGGTATCTTCAGCTAGAGGTGCCCGAACTGGTCCAAGGGTGGCGCCTGGCCTCGGCGGAGTATTCCCGTACCGTCAAAGCCATGCTCTCCGGGGACGGCACTCTTCGGAATGGCGGGCGCTGGAACAGCCCGGGGCAGCGGGTGGTCTACTTGGCAGCCAGTCTGGCGCTGGCGAGCCTGGAGCTGCTCGTTCACCTCCGGGAAACCGATGTGCTGAAAGGGTACCGGAAGCTTCCGGTTGGCATCCCGGAGCACCTCGTGAAGGCTGCGGATGTGCGGGCGCTGCCCACCGATTGGGCCCGTACCAGCCTGCATCCCGCCACCCAGCGTACTGGGGACCGATGGCTCGCCTCGCTCGAATCCGCCGTCCTCGTCGTACCAAGTGCGGTGGTCATCGGTGAGGTCAACTACATCGTCAATCCCGCCCACCCGGACTTCGCGCTGCTTGAGCCGGGCGAGATCACGGATTACCGCTACGATCCCAGGATCCTGAAGACCTCCGCCGGGCGGTAGTACGAGCTACTCCTCCCGCACTCTCAGCACCAACTTGCCGAAGTGTGCGCTCGCCTCCATCTGGCGGTGCGCTTCGGCGGCATCCCTCAGTGGCAAGACCTTGTCAATCAGCGGCGCGATGCGCCGCGCGGCGAAATGCGGCACCACCACCCGCTCGAACTTGGCCATGATGTCGGCTTTCTCGGGCACCGGACGCGAGCGCAGCACCGAGCCGATGACCGTGTGCCGCTTCACCATCAGCAGGGCCAGGTTGAGTTCGGCCTTGAGCCCGCCCATCAGGCCGATCACGACGAGGCGGCCGCCGGGCGCCATCGCCTTCAGGTTGCTTTTCAGGTACGCCGCGCCGATGTGGTCGAGCACCACATCCACCCCCCGCCCCCCCGTGAAGGCGCGCACCGCGGGCGCGAACTCCTCGGCCGTGTAGTCCACCACGTGGTGCACTCCCATCGCCCGCACCCGCTCTACCTTGCCCGGCGAGGCGGTTACGACCATGCGGGTGGCCGGGACCAGCGTGCGGCAAAGGTGGATGGCGGCCGTATTCACCCCGCCCCCGCCGCCGTGCAGCAGCACCGCGTCCCCGTCGCCGAGGCCGCCCAGCATGAACAGGTTGAGGTACGCGGTCACGTACGTTTCGCACACACACGCGGCCTCCTCCCAGGAGAGCGTCTCGGGGACCCGCACCAGGTGGTCCTCGTAGGCGCAAGCGAACTCGGCGTACCCGCCGCCGGCAACCAGCGTCATCACGCGGTCGCCGGGCGCGAAGCGCTCGACCCCGCGGCCCACCGCGCGCACCACGCCCGCCACCTCGAGTCCCAGGATCTCCGACTCGCCCGGGGGCGGAGGGTACTTCCCCTCCCGCTGGCTCACGTCCGCGCGATTGACCGAGGTCGCCACCGCCTCGATGAGCACCTGACCAGGACCCGGCTCGGGCCTGGGGGCATCGCCCCAGCGCAACACGCCGGCATCCCCGAAACCGTCCATCAATACGGCCTTCATGGCATCTCCCTGGGCCAGTCCCCCTGGGCGCTCATAGCGGAGCCGTCCCGCGCCCCGCCGTCCGACTTGACCGGACTTCCGGCGCGCATCATCCTATCCGAAGCCGCCCTACTGTGCGAGCCCGGTGTTTCCGCGTCGCGTCTCGGGACACGCTGCCGCCGCAACGCACTCGCTGTACAGCATTCCCTCTGGTGGAGGAACCGCATGAAGCTCTTCACGCCCCTGACAGCCGTGTTCGCCCTCGCCCTCCTTCTTCCTGCCTGCGCGCAGGAGGCCGCGGAAGAAGCCGCCGACATGGAGATGGCCGAGTCCCAAGAGATGGCCATGGAACCCGATTGCTTCGTGAGCGGAGACCTCGAAGGACGCCTCAGTTCGCTCGAGTCGGCCTCGACGTCCTTCGGCGACGTGATGGTCAAGGTCTGCTACGGCGCGCCCCTGCGCCGAGACCCCAACAATCCCGAAGTGACCCGGGAGATCATGGGCGCCCTGGTCCCCTACGACGCGCCCTGGCGCATGGGAGCCAACGAAGCGACCGCGATCTACCTCAGCGCGGGCGCGAGCGTGGGCGGCGTCGCCCTTGATGCGGGCGCATACTCCCTCTACGCCACGCCGACCATGGGCGACTGGACCGTCCACATCAACTCGGTCGCGGAGCGCTGGGGCATCGCCATCAACGAAGAGGTCATGGCCAACGACGTGGGCAGCTTCACGGTGACGCCGGGGATGCTGGACGAGGCGGTCGATCAGCTTCGCTACACCTTCTCCGACGCCGATGGCGGCGCCAACCTCGTCATGGAGTGGGAGCAGACCAGCATCAGCATCCCGATCCGTTAGGGCTGACCGGAGCCAGCCGAACATATCCGGGAGGCCGCGGCCCCGCGGCCTCCCCTCAGGCCACCCGGTCCTGCCGCCCGGGGAGCCACTCCGCAAACCGCCGGTACGCCGGTTCCTCCCGGCCGTACCGCCGGGAGCACTGCTCCACCAGCCACTGCATCCACTCGTTGAATTTCTCGTCGCCGCTCCGGTCGCGGATTTCGTGCGTCCAGTCCTCGAGCCGCTCCCAGGCGCCGAGCAGCGCCCCGCCCATGAACTCCCATACCAGTTCCAGCGAGACCATGTGGCGATGGGCCATGAGGCCTACCGATTCGAAGGTCAGACAAACCAGCATGGCCGCATCCTCATATTCGCTTCCGCGCTCGCGAATCTCGGACCCGTCCAGACCCGGCGGGAGGGTGAAGACCAGGCGAAGGGCGCGCGCCATGGGGGGATTCTGCAGAGAGCGCGCGAGTTCGATGGCGGCCGTGGCGCGCCGTTGGATGCCGTACTGCTGGATCTGCAGGTAGCCGAAAAGGAAACCCGCGATCACGACGAGAACGCCGACGATCTCCGCGAGATTCCCGAGGGATTCGAGGCTCATGGCTCAGTCGCCACCACCGAAAAGGAAGCGTTGTCCGCGCGCAAAACTAGTGATCCGGCGAGTCCCGGGACACCTTGCCGCAGGACGGAGCGCAATTCCTGACGACGTGCTAGATTGCGGAAACCCACATCGCACCCAACGAGGAGAGCCGATCGATGTCAACGTCGAACCCGGGGTTCACCGGCCGTGTCCTGCTGCTCGTGCTGATCGCCTTCCTTCCGGCGGTCGGCATCTACCTGTACGCGAACGGGGAGATCCGCTCGCTACAGTTGGCCAATCAGGAGCAGGAACTTCTGCGCGCCACGAGGGAGACGTCGGTGGAGTACAACCGGCTGCTCGAAGAGAGCCGCGTATTACTCGCGACGCTCGCGGAGTTCCCGCAGGTGAACGGGATGCAGCAGCCGGAATGCACCGACATCCTGGGGCGCGTTTTCGACCAGGCCAACCACCTCAACGGGATCTGGGCCATCGGTATGGACGGGTACGTCGGGTGCGGCTCCGTGCAGCCGGACGGGCTGCTCTACCTGGGCGACCGCACCTACTACATCCGCGCCATGAACGAGAACCGCCACGTCATCGGCGCCTACCAGATCGGACGCGTCACCGGGCGCCCGGGAGTCGCGTCGGCCATCCCGGTTCCCGATGACAGCGGGATGCCCGGCGGGGTTCTGATCGCGAGCATCGACCTGCGCGCCCTGAGCGATATCGCGCAGGACATGGAGTTGCCCGAGTCGTCCACCTTCACGGTGCTCGACCGGGAGGGCCGCGTCCTGGTTCGCTACCCTGCAGGGGAGAGCGAGGGAGACACCATCGGCGCGATGCGGACGGAGGGGTTCCCCGAGGCGGCCGACGAGTCCGGCATCGTGCACGGCGCCGACCTGGACGGGAGCATGTCGGTCTTCGCGGTCGCCCCGCTGACGGGTGAAGGAGCGACCCCCGAGGGCTACATCGCCATCGGACGTCCGGAAGGCCAGATCAGCTCGGAGGCATCCGACGTGGTGAACCGGACGCTCGGACTGGTGGCGCTCGCCGGGCTCGCCCTGCTTACGGCCGCGTGGATCTTCGGCCGCTACCTTATCGCGAGACCGTCCCCGGCAGGCTGATTGGGGATGCGCGCCTTGTTGGACTGGCTCTGACGGCCGGATGGGCACCGGGCTTTGCGGCCGAGGCCATTGTCGGACCTGGGTTCCCGCGGCCAATTCGAGTAGCAGACGCCCTCGGGCGGGAGTCGTTGAAGCAGGATTCGTCATGCAATCTCTTTCAACCGGAGGATAGCCGATGTTGTCCAGAATTCGTCTGAATGCACTACTCGCCGTGCTGGTCGCCGTGTGCGCCGGCGATCTGGCTGCGCAGCAGGCAGCCACCATAACAGGCCGGGTCACCGGGGATGGCGGCGCCGGAATCGCCAGCGCACAGGTGGTGGTGACCCACGAGGTGACCGGGGTCCAGACGGGTGCGCTGTCGGGGAACGACGGCGGATTCGTGGTAGAGGGAGTTCGTCCCGGCGGGCCGTACACCGTCGAAGTCATCATGATCGGCTACGGGGGCCAGTCCGCGACCGGCGTCTCGCTGGAGGCGGGACAGTCGCTGGCTCTGGACTTCAGCCTGAGCCAGGAGGCGATCGCGTTCGACGCCCTGGAAGTGTTCGCCACGAAGGCGCAGGATCGGCAGACGCCGGTGGCGTTCACCAACCTGAGCAAAACGCAGATCCAGAACCAGTTGGGTTCTCGCGATCTGCCGATGGTGCTCAACGTGACCCCCAGCGTCTACGCGACCCAGCAGGGCGGCGGCGCTGGCGACGCGCGCGTCAACGTACGCGGCTTCAACCAGCGCAACACCGCCGTGATGATCAACGGCGTGCCCGTCAACGACATGGAGAACGGGTGGGTCTACTGGTCCAACTGGGACGGCCTGGGCGATGCTGCCAGCGACATCCAGGTCCAGCGCGGCCTGTCGGCCGTCAACCTGGCCACGCCTTCCATCGGCGGGACGCTCAACGTCATCACCGACCCCGCGGACCGTGCGGGCAGCCTGATGTACAAGCAGGAGTTCGGCCAGGGCAGCCTGGACGACGGTGGTGGATGGGGGCTCGGCAACAACATGATGAAGACGACCCTGGTGGCGAACACGGGCCCAATGGGGCCGTTTGCGGCCACGGCTTCCGTGGTGCGCAAGACCGGTGGCGGTATGTACCAGGGGTTCACCGGGGGAGACGCGCTCTGGATGGACGCCTGGGCCTACTACCTGGCCACGTCATTCCAGTTGAACCCCAGCAACCGGCTCGAGGCCTACGCGGTGGGCGCGCCCCAGCGTCACGGCCAGAATCTCTACAAGCTGAACCTGGCGAGCCTCGACGCGGACTTCGCGCGATCGCTGGACGGATTTGACGCCGGGGCTTTCGAAGATTATCCGGAAATCGGCAGGGGACGGAGCCCCAACGTGGCTCCCGTGAGCGCCAGCTACGCAGGAACCCAGTTCAACAGCACCGGACCGGACGCGGGACACCGGGACCGCTTCAACAGCGGTTACCTGAACGAGCGGGAGAACTACTTCCACAAGCCGCAGGTCAACCTCAACTGGTACTCCTTCTTTGGCGACGGCCTGAGCCTGTCGACGGTGGGATACTATTCCGGCGGCCGCGGCGGCGGTACCGGCACGTACGGGTCGCTCAGGTGGAACTACGACTACGGCCAGCGCGTCGCCGACTGGGATGCCACCATCGACCGCAACCGGTCCAACTCCACCGGGTCGCGCGGGATTCTGCGCAACTCGGTCAACAACCAGAACACGCTGGGCGTCATCTCGAAGCTCAGGAAGAGCTTCGAAGGAGGCCTCACCGCCGAGGTCGGCGTCGACTGGCGCACGGCCAACATCGAGCACTACCGGGAGGTACGCGACCTGCTTGGCGGTGCCTACTATAACGATTGCTTCCGCAGCTGCAGCTCCGACTTCTGGACTGAAGCCGAGCAGAACCGCGGCCTGGGCGACAAGATCAACTACCACAACGAGAACACGGTGGACTGGCTGGGCGCCTACTTGCAGGCGGAAAGGAGCACCACCGAAGGCTCGCTCTACGGCATGTTCGGGTGGGCCCAGAATTCCTACACCTTCGTCGACTTCTTCAGGCGCGATGCCGCCGGATCCGGAGGCTACCGCACGCTGGAGAGCGGCAACATCGGCGGCTACCAGTTCAAGGGCGGCGCGGTTCGCAACCTCAACGACCAATGGTCCATCTTCGGGAATGCGGGCGTCATCTCCAAGGTGCCGATCTTCGACGGCGTGATCGACGACAACAACGGCACGCTCAATCCGGATCCGAAGAACGAGAAGTTCCTCTCGTTCGAGGTCGGAACCCAGTTCCGTTCGACCAACCGTCAGGTGTCGCTCGACATAAACCTCTACCACACCACCTGGAGAAACCGCACCCTGACCCGCTTCGTCCAGAACATCGGCGGCGTCGAGGGCGTCGACGGGCTGGTTAACCTGCTCGGCGTCGACGCACGCCACATGGGCATCGAGGCCGAAGGGGCCTACCAGCCGAGCAACCTGCTGCGCTTCGACTGGGCGGTCTCGCTCGGCAACTGGAAGTACCTGGAAGACGTTTCCGGCACCTATCGTCCCGACGATCAGTCCAGCGAAACGGAGAGCTACGACTTCTACATCTCCGGCCTCAAGGTCGCCGACGCGCCGCAGCACCAGATGGCGTTCAGCGCTTCGGTCTATCCGTCGGACGCCGCCTACCTTTCGCTGGTGGGCATGTTCTACGGCGATCACTTCGCGCAGTTCGAGCCCTTCAGCCGCACCAACGCGGACGATCGGGGAATCCAGTCCTGGCAGCCCCCGGGATATTCACTGTTCCACCTGCACACCTCGTATTCGCTCGGCGATGTCCTGCCGATTGCGAATGGCGGCAGCCTGCGCGTGTTCGCGAACGTCTACAACCTGTTCGACTCCGTATACATCCAGGATGCCACCGACGCATCCAGGTGGAACGGCTACCACGACGACGGCGACCGCCACGACGCCGACTCCGCAGAGGTCTTCCTCGGCTATCCGCGCAACCTGAACGTGGGGTTCCAGATCATCTTTTAGCCGCTGCCGCCAACCGCCCGCGGGATGCCGGAAAGGGCGGCGGAGATCAGCAAGGAACGGCCCCGCCAGTCAAGTGCTGGCGGGGCCGCGTTGCTGGGCGGAAGGCGGTACGGGCGATGGGCCCAGCAGGACTCGAACCTGCGACCGTCGGATTATGAGTCCGCTGCTCTGACCAACTGAGCTATGGGCCCGTCCTGAACCTGCTCGCCCGCCCGCGCTTCCCGCGTCACAAGGTACGCAATCGAAGCTGCGGCGTACAAGCAAAGGGAGCGAGATGTCCGCGGAGTGCATATGTTTACGACCCCTGGAGGCGAGGGATTTCCCTTTGCGCGGTCTCTTGCCCACTTTGTTCTCCCCCAGGCCCGAATCGAAAACCGCCCACGAGCGAACGGAGCGCCGCATGACCGGACGGGACCACTGCATGACCGGACGGGAGCGCCCCATGACCGGACGAGACCACCGCGTGACCGGTCCGGGCGCCGCATGACCGACCAGGAGATCCTGGCCCGCTGGAAGGAGGAACCCGCCCCGCTCCTTCCGGTTCTGCATGCATTCCACGCGCGCGATGGCTACCTGTCCGAGGACGCCATCCGCGCGGTGTCGAAGGGGCTGCGCATCCCGCTCGCCGACCTGTACGGCACCATCACCTTCTATCACCACTTCGCGCGCGTTCCGGGTGGGCTGGACTGCCCGCGCGTCTGCACGGGACCCGTGTGCGTTCAGGAAGGCGCGCTCGACATCCTCGCCGCGCTCGCGCCCGCGGGGGCGACCGGTATGCCGTGTTCCGGCCGCTGCGACGACCCGGTCCCGGTCATCCGCGGCCATCTCACCCTGGCGGGACGTTCGGCCGCCGACCTGGTGACGAGGCCCGCACCCCTCCCCCCACCCACCCGTGACGGCGACCGCGAGTGCGTCTTCCGCACCATCCGCGAGCCAGGCCACGCCACGCTGGCCGGGTACCGCCGCGACGGCGGCTACGAGGGCCTCGCGCGCGCTGTGCGGGAATTGACCCCCGCTCAGGTGATTGAGTCCATCGACCGGAGCGGGCTGGCCGGCCGCGGCGGGGCGGGCTTCCCCACCGGCCGCAAGTGGCGGGCGGTCGCCGAAGCGAACGGGACGCCGAAGTCCATCGTCTGCAACGCCGACGAGGGCGAGCCGGGCTGCTTCAAGGACCGCGCCCTCATGGACTACGACCCGCACGCCGTCATCGAGGGCATGATCGCCTCTGGCTACGCTACCGGGGCGCACCGCGGCTTCATCTACCTGCGCTACGAGTACCCGGAGACGGAGCATATTCTCGCAGAGGCCATCCGCGAAGCGGAGGAAGCCGGCATCCTGGGAACGTCCGTGATGGGCACCGGCTTCGCCTTCGACCTCCACATCCGCCGCGGCGCCGGCGCCTACATCTGCGGAGAGGAGACGTCGCTGCTCAACTCCATGGAGGGGAAGCACCCCTTCCCGCGCAACCGCCCCCCCTTTCCCGTCACCCACGGCTTCGAAGACCTGCCGACGGTGGTCAACAACGTCGAGACCCTCGCCTCCGTCCCGCATATTCTCGCGCTTGGCGCCGAGTGGTACGCGGGGCTCGGCATGAACGGGCACGCCGGCACCAAGGTGATCTCGCTTTCCGGGGACATCCTCCGGCCCGGGAACTACGAGGTCCCCATGGGCTTTCCGCTCGAAAGGCTGCTCTACGACTGGGCCGGTGGCCCGTTCGAGGGCCGCACCATCCAGGCGGTCACGATGGCCGGGCTCTCCGGGGGCTTCCTGGCCGGCGAGGATCTATTCGTCACGCTGGACGAGCCCGCCATCCGCGCGCGCAAGTCGTTCCTGGGCGCCGGGGGCATCATGGTGTTCGACGACTCGCGCAACATGGTCGAGGTGGCGCACGCGGCGATGGAGTTCTTCGCCCACGAATCCTGCGGGAAGTGCTTCCCCTGCCGCATCGGCACCCAGCGGCTGACCGAACGGCTCGCCGGCGAGGCCGGACCCGATGCGCTGGTGGCGTGGGTGGACGAGGTTGCGGATATTGGGTATACCATGAAGGAGACAAGCGCGTGCGGCCTGGGGACTGCGGCCCCGCTGATCACCGAGAGCCTCATGCGCTATTTCCCCGAGGCGGTTTCGCGCCACGTCACCGCCCATGGCGCGCTCCCCATGGCGGGCCGGGGTTAGGCGGGCCACATGGGACTGGGCCCTGGAGGGTCCAGGCAGCCAACTCGAATCAGGACCAAACCGATGAGCACGAACGGGACAGGACCCAGCATCGTCCTCGACGGCGAAAAGGTCGCATACACCCCGGGGGAGACCGTCTACGAGGCCGCTACGCGGCACGGCAAGGACATCCCCACGCTTTGCTACGACCCCAGGCTGGAACCTTTCGGCGGATGCCGCCTGTGCGTGGTGGAGGTGGAGGGCGCGCGAGCACCGGTCGCGTCGTGCACCGCCCAATGCCAGGCGGGAATGGAGGTGCGCACCAGGAGCGCGCGCGTGGAGGTGCATCGCCGCACGCTGATGGAGATGCTGGTCTCGGAGAACCGCGAAGTGGAGGTGGACGAGCTCACCAGCCTCGCCTCGCAGGAGATGACCGAGCTGGTGGACCGCTACGAGGCGCGCACCGGGCGCTTCCAGGGCCGGCAGTCGGGCGCGAGCCGCCCCGACGATCCCAATCCCTTCATCATGCGGGACTACGACAACTGCATCTCCTGCTACCGGTGCGTACGCGTGTGCGCGGAGCAGGAGGGCGACTACGCCATCTCGGTGAAGGGGCGCGGCTTCGACACGCAGATAACCGTCGAGTTCGACGGCCACCTCAAGGATTCGGCCTGCACCTTCTGCGGGCAGTGCGTTCAGACCTGTCCGACCGGGGCGCTGGGGGACCTGAAGGCGCTGGCGTACCGCGACGTTGCCGGCGAGACGAAGAAGACCCGGACGGTCTGCCCTTATTGCGGGGTGGGCTGCGCGGTAGACCTGTTAACCCGCGGCAACACGCTCATCGGCGTGCAGCCCGCCATGGACGGCCCCGCCAACAAGGGCGCGCTGTGCGTGAAGGGCCAGTTCGCCTTCGACTTCGTGCAGCACCCCGACCGGCTGGCCCACCCGCTGGTGCGGGGCGAGGACGGCGAGCTGCATCAGGCCGGCTGGGACGAGGCGCTGGACCGGGCCGCAGAGGGTTTTCTGCGCGTGCGCGAGCGCTACGGACGCCACGCCGTTTACGGGGTAGCCTCCGGGCGGGCGCCGCACGAGGCCGCCTACACCATGCAGAAGTTCATCCGGGGGGGGTTCGGAACGAACCACATCGACAACTGCAGCCGTGCCTGACACGCTCCCACAGTCGCCGGTCTGGCGGCAACGATCGGTCGGGGCGCAATGTCGAACCCGCTCGAGGACATGGAAAAACCCGATGTGATCTTCTGCATCGGGACCAACATGACCGAGTGCCACCCGGTGGCCGCGACCCGGCTCAAGCGGGCCATCGCCAACGGGGCGAAGCTCATCACCGCCGACCCGCGGCGCATCGCTCTCGCCGAACTGGCCGACGTCTACCTGCCGCTCCGGGTCGGCTCCGATGTATCGCTCCTGCTGGCCATGGCGCACGTCATCCATCGCGAGGGCCTGACCAACCAGGGCTTCGTCGAGGGGCGCACCACCGAGGCGGAGGCCTTCCTGGAGCACATCGAGAAGTTCACCCCCGAGTGGGCCGAGACCATCACCGAAGTGCCCGCCGCCGACATCGAACGCGCCGCCATCCTGTACGGGAAAGCGGAACGTGGCGCCATCTACTACACGCTGGGCATCACGGAGCACATCTGCGGGGTGGACAACGTCCAGAGCCTGTGCAACCTGGCGCTCATGACGGGCAACATCGGGCGCGAGGGCACCGGGGTTAACCCGATGCGCGGGCAGAACAACATCCAGGGCGCGGGGGACGCGGGCGCCCTGCCCAACAACTACCCGGGCTTCCAGTCCGTGCTGGATCCGGCATACCAGAAGAAGTTCGAGACGGTGTACGGGCGCAAGGTGGATCTCGAGCTCGGGCCCACCAAGGTGCGAGCCCTGGAGGCCTGCGGCGACGGCATCCATGCGATGATCATCAACGGCGAGAACACCGTCGTCACCGACCCCGAGCGCCACCATTGCGAGGAGGCGCTCAAGAGCCTCGATCAACTGGTGGTGATCGACCTCTTTCTCACCGAGACCGCCGAGCTGGCGGACGTGGTCTTCCCGGCCACGGCGTGGGGCGAGACCGACGGCGTGCAGACCAACACCGAGCGGCGCGTGCAGCGGCTGCGCAAGGCGGTCGAGCCCCCGGGCGAGGCCATGCCCGACTGGTGGATCGTGTCGCAGATCGCCCGCCGCATGGGCACGCCCGGCTTCGACTTCGAGAGCGCGAAGGACGTCTTCAACGAGCTGTGCGAGCTATCGCCCCTGTACGCGGGACTGGACTGGGACCGCATCGACCGCGGCGAATACCACTGGCCGGTGCCTCACAAGGATCACCCCGGGACGCCGATCCTGCACCAGGGGACCTTCGAGAACGGGCGCGGCATCTTCAAGCTGATCCGGTACCGGGATCCCGCCGAGGTGATCAGCGACGAGTTCCCGGTGTGGCTCACCACGGGCCGGCGCCTCCCCAACTACCACACCCGCACCCAGACCGGCCGCGCCGCCGGCATCGACTATCTCGCGCCCGGCGAGCGGCTGGAGATCCACCCGGAAGACGTGGTGGACTGGGGACTCGAGGATGGCGGCTGGGCCAAGATGACCAGCTCGCGCGGATGCATGATGGTCCGGGTGGAGGCCAACGCCCGCTCGCCGCGCGGGACCGTCTTCACCTCCTTCAGCTTCAACGACGCGCCAGTCAACGTGCTCACCGGCGGAGGATACGACCCGGTAACGGACACGGCGGAACTGAAGGTGTGCCCGGTGAGGGTGGAGCGGCCGTAGCCACACCGAGCCACCCTCGCGGCATCGACCCGGGAGCGGTCTCCCTTCAGTCCGACCCGAAGATGCGGTCTCCGGCGTCACCCAGTCCCGGCAGGATGTAGCCGTTCTCGTTCAACTGGCGATCCAGAGCGGCCGTGAAGACCGGCACGTCCGGATGCGCTCGCTCAAGGGCCTCGACCCCCTCCGGGCAGGCCACCAGGACGGCCAGACGGATGTCGCGCGCGCCGTGCTCCTTCAGCAGCGTGATGGTTGCCGACGACGACCCGCCCGTGCCGAGCATCGGATCGACGACGACGAAGTGGCGGGCCCCGGGCCGCGGGGCGGTGGCGTTTAAAAAAAAAAGATCCCCCCACCCGTAAAAGAAAAGTGGGGTAGCGGGTGGTGTTTTTAAAAAAAAAATAGGGGGGGGGGGGGGGGG
>VXNP01000077.1 GCA_009840525.1 Gammaproteobacteria bacterium
GTAGCGCACCTGAATGGGGTTCAGGGGGTCGCCGGTTCGAATCCGGCCGTCCCGATTCGAAGGGTCAAGAGTGTCGCGGACGCGACGTTACCTCGTCCGGCAAGGAGCGCCTCATGCGGCTGCACCTGAGTGTTCTCCCGGCTTTTCTCGCCTTATACCTCGGATCGCCCGCCCTCTCGCTCGTGGGCAGTCCCCCTCCGGCCCAGGCAAGCGCGGGCGCGGTATCGGCGGGCTTCAGCCATGTGTGCACCCTGGGCGGAGACGGGGCGGCAAGCTGCTGGGGCACCAACACCTACGGGCAGTTGGGCGATGGCGGCACGGCCGACCGCGCCGAGCCGGCTCCGGTGTCCGGCGGCTTGAGCTTCCAGTCGATCTCGGTCGGGCACGGGCACGCCTGCGGGGTGACGGCCGACGGCGCCGTCCACTGCTGGGGCAGAAACGGGTACGGCGAACTGGGCGACGGCTCCACCACCAACCGCGCCGAACCGGTGCGCGTGGCCGGAAACTTGACCTTCGCGGCCGTGGCGGTCGGCACCAACCACACCTGCGCGCTCACCGAGGACGGCGAGGCGTACTGCTGGGGGCTCAACAGCTCGGCGCAACTGGGCGCGGCGGCGGGGACCCCGAGCCTCGAGCCGGTGCGGGTTCCGGTGGATACCGAGTTCGAGTCCATCACCGCCGGCGTCGACCACACCTGCGCGCTGGCCGGAAACGGGCGGGTCACCTGCTGGGGCTCCAACGACATGGGCGAACTCGGCGACAGCACCCGCGCGCTGGGCTCGGCCCAGCCCGGCGAGGTGGATGGTCCGAGATACGACGTGCTCTCCGCAGGAAGCAACCGCACCTGCGGGGTCACCGGTGGCGGCGACGCTTACTGCTGGGGCAACAACAACTACGGCGTCCTGGGCGACGGCACCGAGGAGCGCCGGGGCGGTCCCAACGAGGTGGCCGGCGGGCACGACTTCTCCACCATCACCGCCGGCGGCGTGCACACCTGTGCGCTCACCGACGACGGAGAGGCGTACTGCTGGGGCCTGAACACCTTCGGCCAGTTGGGCGACGGCTCGACCGACAACGCGCTGGAGCCGGTCGCGGTCGCGGGGGGGCACACCTTCGAGTCGATTTCGGCGGGCAACTACGGCACCTGCGCGCTGACCGCCGCCGGGGAGGTCTACTGCTGGGGCCGGGTGGCCGGGATGGGGGGTTACGAGGAGGGCGAGGGGTCGATGGCGGAGCCCACGCTGGTGGGCGGCGGGTCATCTTCCGGTGAGACGGGTGCCGCGGGGACCGCGGACGCCGCCCCGGACGCAGCGGACAATGGCCGCGACTGGGCCGCGCTGGCCGCATCCCTTGGCGCTCTCTACGCGCAGACCCCCGTGCGCACGGTACAGCCCGGAGCCCCGGGAGAGGACACGCGCGTGCTTGAGCCGGGCGAACTCGACGGCACCGAGCTCCCCCCGCACACGGAAGCCGATCTTCGTTTCATGCGCGGGATGATCCCGCATCACGCGCAGGCGCTGGACATGGTGGAGCTGCTCCGCGACCGCACCTCCAACCCGCGGCTGCATCGCCTGGCCCTGCGCATCGAGATCTCGCAGAAGGACGAGATAGCGATGATGCAGCGCTGGCTGCGCGACCGGGGCGAGGACGCCCCCGGCGGCATGGCGCACCACGGCGGCATGATGGAACTCATGCCTGGGATGCTCACGCCGGAACAGATGACGCAAATGGCAGAGGCGCGCGACGCCGAATTCGACCGCCTCTTCCTGGAGTTCATGATCAGCCACCACGAGGGCGCGCTGGTCATGGTCGAGGCATTGTTCGCGAGCCCGGGCGCGGGGCAGGGGTCCGCCATCTACCACTTCGCGTCGGATGTGGAGGCGGACCAGGAGATGGAGATCCGGCGCATGCGCGCGCTGCTGGAGAGCGGCGGCTGAGGTGATTCACGCCCGCGCCACCCGACTCGGGCCCGGCGCGGAACCAGAAGGGAGAAGGGGATGATGAAGAAGCGGCTTCAGATTGATCGAGGAGCTATGGAGATGCGCGCGCTGTGGATGGGCATCGTGCTTGCGGCGCTGGGGCTGCCGGCGCATGCAGCGGCCCAGGCCGTTCCGCCGGGACAGCCGCGGCCCGAGGAGCTCGCCGAGGTTCGCACCGACTCGCTGGCCGAACCGGCGCTTCCCGCCTTTGACTGGGACATCCTGGATCCGCGCGTGAACCTGGCCGCGGGCTGGCTGGACGCCGAGAGCGCCATCTGGAACCTGGAGCTGGTGGCGACGACGCCACGTCCGGAGGGCTTCTTCAACCCTGAAACGCCGCGGGAGGGGGCGGGATTCTCCAACACGGACCTCGCCTTCCAGGGGAATTACCTCTTCCAGGGCAACTACAACGGCTTCCAGGTCTACGACATCTCCGACCCCGGCAACATCGAGCTGCACGTGGCGGTCGTGTGTCCCGGCGGCCAGGGCGACGTGTCCATCTACGGCGACCTCCTGTTCATGTCCGCGCAGGAGACCCGCGGCCGGCTCGACTGCGGCACCGAGGGCGTCCAGGACAGCGTCAGCGTCGAGCGCTTCCGCGGGGTGCGCATCTTCGACCTGTCGAACCTGGAGGCGCCCCGCCAGGTGGCGGCCGTGCAGACCTGCCGCGGGTCCCACACGCACACCGTGGTCACCGATCCCGACGACGACGAAAACGTCTACGTCTACGTCTCAGGCACCTCGGGGGTGCGTCCCGCCGACGAGCTGCCCGGGTGTTCGGGGCTGCCCCCGGAGGAGGATCCCAACACCGCGTACTTCCGCATCGAGGTGATCCAGGTGCCGCTCGCCAACCCGGCCGCTGCCGAAATCGTCAGCATGCCGCGCATCTTCGCCGACCCCGAGACCGGCGAGTACGGCGGCCTCTGGCAGGGAGGCGACCACGGCGAGGGCACCCAGGAGTCCCGCCTCACCAACCAGTGCCATGACATCACGGTTTACCCGGAGATCGGGCTTGGCGCCGGCGCGTGCGCCGGGAACGGCATCCTGCTCGACATCTCCGACCCGGTGAACCCGGTGCGCCTGGACGAGGTGGTAGACCCCAACTTCGCCTACTGGCACTCGGCCACCTTCAACAACGACGGCACCAAGATCCTCTTCACCGACGAGTGGGGCGGAGGAGGCCAGCCCCGCTGCCGCTCCACCGATCCGCCCGACTGGGGCGCCAACGCCATCTTCGAAATCGTCGATGGGCAGATGGAGCTCGCCGGCTACTACAAGCTGCCGGTGCCCCAGAGCGAGCTGGAGAACTGCGTCGCCCACAACGGCGCCGTCATCCCGGTGCCCGGCCGCGACATCATGGTGCAGGCCTGGTATCAGGGCGGCCTGTCGATGCTCGACTTCACCGACGCATCCGACCCGGTCGAGATCGCGTTCTTCGACCGCGGCCCGCTGAGCGAGGAGGAGATGTACACCGGCGGCTACTGGTCCACCTACTGGAACAACGGCTTCATCTACGGCGCCGAGATCACCCGCGGCCTCGACGTCTTCCGCCTGTCGCCCACCGAGCATCTTTCCCAGAACGAGATCGACGCCGCCAACATGGTGCAGGTGGAGGAGTTCAATGCCCAGCTGCAGCCGATGTTCACGTGGCCCGCCCACCCCGCCGTGGCGGGATCGTACCTCGACCAGCTTGAGCGCGCCGGCGACATCCAGCCCTCGCTGCTGCAGCGATCGCGGGAGGTTCTGTCTGCCGCCACTTCCTCGCCCGGAGCCGACGTGGCCGCTCAACTCAGGGAGACCGCGGCCACCCTGGACGCCAACGCCGACGAGGTGAACGCGGGTGACCGGCTGGGCGACGCGCCCCGCCAGCGCTGGCTCGCACAGGCCATGCGGGAGCTGGCGGCGTCGATGGACTGAGATGAGGGCAGTTCTCGCGCTCGTTGCGAGCGTCGTCGTCGCCTGCGCGGAGGTGGCCGATCAGCGCGAGACTCCTGCGACGATTTCGTCAGGCGCGGACGGGGACTTGCCCCTCCCCACCGCCCTCTGGCACGACGCCACCGACGAACTCCTTCCCGCCACCGGCGAGTGGACCAACAAGGTCGAGCTGGCCGACATCGACGGGGACGGGCGGATCGATCTGCTGTTCGCGAACGGGGGCAACTATTCCGAGCCGGGTGAGCCCGAACTGAACCGCGCGTTCGCCAATCGCGGCCCGGGCCAGCCCTTCGAGGAGGTGACCGGCCGGGTGTTCGGCGCCACGCCGGATCTCGCGCGGGTGATCAAGGCACGCGACTTCGACGCGGACGGGAATACCGACATTCTCGTCGGGGCGACCTACCAGACCCAGAGCCGTCTGTACATGGGGACCGGTGGCGCCTTCGAGGAGCGGACCGCGACCCACCTCCCACAGATGCCGCTCAGCCTGGGGGACGCCGAGCCCGGCGACGTCGACCGCGACGGCGACCTCGACCTGGTGCTGGCGGACTGGGGCCCCGGCAACAACATGACCAACGAGGGCGGCCGCACGCGCCTCTGGCTGAACGACGGCACGGGCCGCTTCACCGACGCCACCGAGGGCCGCATGCCCGCGACCCTGGTCCGCTTCTCGTGGGACCTCGAGCTGGTGGACGTCGACAACGACTTCGACCTGGACGTGCTGGTGTCGTGCAAGCGCTGCGCGGGCAGCCTGCTCTTCCGCAACGACGGCACCGGCACCTTCGAGGAGGATCCGCGCGGGCTGCCGCAATACACCAACAACTACGAGTTCGAGGCGATGGATCTCGACGGCGACAAGTTCCTCGACCTCGTGACCATCAACGATGGCGAGATCGTCGGCGAACGCGGCTCCCGCCGGCGCGAACACGTCTTCCGCAACGACGGCGAGGGCCGGTTCGTGGATGCCACGGAGGCTTGGTGGCCCACCTCGGAGAACATCGGGGAGGACGACAACGTCGTGGCCTTCCTGGACTTCGATTCCGACGCCGACGCAGACTTCCTGATCGGCTCTCTGAGCGGGCCCGACCGCCTGCTGATCAACGACGGATTTGGCCGGTTGCGCGTGCTGCGCGTGGCCACCGACGTGTTCACCGGCGCGGAAACACCCGGCACGCTCGGCATGGCCATCGCGGACCTGGACGGCGACGGCCGCATCGACGTGGTGCAGTCCCAGGGCGAGCACCCCACGGCCATACAGGAGCGCATCTTCCTGGGGCGGGGGCTCGACGCCTACAACGCGATTCCCGTCGTGGGTCAGCCGCTGACCGTGCCGGACGGCGACAGCGCCCTGGTCATGATCCGCATCCACGAGCGCAAGAGCCCGCTGCTCGCCGCGGAGTGGGAATCCGTCGAAGTGACGTGGGAATCCGCAGACGGCGAAGGGACGGTAGCGATGCGCTGGTACGGCGAATACCTCTGGCGGGCCCGCATTCCGCTGGACGCGAGGCCGTCGGTCATTGACGCGAGGGCTGTGTCCGGAGGCCGGACGCGCGTGCAGTACATGCGTGCCGGCCAGGGAGCGTCCGGAGCCTGAGCGCGTGCCGGAAGGAGGAATGAGCGGATGAACCCCCCGAACCCCCTCGCTCGCCGCACCATCCCTCTCGCGATCGTCGCCCTGTTGTTGTTGCTTTCGACCTCGACACCCGCAACCGCCCAGACCACGGGTGCCATCGAAGGCACGACCATCGGCACGAACGGCTTTCCGATGTCCGGTGCGCTCGTGACCGTAACCGGCGCTGCCGTGAGCCAGGAGAGCGTCACGGGCGCCGACGGCTCCTTCCGGTTCGCAGGTCTGGCCGCCGGCGACTACGTCGTCACGGCGATGCTCCCCGGTTTCCAGACGGCCGAGCTTCAGGTCACGCTCGCGGCGGGCGCCACTGAAACCGTCCAGCTGACTCTGCAGATCGCCTATGTGCTCGACACGCTCAGCGTCGTCGCCGAGGAGCCCCGGATCTTCGCCCGCAACTTCGTCCCCGAGTCGATGATCCGGCAGCAGTCGAAGATCACCAACGTGACGGCGGTGGTGGACAACCTCCCCGGGGTATCGGTGCAGGAGGGGGACGCGTACGGCTTCGACGACTGGTCGAGCAACGTGGTCGTGCGCGGCTTCCAGGTGACGATCAACGATGTCCAGATCGGCACCACCATCGACGGCTTTCCGAACGGCACCTCCGACTACTGGAGCGGCGCCAAGGCCAACCGCTTCGTCGACCCGATGAACCTCGCGAGCGTCGAGGTTTCGCAGGGCACGGCCGACATCGCCTCCCGGTCCGTCGAGGCGCTGGGCGGCACCTTCAACTACCTCACGGACGATCCGGCGGCGGACCGGACCTACACCGCGTCCGCCACGATCGGCGAAAACGGCGGCGAGCGGTTCTCCATGCGGGTCGACACCGGACCGCTGTTCGGCGGGGAGACGCGCGCCTGGATCGCCGGCGTGCGCCAGGAGGCGACCGACTGGATGGAGGGCTCTGCGAGGAACGAGCGGGAGCACATCGCCGCCAAGCTGGTTTCGTCGCACGGCCGCCTCGACCTGACCGGCTATCTCTCGTACGACGACATCCACGAGGACGTCTACCAGCGGCTCTACAGCGACGCCGACTTCAGGGCCGATCCGCGCTGGGACCGGCTGGTCGGCGACTGGCCCGGCGTGCCCTACCTGAACCAGTTCTACCGGCCCGGCTGGCAGACTCGGCGGCAGAACACCTTCGCTTACCTCAGAGCCGACTGGGCGCAAAGCGACCTCAGCTCGCTGAGCGCGGGCGTCTACTACCATCGCACCGGCGGCCGCGGCGACTGGCTGCCCCCCTACATCGTCGATGTCGTCGACGACCACGGCGGACCCGAGTCGGAGCTGGCGGCCAATTCACCCGTCAGAGGCGGCACGCAGCTCGGCATCATCCGCTTCGTGGACGCCAACGGCGTCGCGGTCGGACCGACCCCCGGGTGCACGTCGTCCTACATTTTCAACTATTACGGTTCGGGCGGCCCGGAAGTCGACCCGGCATGCCATCCGGGCGCCACGGCGGTGCAGTCGTACCGCCACAGCCACTACGGCAAGGACCGCTACGGCCTGACCCTCGACGAAGAGTGGTCCGCCACATTGGGCAGCGCCGGCAGCGCGCTGCGGGCCGGCATCTGGTACGAGGGCTCGCGGCGCCACCTGGGCCGGGACTGGCACCGCATGCTCGATCCCACGCTCAGCTTCAAGTGGGACTATCAGGCCTACTGGCACCAGTACGAGTGGGATTTCCCGCAGAACATCTTCAAGTGGTACCTGGAGGAGACGCTCTACGTTGGCCCGTTCGCCCTGAGCGGCGGCGTCAAGCAGTTCCTGATCGGCGTGTCGCGCGAAGACCAGTTCCATGCCGATCCATCGCTCGACGTCGGTTCCGATTCGAAGCTGCTCTTCCAGGGCGGCGTCACGTACGAGACGCCGGTCGACGGCCTCGACCTGTTCGCGGGCTATTCCCAGAACTTCAGAGCGATCGCCAGCACGCTGCTCGAGGTGCCGGGCCGGAGCCTGGAACTCCTCGAGCCGGAGACCGCATCGAACATCGATGTCGGGGTTCAGTATGCGGGAGAGCGGGTTGCCTTGAGCGCCGCCTGGTACTCCATCGACTTCACGAACCGGATCTTCTACCTCGGCCCGCAAACCCCGGCCGGTCCCAACTACCTCATTCCGGGAGGCGGGGCCTACTTCAACGCGGGCGGCATCGAAACAAGCGGCCTCGAGGTGGCGGCCACGGTGCCGCTGTCGGAACAGACATCGTTCTATACGGCCTTCACCTTCAACAACTCGGAGTACATCGGGTCCGGCGATCCGCTGGTCGATGAAGGCCAGGGCATCGTGGCCGGAGCCGACGTGACCGGCGTGCCGGCCCGGCTCTGGGTCATCTCACTCGACCGCAGCGGGCCGCTCGGCGGCGGGGTGTCCGCAAAGTACACGTCGTCCCGCCGCGTCAGTCTGACGGCGGACTGGTACGCCGACGCCTACTGGACGGCGGACGCCTACGTCACCCTGAGGGGCGAGGCCCTGAGCGAGCTGCTGCGCTCGACGGAGTTCTCGATCGTGGCGAACAACCTGGGCGATGCCGCCTACCTGTCGGCCATCACCGAGAACGCGGCCTGGCTGGGCGCGCCGCGCACGGTGTCCATGACCGCGACCGTGTCGTTCTGAGCGGGGTGTCCTCCTGATGGGGGATCGTGCCGACGCGCTTTCCCCCGCCTCCTATTCCGCCGTCGTGGCGTGAAATGCGAAGACGGCTCCCTGCGGGTCCGTGCACTGGGCGATGAGGTCTCCGCCGGGCACCTCCATCGGCCCGTTCAGGATCGTTCCACCTCGCTCAGCCACCCTCTCGGCCGTGACCTGCGCATCCGACACGCGAATGTAGGGGAGCCAGGCCGACAACGGCATCTCGGGAGGACGGTTGAAGATGCCTCCCAGCGGATGCGCGCCGCGGTGAAACTCCAGATAGATGCCCGCCTCGCCCATTTCACTCCGGCTCGCCTCCCGCCAGCCGAACAGCTCCGAATAGAACGCCCACGCCGCCTCCCAGTCGGTGGTGGCGAGTTCGTGCCAGGAAAACTCGCCGATGGAAGCCGGGCCGTCGTGCCCGGGCGTCGCGTCCGACGGCTGGTACGCAGTGATCACGGCTCCCTGCGGGTCGGCGATGATGGCCATGCGCCCCACCTCGGGGATGTCGAACAGGTTCAGCAGTTTGCCTCCCAGGTTTTCGGCCTTCACGGCGCACGCTTCGGCATCCGGGGTCGAGATGTATTCGAGCCAGTGCGGCGGCGCTCCGGTTGCGGCAACCTCCGGTGGAAGCCGCATGAAGCCCCCGACCGGCATCTCACCGTTCATCCACACCGAGTAGGGCGTCTCGCTCCCCTCCCACTCCCTCGTGCCCCAGCCGATGACGGCGGCATAGAAGTCTGCGGCGGTCTCCGGGTCCGTCGTGAGCAGCTCGCCCCAGCAGAACCGTCCGTTCGGCGTTTCAGTCATGATGTCTCACAGGTTGGAGGGTCGAGGCGGGATGCGGAAAGGCTCGGCAGAGTATAACCTGCCCTCTTGCCTCGCCAGCGCGGCGAAACGCCCGGTCATGCCCTCGCCAGAAACGTTCGGTCGTCATCAGCTCCGTCGCCTGCCAACATGATCTTCGGTGGCAAGTGCCGCTGGGAGAGTACCTGTGGATCGAATTCCCAAGCTGATTGCCGGCTTGACCGGTGCGGCGGCGGCGGTTTTCTACCGCGTCGACCGGCACGGGCCGCCCCTGCCCGACGGCCCGGTGATCGTGGCGGCCAACCACCCCAACAGCCTCGTCGACCCGCTGCTGATCTTCCGCTGCAGCGAGCGCATCACGCGTCCCCTGGGCCGGGCTCCGCTATTCGATCGTCGGCTGCTGGGACCGGTCCTGCAGGCGCTCGGAGCGATCCCCGTCTACCGCAGGCAGGACGATCCGGACGAGATGCACCGCAACGAGGAGATGTTCAGGGCGGCGATCGACGTGCTCCGGGGCGGGGGCGCGCTCCAGATCTTTCCGGAGGGAAAAAGCCACTCCGAGGCCCGGCTGGCCGAGTTTCGCACGGGCGCCGCGCGGATCGCGCTGCAAGCGGAGGAGAGCGCCGACTGGCGGCTCGGCGTGTCGATCGTCCCCGTGGGAATCACCTACTCGCGCAAGGAACTGGCGCGGACGGCGGTGACCGTGCGCTTCGCCAAGGCGGTCGGGTGTACCGACCTGAAGGAAGAGTACCGGGCAGACCCGGTCGCCGCGGCGCAGAGGCTCACCGCGCGCATCGTGAAGGGGATCCGGCGCCAGACGCTCAACTTCGACGACCACCGCGACCGGACCCTCGTGGAGGTCTCGGAGCAGCTCTACGTGCGCCAGTCGCGGCGAGTGCCGTGGCGCAGGCGCGAACGGCTGGGAACCCGTTTCCCACGCCTGCAGCGCTTCGCGAAGGGGCTCGATTGGATCAGAAGGGCGGATCCGGAGGAGCATCGCCGGCTGACCGACAAAGTGGAGCGGTACGCCGCGCTCAACGCCGAAGTCGGCGCGGGGGAGGGAGACGTGCCTCCCCGTTACAGCTTCCTGCCGGTCGTGAAGTACGTCCTCGTGCGGGGAACGCTGCTGGTACTCGGGCTCCCCCTGGCGGTGGCGGGACTTCTTCTCTGGACGCCGGTGACGCGGCTTTCCGGTCTTGTTGTGCGGCGCGTGCGACCCGAATTCGAGGTCACGGCGACGATCAAGTTGCTGACCCTTCTGGCGGGGGTGTCCGCTGCGTGGATCCTGCTGGTATTCCTGGGCTATCTGGTGGGTGGGATGCCGGTCGCCGTGGCCGTCGCGCTGCTGGCTCCGCTATGCGGCTTCGTCGCCTTGCGCTGGGTGGAACTCGCTCGCGAGGTGCGCGAGGACACGTCCCTTTTCCTGCGGCTGCAGGGCCGGCCCGATCTCCGCAGACACTTCGCCCGGACGCGCTCGGAGCTCGCCCAGACCTTCCGCCGCCTGGAGAAGCGCCGGATGGAGGAGCGGCGTGCGGGTGATGTGCAGGAGGATGGCCAGGGTCAAGATCGTCACCGGTGATATGTTGAGCTCGGACGGGTCGTGTGCGCCGACCCGCAGCCCACGCGCGTGCGCGTTGCGTGGGTAGGCGCCCCGTCGCATTATGACAGACTGGTATCCCGTTTCGTCAGGTACGCATCAGGAGTCGACGGAGTCCGCGCGATGAGGCCAAACGTCAGCCTCGGCATTTCCGGTTTCTTCGGCGCGCTGCTGTTTGCCTTGCTGGGCACGCTGGCGCCCGCCGTTCCGGCCTCCGCGCAATCCGCCGAAGAGTTCTTCGAGAACCGCGTGCGTCCGGTGCTGGCCGAGAGTTGCATGGACTGCCACGGGCGGTTGCGCCGCGGGAATCTGCGCCTCAACTCGCGCGAGGCGATGATGCGCGGGGGCGACTCAGGGCCCGCGATCATCCCCGGGGATCCCGACGGGAGCCTGCTCATCCAGACGGTGCGTCACGAGATCGAGGGGCAGGAGATGCCTCGCGACGAGGACCCGCTCACGCCGCAGCAGATCGAGGGGCTCATCGAGTGGATTCGCATGGATGCGCCCTGGCCGGCAGTGGCGGAGGGGGCGGAAGGTGCGGAGGGGGCAGTGCTGGCCCTCGCCGACGAGGGCCTCTCGCCCGGCGCGCGCCTCTTCGTCGACCGGGTGCGTCCAGTCCTCGAGCGCAGTTGCTTCTCGTGTCACACCGACGACGAACGCAGCGGTCTGCGGCTCGATTCCCGCGAGAGGATGCTCCAGGGAGGCAGCCGCGGCCCCGCGATCATCCCCGGCAACCCCGAGCAAAGCCTCATCATCGCCGCGCTCCGGCATGTCGACGAGGATCTGCAGATGCCGCGCAACGCGGCCCGGCTCCCCGACACCGAGATCCAGGGCTTCGTCGACTGGATCCAGGCCGGCGCGGAGTGGGCCGAGATTACGGCGCCGCTGGCGATACCCAGGCGCGGAGTCACGGCCGCCGAACGCGACTTCTGGTCGTTCCGGCCGCTGGCCGATCCCGCCATCCCCGAGCCCGAACGCTCCGACTGGGCCCGCACCGACATCGACCGCTTCGTGCTAGCGAAGATCGAAGAGCAGGGGCTCGAACCGCTCGGCACCGCCAGCCGCCTCCAGCTCATCCGGCGCGCCACCTTCGGCCTGACCGGCCTGCCTCCGACCCCGGAGGAGGTCGAGGCCTTCGTCGGCGACACCTCGCCCGACGCCTTCGAGAAGGTCGTCGACCGGCTGCTGGCCTCTCCCCACTACGGCGAGCGCTGGGGCCGGCACTGGCTGGACGTGGCCCGCTTCGGCGAGGACGACACCCGCGGGCTGGCGCCGGGCGGTTCGGGACGCGAGCGCTACCCCAACGCCTACATTCAGCGCGACTGGGTGGTCGAGGCCTTCAACCGCGACATGCCCTACGACCTTTTCGTCAAGGCGCAGATCGCCGGCGATCTGCTGGAGGAAGCCGAACGCGAGCGCGCCATCCCCGCGCTGGGCTTCCTGGGGGGCGGCCCCTGGTACTACGACATCGCCGATCCGCCGGTGGCGCGCGCCGACGAGCGCCACGACCGGGTCGACGTGACCACGCGCGGGTTCCTGGGTCTCACGGTCGGCTGCGCCCGCTGCCACGACCACAAGTATGATCCCATCGGCACGCACGACTACTATGCCCTGGCCGGCATCTTCAATAACTCCGACTATCACGAATATCCGATAGCGGAAAAAGACGAGGCCGAGGCCTACGAGAAGGAAAAGGAGTTCATAGACGGCCTCAAGAAGAGCCTCAACGAGTACCTGAGCACCGAAGGCGACCAATTGACGCGCGTCCTCTCGCTCCAGGTCTCGCGCTACATGATGGCCGCGTGGCAGGTGACCGGCAGGCCGCAGCTCCCGCCCGAGCAGGCCGCGTCGCAGGCCAAGGTCGACCTCGAAACCCTGCAGCGCTGGATCCGCTTCCTGAGCAAGGAGCCGAGGCACTATCCGTATCTCATTGACTGGCAGGAGATGATCGCGCGGGGCGACGCCGAGGAGGGCGAAGCCCAGGAGCTGGCCGACGCCTTCCAGCGCCTGGTGCTCGAAGTGGTCGCGGAGCAGGAGAAGCTGGAGGAGCGCAACCAGCGCATCATCGCCAAGGGCATGCCGCTCGAGGAAGTGAAGTCGACGCCGATGCCCAACGGCTTCGAGAGCTTCTTCGACCAGCATCAGCTCGAGCTCGAGACGATGGAGCGGGAACGCTTCAACCTCTATTCGGACATTTTCCGCAGCGACCTCGACAACCAGTTGGACACCTTCTTCCCGGCGCCGGGCCTGTTCCGGTTCCGCGGATGGGGGCTGGAGCGGCAGCTCGGGCGCGTGGCGATGGATCACATCTCGGCCATGCGCGAGCGCATCGAGGAGCTGGAGGAGGAGCTCCCGGACCTGCCCTTCGCGATGGGCGTGGCCGACAAGGAGCCCGAAGACCTGACAGACATCGCGCTCCACATCCGCGGCAGCCCCACGAACCTCGGCGAGGCCGTGCCGCGCGGCTTCCTGGCCGTGCTGGACGAGGAGGGCGCCGAACCGTACGCCGAGGGAAGCGGCCGCCTGCAGCTCGCTGAAGCCATCGCCGGGCACCCGATCACCGCCCGCGTCATCGTGAACCGCGTATGGCGCTGGCACATGGGCACGGGCATCGTCGACACCCCCAGCAACTTCGGCGTGATGGGCGAGCGGCCCACGAACCCCGAGCTGCTCGAGTACCTGGCGTCGCGCTTCGTCGAAAGCGGCCTGTCGATCAAGCAGTTGCACCGCGACATCATGCTGTCGGCGACCTATCAGTTGGCCAGCGGCCGCCATGCGGGCAACGAGCAGATCGACGGGGCGAACCGCTACTACTGGCGCGCGGACCGGCGCCGGATCGACGCCGAGAGCATACGCGACGCGATCCTCTCCGTGTCCGGCGATCTGGACGCGACCGTCGGCGGGCCCTCGAAGAGCCTGCGCGACGAAGAGAACAATCGCCGCACCATCTACGGCGAGGTGAGCCGCTTCCAGGTCGACGAGTTCCTGCAGACCTTCGACTTCCCCAACCCGAGCCTGTCCGCGGAGCGCCGCTATACCACCAACGTCCCCGGCCAGAGTCTCTACTTCATGAACAGCCCGTTCGTGCGGAGGCAGGCGGAGCTGTTCGTGAAGAGGCTGCTGGAGGAAACGGCTGACGCCGAGCTGGTTGCGGAGGATGGGAAGGAAGGGAACGGGCGTTCGGGCAATGGCAGCAACGGGAACGGCGCCAACGGCGACCACGACAACGGCGCTGCAGAGGGCGACGATACCGACGATACCTCCGTCGTCTTCCGCGATCGCGAGATGATCGAAGCCGCATATCCGCTGCTCTATTCGCGGGATGTCACCGAGTCCGAGATCGCCGCAGGCCTCGAGTTCCTGGAAGAGCGCCGGGCCGCGTTCCTGGCGGAAGAGCTGGCGAAGCTCGAAGATGAGTCCGGTGACGAAGCCGAAGCAGACGCGGCGGATGCGGATGCGGGAGCTGCGGAGGATGACGCCGATGACGCCGACGCCTCGGGCGACGCCGCACCCGACACCCCCGAGCATCGCGCCTCCATGCAGGCGTGGATCCAGTACGCGCGAGCGCTGTTCAGCGTCGCGGAATTCAGGTTTGTGGACTGATGTCTGATCACGATCACCATCACGGCTGCGGCATGATCCACGGGGAGCCGCGCACGCGGCGCGAGGCCCTGAAGACCATGGGCGCGGGCTTCGGCATGATGGCGTTCGCGAGCCTGGTGGGGACGTCGGTGCTCGAGGCCTCGAACGGGCTCGTTTCGTCGATGGGCACGCCGCTGCCCAGGACCGATTTCGAGCCGCGCGCGAAGAACGTCATCTTCCTGTTCATGAACGGGGGCGTCTCGCAGGTCGACACCTTCGATCCCAAGCCGATGCTCGAGAAGTATCACGGGCAGCCGCTGCCCACCGGCGAGATCAAGACCGAACGCCGCACCGGCGCGCTCATGAAGTCGCCCTTCAGCTTCAAGCGCTACGGGCAGTCGGGGATCGAGGTCAGCGAGCTCTTCCCGCACGTGGGCGAGTGCGCGGACGACATCTGCGTGATCCGCTCGATGCACACCGAGATCCCGAATCACGAGCCCTCGCTGCTCATGATGAACACGGGGCACATCCAGCCGGGCCGGCCCTCGCTGGGATCGTGGCTCACGTACGGGCTCGGAACCGAGAACCGGAACCTTCCCGGGTTCGTGGTGCTCTGCCCGGACCAGCCCACGGTCGTGGGCCCGCCGCTCTGGAGCAACGCCTTCCTGCCGCCCATCCACCAGGGCACCTACATCTCCGACAAGGTGCCGAGGATCGAGGACGACTTCGACCCGGAGCGCCTGATCCCCAACATCCGCGGCGAGGAGCGGAACGGCGACGGCCAGCGCCGCGAGGTGGACCTGATCGAGAAGCTGAACCGGCTTCACATGCAGCGCCTGGAGGAGGAGGATCCGCAGATCGAGGGCGCCATCCAGGTGATGGAGACCGCCTACCGCATGCAGACCGAGGCCCCGGACGTGTTCGACATCCGCGGCGAAAGCGAGGCGACCCAGAAGCTGTACGGCCCGGGAAGCACCGCGCGCGGATGCCTGATGGCGGTGCGGCTCATCGAGCGCGGCGTGCGCATCGTGCAGGTGTACTACGCCAAGGGCGATCCCTGGGATGCCCACACCGACATCTTCCAGCACCGCAAGAACGCGCGTGACTCCGACCAGCCCTTCGCCGCCGTGATCAAGGACCTCAAGTCACGGGGCCTCTTCGACGACACTCTGGTGGTGTGCGGCACCGAGTTCGGACGCACGCCCGTGCTCGAGACGGGGGGCGGGGGCGCCGGCGGACGCGTGGTCAACGGCCGCGACCACAACCCGTTCGGCTTCAGCATCTGGCTGGCCGGCGGCGGCATCAAGGGCGGCATGACCTACGGCGCCACCGACGACTTCGGCTTCAAGGCCGTCGAGAACCCGGTCCACATCCACGACCTGCACGCGACCATCCTCTACCTGATGGGCATCGACCACGAGAAGCTGACCTACAACTACAGCGGGCGTGATTTCCGGCTGACGGATGTGGCGGGCGAGGTGATTCACGACATCATCGCGTGACCAGGGGCCCGACAGCGTGACCAGAGGCTTCTTCGTGGTGGGCGGCGTCCTTTACGGGCTTCTGGAAGACTTTTTCGCCAACGAGGCTTCAAGGGCGATCCCCATCTGGTGGGCGCTGGGCGTGGGCCAACTCCTCTATGCCGCAGCCCTCACCCTCGTCCTGAGCTGGAGGGGTGTCGTCAGCGGCTGGGAGGGCTTCCAGGCCGGGGCCGTGTTCGGGGCGCTGCTGGGCCTGGGCATGGCGCTGATGGGCTATGCGACAATGGACGATGTTCAGACGCTCGCCACAGTCGGCGGGCACACCCTGATCGGGGTCGTGAACAACGGGACGGCGGGGGCGCTGATTGCGGTGGTGCTTGGCAGGGGTGGGGGCTGAGCGGCGCCGCTCGTCGAGGGGCTAGTGGGCGCCGTCCCTTCTTGTCATGGGCGTGGACGAGAAAGGTCATAAGCGCCGCGAGCGGGTAGCGGGACCTCTCTTCACGAGAGACACCCCATTACCAGATCCTGCGGATTCCATAGGCGTCCAATGCCGCATCCGCTGATACGACCGCCAGGTCGCGCGCCAGAGCCTGCGCGGCAAGCATCCGGTCGAAGGGGTCGCGGTGAGGCCCGGGCAGCCGCCCCGCGCGTTCCGCATCGCCGACGCTGATTGGAAGGTGTCCGAAACCCTGCGCTGATATGGCACGCGCAACATCGAGCGCTACCGGCTCGGCGCCGGGAAGCTTCCCGATCCTGTACTTGGTCGCGATTTCCCAAGCGGACGCGGCACTGACGGCGATGTCGTTCGCTTCGTCGGCAATCACCTGGCGCGCCGCCACGGACAGGCGCCCGCTGTCGGCGATCCACCAGAGGAAGGCATGGGTATCGAGCAACACCCGCATCGCTTCGTTACTCGCCTTCCCATGATTTCAACTCCTCCTCCGGCAAAGGATCGAAGAAGCTGTCGGGGATGGTGACCTGCCCCTTGAGGACATCGGGGCGCCGTTCGCCGCGGCGCTCGAAGGCGACCAGCCGCGCGACGGGTTTGCCCCGGCGGGCGACCACGACTTCCTCGCCTGCCTCGACTTGTGCTAGCAGCCGGGAAAGCTGCGTCTTGGCCTGGTGGACATTGACGATGACCATGGTCTGCGCGCTCCGTTCGTTGCCCCAGAAGATGGCTAGCAATCTAGCTAGGTTGCCGCGAACCGATCAAGCCCCTAACGGCGCCACCCGGCCCACGACTCGGAGCGCTGTTACCCGGGAATGCTCCCGGCACCGCGGATTCGCGCATTCCGGTTGCATTCCTTAGGATCGACCTTGTCGCATGGAAGGAGGGTGTCGCACGTGTCGAAGAGGGTCAGCCGCCAGGGTGATTCGCGCTCGATGCCCGCGTCGGCGGCAATACAGGCGGTCCTGCTTCTCTGTGCTTGCGGGGAAGCGGACCGTCCTGGCGAGGCATCCGACCTGCTTGTGCGGATGAATGCCTGGCGGATCGCGAAGCTGCGGCTGTCGACGGACGAATGACGCGAGGCGGTCTAATGTCCCGCCGACTGGCGGCCGCGGCTTTCCTCCTGTCGCTTCCCGCCGTCTCCTGTGAGAGGCAGCAGGCCGAGGTGCCCTCGCCGGCTTTCGAAGACGTCTTCGAGTTGGTGGAGGTCATTGAGTTGGGAGAGGATCCGTCCGATTCCATCGCGGATTTGGGCGAGTTCTTCGAGAGGCGGGACGGCGGTTTCGTGATCGGAGACCGGCTTCTGCCGCGGGTTCGGACGTACCGCGAGGACGGTTCGCTGGAAGCCGCGTTCGGGCGCTTCGGCGACGGACCGTGGGAATTCCGTCGGATTCGGAGCGTGGCGGAACTGGCGGACGGTCGAATCGTCGTGACAGGCGCCCAGAGTGGGGCGCTCACCTTCCTTGCTCCGGATCTGACACCTCACAGCATGTTGCTGGTCGAGAACTATGTGCCGGGAACGGTTCTCCCCTTTGGGCCTGACATCGTGTTCGGCGGGATTGGACGGGATATGTACGCAGCCGACATGGACGGTCTCTATCATCGGCTGGTCGACGGCACCGTAACCTGGAGCAGTTGGAACACGCTCGCTGCCACCATGCCGTACTGGAATGCTCTGGGACGAGCTCACGCTACGGTTGGTGGGGACTCCGTGTTCGCGTTGGCGGGCCTCCTGTACCCCGCGACCATTCTGAACGGCGCCGGCGATTCGGTCGGAACCATCGGGACACCGCCGGCAGGATTCCGCAGGGTGCCGGAGCTGGAGCCGGGCGCGCTCGCCTTCACCGCCGCACAAGGACCGGGGGCTCAGGCTGGCGATCGGATCAAACGGTTGATCGAGAGCTTCGACCTCGTCACGAGCATGGATATCGTGGACGGCAACCGCCTGGTTTTCACGGTCGGCAAGTTGGACCCGGCCAAGCCCTGGTTCCCGTTCGAACAACTCGACGTGTCCCTGGAGGCCTACGATCGCCATACCGGGCATAAACTCTTTGAGAACGTGCGGCTACCGGAGGATTCGAAGGTGCTGGGCGGGGGCAGATACCTCTATGTGTTGCTTAGTTCGCGCATACCTCCGTGGCGCATTGCCAAGTACAAGCTCTATCCCTTGTAACCCTCCACTCCAGACTCGTTAGGCATTCTCAGCGATGCGCCGGGGCTCACCCCACCCCCGGCCCACCGACCCGGCATCCCACGACTAGTCCACGACGATCGCCTCGGCTCTTTCGATTCTTCGAGTGGGTCCGCCGAAGAGCGAAGCCGCATCTGCTTCACTCAGTTGGATTTGTGGTGCTGTCGGATCGACGCAGGGATAGTGTCCGGCGGTAACTTCCACACGGACGAAGCGCTGGTCGTCGTTCAGATTCGTCAACCGGACGGTTCTTCGCCAGAACAACCCGTCTCTGCACGCGTAGGCTCGTCCCTGGGGCGGTCGGGCATCTGGAACTCCAATCGTCACGATGTCGCCGACATAGTGAAATGGCGTAATCCGGCGGTCGGCCCGGCGGCGCAGTTCTGCGACGATCTCGTTGCGGGCGCAGTCGCGGCCGAGACGCAGCCTTGCTTCCCGGTCGTTCTCGGGAATAGGCTCACACACTTGAGTGGCGATCGCTTCCACCAGGGTCGGGTCCACGGCGGCAAAGATCTGTTTGCTCGCGAGCCAGGCCATGAGGCCCCCACGGGCGAAACTATTCGTGTACATCGAGTCCAGGAGCGCTTCGTGGCTGATCTCCATGTTATCGGCCTGCATTTCCAGGGAAGCCTCGCCGACCGAGATCTTGAGCAGTCTTGAGCTGTCGGCGGACATGGCAAACCAGATAATCCCCATGAGGGCCATTCCGCAGAAGCC
The DNA here is from genome assembly GCA_009840525.1 of Gammaproteobacteria bacterium. Classification (GTDB taxonomy): domain Bacteria; phylum Gemmatimonadota; class Gemmatimonadetes; order Longimicrobiales; family Gaopeijiaceae; genus BD2-11. The sequence goes on from VXNP01000077.1 coordinate 18,993, forward strand.
CGAGTAGATATGATTCCACCTCCGCAGATCCATACGGCGCCATCCTCTCGTCAACCGGGGGATCAGGTGTCGCGGATAAACTCGTCAAGCAACTCGTCCGCCTCACGTTTCGCCGAGGCGGGGGAGGGTGGCCGGACTGCCTCCGTTGGCGGATCCGGCATTGCGGGCGCTTCCTGGGTGGGCGCCGCAAGTTCCCTTCGCAAGCGACCGGCTTTCGTGCCGATCCACCGGAACGTCGCCTTCAACGCAACGACGATGAACGCGATTGAGGTGACGGCCCCCGCCAGAGCGGCCATCACCACCACGACATCTGCGTACTCCGCCACCAGGTACGCCAACAGCAGGAGCGCGCCTGTGGCGCACAACAGCGCGATCAGCTTGGTTCTCGTTCGCACTCGGCCCTCTCTCTCGTTCGTAGACGGTTACGATCCGTGACTCCGCGCCACGGCATTGGCGCGATCTATCGCAGTTTGTAGCTCCGCGAGCCGTTCGAGGCACTCCTTCGACGCCTGACGATCGACGTGGAGCACCAAAGCGCACTCGTGGCACCGCACCGGCGTCGAGGCCAGCAGCATCTGAATGGTGACGGTAAGGCGTGCGCTGCATTGCGGGCAGTCGAGCCCGGGAGCCCTTGGAGGCGCTACGGGATCCTCGGCTCGCGCCGAACTCCTGTTGCCCGCTGAGCGCCACCATGCGCGGCGCACCATGTCGGCGAGGCGCCGGATCAGCTTCATTCGGCGTCCTCGCGCTCGTCGGTGGCGCGCTTGAACACTCTTCCGATCTCCACGATGCCCTCGGACAGCGCCGCCTGCTCGACCTTCATCTTCACGTGCATCTGCACGTTGTTGTGGTCTCCTGCGCGGCCAGGCTTCAGCTTGGCGACCGTGCCCCGCAGTTCGGCGCGGCCAGGCCCGAGCCAATCCCGCTCGCCCCTGCTCTCCTCGGACAGGCTCATGCGGGATGCAGTGGAGCCAACGTCGCTGACCCGAACCGCGAACTCGATATCGGCCTCGCGGATCTGAATCGCCGGGATCGGCACGAGTGAGAGGAGCGGTACGTCGAGGCGCCACCGGCGGGGCTCGCCGTCCGGACCGGGTCTCGTGTAGTGGAACGCGATCATCCTGAGCCGTCGCGCGGCGTCGTCTTCCGAGGGAAGAAAGCCGATGCGGTCAATGAACTCGGCGGTCGCCTGCGCGGCCTGAGCCTGGCCCTGCACCATGGCCATGAGCGGAGCACCGATCAGCTGATAAAGCGAGAACGATCTGTTGCCGATGAGGCGCCCGGCCATCCTATTCGGGCCCCAGTGTGCGGTAGCGGTCCCCGTTGTCACCCTCCACCGTCGCCCAAATGTAGTTCCGCACGGCGAGCTTGATCGTGAGCGATGTCAGCTTGTCTGCCGGCAAGTCGCGAAGCCCGTCCGAAGTGGCATCAATGTCGAGCGAGTACAAGTCCTCCAGCTCCACGTTGCCAAGATCGTCGAGCACCCCGTCGAGACGGGCATCGAGCGCGGTCTGAATGGCGTCCGTGAACGGCTGGTAGGGGTCCGCGGAATGCTTCGCCGCGACGGCCACCAGGGCCTCCCGCACGAACGCCAGTCCGGCCAGCCATCGCCTGATGCGGCCACCGACTGTCCTGGCCAGCTCGGTGCGGTCGATGCCGCCGGCCAACTTGCCCGCTTTCCTCCCTCGCGCGAACCCCTCGGACACGGCGGGCATCATGCCCTCGAGCAATCCGGCCACGATGGCGCTCTGCAGGTCTTCGTGGTCCCTGGTGCCGATACCGCGGACGGATTCGCGCCAGTCCGGAAGGCCTGCATCGATGTCTGCGACGTTGTCCAGGACCCCCCTTGCGATGGACCTTCCGTGGCGGTTGAGTATCTCCCGCACGCGGTCCTTGAAGCGTCCCTCAGCCCGCACCAGATCCGCAACCGCGAACCGTAGCGTGAACTCGGCCTCTTCAATCTCCGCACGCGGGACGGGGAACATGCGCAACGAGGCGTTGTCCTCGTAAAGCTCGCTCAGTGTGCATGAGTAGTTGTCGGCCATGTATCTGGCCTGGGCCAACTCCTTGAGCACGCTCCCCAGCAAGGCGCTCAGCTCAGCCACGACGCCCCTGTGACATGCTCACGCAGCGGCGGGCTCGGCCGTACCGCCTTCGGCCGGCGCCCTGCTCTCCGTGATGCTCTTCTCGAGGATGCCGAGCACGCGGTTCAGCCCGGCGGGCATCTCGTCCTGCACGGCGTGCACTGTGATATCCAACGTCGCCTTCGTGCTTTGGCGCAGCGAACTCGAGGACTCGTCCTTGGAACTCGAACTGTATGAGCCGCTGAAGCTTGCGCTCGCCTTGAACGGCCCCCATCCTGCGCTGGCCGAGGCGCTTGCTGTAGCCGATTTCGTCTTCCCCCTTTCCGACTTCGATTCCTTGTCCGACTGTTCGGACACGTCCATGACGAACTTGATCGTCATCTGGTCGATGCGGATGAACGGGATCGGGACGATCGTGAGGATCGGCACGGTGAGCCGCGCCTGTTGCGGCTCCGGATCCCCGACCTCGTACATGAAGGTCACGTTGCGCACCTTGTCGGGATCGTCCTTCTCGAAGCCGACCGCGTTGACGAAATCGACGGTCGAGTGCGCAGCCTTCGCCTGAGCCTCGACCGCCGCGCAGAGAGGGCCCCCGATCAGATGGCTGAGGGGAACGCTCTTCAGTGCTTTGGTCACGTACGAGTCTTCTGCCATGGTTGCCTCATTCGACTGGTTCGTGGAGCGGACGGGAGGATTCAGGATCGACCAATCTGCGGCTTGACCTGTGGCGGCGCAAGCGTCACGCTATCGCTCTTCTCGCGATAGATGCACGATATCCTGGTCAACACAGTATGATACAACTGTGCCATGATGATCGTGAGCGACGCAGCCGCAGGGAGTCGTCGCGCTACGTGTGGATGTCGGGTTCAGCCGGGGCTTGCCCAGCCGCGAAGCACGGAGGCGATGATCGTTCCTCCCAGACGCCCAGGGCGAGTCGGTCTCGACCTGCCGACAACCGAGAAAGGCTATCCCGCAAGCGGAATGCGAACCGATCCGACGAGCGAGATGGTGCGGTTGCGGCCGGTCGGTGCGTTGTCACCGGCGAAGATATCGTTCAGACCCTCGGTGGCCAGCAGTGTGACGCCGATGGGGCCGACGTTGTAGCCCGCTCCGGCGGTGATCCCGACATCGGTGTTCGTGTCGACGCGCATGTCTTCGCAGCTCTGCTCGCTCGACATGTCGATCCCTTCGACCGCAACGTCGATGGCCACATTGCATCGCCTGTCGCGCCCCACGCTCGCGCCGGCGAGGATATGGAAGTCGCCGCCGATCTCGAGCAGGCCACGCAGCACGAGATAGTCGATCTCGATGTTCAACTGACCAGCCGCGCCGCCCTCGCTGACCTCCGCCCCGGCGCCCTTCTCGATATAGCCGGCTTCCACCCGCAGGCCGATCATGTCGATCACCCGCAGGGAGAATCCGCCCGCGAGATTCCGTCCGATGCGGCTCTCCGTGGCTTCTTCATCCGTCGCGAGGCCCATCGTCGCCCCGGCTCCCAGGATAAAGTCGGTGGTTCTCCCCTGCGCCTGAACGTCGGCGGCGGGGATCGCCAGCAGGAATGCGCAGAGAACGAGGGTGAGAGGCTGTCTCATGGTGGAAATCCTCATCTGAGGTCTGATGGCGGTCGACGCCCCCAGCGCCAGAGGAGCACGGGGATCAGGGCCTGTGGCTTGCGCGCGGTACGCTCCATGAACTCGTAGGTGTAGCCGCGAATCTCCGAGCCGGAGAAATATACTTCAACCGAGTACAGTTCAGATGTTGATAATCTGTGCAACGCGGCGAGCCCTTCCGGTTGCCAGATTTCATCGATGTAGACCCATGGCGCGCCAACGTACGATCCTCTGCCGATGCAGAAGAACTCGAGTTCACCCGCCGGACAGGGCATCATCCGAACGATGGTGTGGTCGTCGACGAAATCGAGACCGGTGGCGGCACCGGAAGCGAGCAGTGCCTCTCGATCGTAGGCGCGAATCAGCCCGCGGCCGGCCGAGGCGTCGCCTCGCCGTGACCGCATGCGGTCTTCCATGGTCTCGATGTTGCTCGCGACCGCCGTGATCCCGTCCATCATGAACGGCTTGGGCATCAGAGGTATCGTCACGACGTCCTCTGGGCGACCGGTCGCGGTGAAGGCGATCACCTTGTCGTGGTAGCCGATCTGTTTGACCGTGATCAATTGGGGTCCCGGCGGAACATCGGCCGCGACGAAGGAGCCCAGCGAATCCGCCAGCGTTCCGTGGTTCTCCGATTCAACGAAGACGGCGGCGCCGGGGATGGGAGTGCCGCTCACCATGTCGTAGACGACGCCGCGGACCGCGACGCGGTCGGGCGCGACGACCGTGAGGCTGTCCAGCAGGATCGGGCTGGGGGTCAGCGCGATCTCGATGAAGGTGTTGCTCTCGTCGGTCAGGTTGATCGGCAAGTCCCGCCGTTCGTAGCCGATCCGGGTCACGGTGACGATGTGGCCCCCCGGCCGCAGACCGCGGACCGCGAAGACACCTGCGGAATCCGACGAGATGAGCTGCTGCAGCGAGCTGAACAACACGGTCGCGCCGGCGATGGCATCCCCGGTTTGCACGTCGTAGACCACGCCCTGGAGCAGGGCCCCGGGAGGATCGGGCTGCTGCGCCGTCATCGCCGCCGGCGTGGCGAGAACGGTGATGGCGAGCCGGAGCAGGCACGGCGTAGAAACTGCACGGCGTACCGGCTTCATGGGGCTCCGTTGTCTCGGGTGATCCCTTGTGAGATCGTGCCGTCGCCTGACTTGACACGATTCCGCTACGGGTCGTTCCACCAGCAAGCTTTGTGCCCAGGCCTTGTTGCGCCCGGAGGCGCACTATTCCGGCTTGCGGGCCGCCGACACGCCCGTCAAGTATCGGGCGGGCCTCCTGGCCGAGCCTTACCTCACATCGGCCGGCAGTCGCCGCACCACGACGCTCGCCACGTCGAATTCGTCACGCTCGATGAACGCGGCCAGCCCGTCCGGCCCGAACGCGTCCGGCATCGCGGTTGTGCCGGCAGCGAAAGTCCCGATGTAGCGGCCGTCCGGGGTCAGCACATCGATCGGGCCATCGCTGGCCGGCTCCTCACCGCGCCGAAGCACCCAGATGGTCCCCTCCCAACTGGTCTGCAGGTCGCGGACCACCGGCACCTCGTGGTAGAACTCCATGTTCTGGATTCGCTCGCGTGCCATTTCGGCCAAGGCGGCGGCGAACCGGGAATTCCGTCTGGCGGCGCGTTCCTCTTCTTCCTCCAACTGGCGCTCAATCTCCCGATCCCTGATGCGGGCGGTGACTGGTTCGGGCTGAAACGGCCGGGTGAGCACCCGGGTCAGTTCCCCGTTCCCCGCAGCCACCTTGATCGCATAGGCGGAAGAGTCGGTGTAGACCAGCTCACCGCCAGGCAGCGCCCCGGCCACCAGCTCCGGCCCGAAGCCATCCGGATCTCCCGGTGGCCGCCACGCCCGGATCACCGTGTCCTGCACAGCCTCATCGCCGGTCAGGACGAATCGGTAGACGGGGCGGAACGATGGCTCGGGGCCGCCGGCGGGGCTGCCCATGCTCAAGGCCGAGAAGCTTGTCGTGATGACGTTCTGGCCGTCCCTGGCGGGCAACAGGGTCCGCATTCCGTAGAACAGGTTGCCGGGCATGCGGACCGAGCGGTCGAACTCGCCGTCCGGTCCGAACACGTCAAATGCGGTGTGACCCGGATCGAACACCACCGTGCGCCCGTCACGGAGCACAGTGAATCCCACGGCCGTGTTGGTATTCCCGGCAAACTCGCCGGGCCCATCGCCGATCCGTCCGAATTCGTGGACCAACTCGCCCTCTTCGCTCACAACCACGACCCGGCCACCCTGGTCGTCCATCACATGCAGGTTGCCGGATTCGCCGAAGCCGACCGCGCTGACCCGGCTGAACTGCTCCCACGCGTTACCGGCTATGGACCCCACCCGGTAGACCTCCTCGAACTCTGCCTCGAGGATCCGGTCTTCGGCAGGCAGCTCGATCACTTCCTGCGCCACGAGGGCCGGGGTGGCGATCGCAAAGACGCTCCCCACTATGAGTTGGCTCAACCGCGTTCTCGGCATTCTGGACGCTCCTTCAACAGAGGTGGCTGGATCGACGAGCCCGTAACAGGCGACTAACGCGTCTGGAACGTGATGGGAAGCGCGATCCACACCGGCACCACCTTGTCCAGGTTGAGAGCCGGAGTGAACCGGAACACGTTGGCCACCCGCAGCGCCGCCTCGTCGAGCGAGGAGTGTCCCGAGGTCTCCGCGACCAGGGTGTTCTGAACGGTTCCTTCCTCGTCGATGAAGAAGTGCACGGTCACCCTCCCGCCGATGCCCGCATCACGCAGGATCGGGGGATACTCCCGCTCCAGCGCACGCTCCACTTCTGGCTGGTTGATGAGGTCGGGGCGGACGGTGTAGGGCGTGAACGACGGCGCCGTCGAGATGTCGACGGCCTCCTCGTCGGGAGGAGGCGGCAGCTCCGCGACCGGATTGTCCTCGAAAGTGGTCGGCGCGATGGTGATGTCCTCGCTGATGTCGGCCGCGGCGATCACGGGGGTCGCGGGCCGGCTGATCGCCTGGGGCGGCGGAGGAATCTCGATCTCGGGCGGGAGCTCGATCGCCACGAGCTCCTCGGAATCGAAGGAGACGTCCTCGGCGGTCATGCTCGGCCAGAACATGAACATCACGAAGTGCACCACCGTCGCGACCAGAACCGACCCCCAGAACCAGGTGTCGAACGACTTCTTGAAGCGGTCGTTCGCCGTCTCCAGAGGCGCGCCTTCCTGCACTTGTGCGGATTCGTTGTCGCTCATCGTCTCTCCTCGCCATGTGGCTCAACCCTTCCGAAGAACACCGGTTGGGTACGATGGGGAGCGAACGCGGATCTGTCAACTAATTTTTTAGTTGATGAGCGGGAAGGGTCTCCCGGGAGGCGAGTTGGAACATCCAGTGCGGCATCTGACGCAAGGGGACCTAGGGCTCGTCTGCGACATTATCGATGCCATACTGTGCCATTATCGATGTACATTGACAACAGTAGTGGCGCCATATTAATGGTCCTTCATTCCTCCACCATTGGCGGGGGCTGAAGGCACGAAGCTCCGAGCGATGGTTCCGATCAGACTTTCGAACGGGGACGAAGGATGACAAGGCAAATCAGACGAATCCTGATCTGCGGCGCGGTCGCACTCGCAGGCGGCTTCCCGCCCTCTCCGCTGTCCGCATCAAACCCGGTCGCACCGGCCCCGGCGTCACTCTGTGTCGCTCCTGATGTCGCGAATGCCGATGTCGTAGCTTCGCATGACAGGTGCGCCCGGGAACGGAGGCGTGAGCGGAGAATGTGCAGGAGGTACGGCTTCTTGTCCATGCAATGTCTGAACGCATGGATCGAAACCGCACGATGTGAAGGGCGTTTTGTCGACTCGGGCGCTGCGCCAACGTCGATGGGCGCGGTGCGGGGCACGGGTCTTGTGCGCTTGCTAGACGAGGGAGCTCATGACTTCAGATATGCCGTGACCCCTACCCGCCCGGTGCCTCCACCCGCACCGTGAGAATGTCCGTATCGTGGTACTTCTGATGCCGGACCGACTCAGCCAGGTGCCGTAGCAGCCGCGCCGCGCCGTCGGTGCGGTCCTAGTCGCCCATCAGGCTCAGCAGCGCTTCCTCCGAAGCCAGTTGCACCCGCTGGAGCATGTCGCCGCCCCATTGTTGCGGCCCGAAGGCGCGTTGCTCCGCCTTGCGGCCCGCCGAAGCGCTCGTCAAGTATTACGGGCTCGCCGATCCGGCCACGTAAGGCTCGGACGGTGAGGACTCTTCCGAACCGGGACCCTGTCAGGTTCGGATGTGCTCGGGCATGACGGAGAAACGGAATGAGACGAGAAGCCGTGGGACGTTTTCGGGCGGTGGCCACTTTGGGGCTCGTTTCGCTCCTTTCCAGCGTCCCGCTCGTTCCCGCCGCCGGACAGTCGCTCACCGTTGTGTCCTGGGGCGGCTCCTACGGCCGCGCCGTCAACGAGGGCGCCAACATTCCCTTCACCGAGGCGACCGGAATCCGCATCGCCCTGGAGGCCTATAACGGCGGCCTGGCCCAGATACGGGCGCAGGTGGACTTCGGCAGCATCCACTGGGATGTGGTCGACCTGGAAATGGCCGATGCCGTGCGCGGTTGCGACGAGGGGCTGCTCGAGCCGATAGACATCGACGATCTGCCTCCGGGACCCGACGGCACTCCGGCGGCCGACGACTTTGTGGCCGAGAGCCACACCGATTGCGGGGTGGGCAATCTGTACTGGTCGACCGTGTACGCGTACAGCGAGGAGAACTTCCCGGGCGAGGCGCCCGCCACCATGGCCGACTTCTTCGACCTGGAGAAGTTCCCCGGCCGCCGCGGGATGCGGCGGGTGCCGCAGGTGAACCTCGAGTTCGCCCTGATCGCCGACGGCGTGCCGCTCGAAGACGTGTACGCCACGCTGGAGACGCCGGAGGGCCTGGACCGCGCCTTTGCCAAGCTCGAAACGATCAAGGACGAGGTGGTGTGGTGGGAGGCGGGCGCCCAGCCGCCGCAGATGCTGGCCGACGGGGAAGTGGTCATGAGCACGGCGTACAACGGCCGCATCTTCAATGCCCGGATCCTGGAAAACCAGCCCTTCGTGATCGTGTGGGACGGGCAGTTGCTGGACGTGGGTCAGCTCGGGATCGTCGCAGGCACGCCGAGGCTTGAAGACGCGCTGAGATACGTGGCCTTCGCCACCAGTGCCGAGTCTCTGGCGCGCATCGGCCGCCGCATCTCGTATTCCCCGGCGCGCAGATCGGGCACGCCGCTGGTGACCACGCATGTCGTCGCAGGGATCGACATGGAACCTCACCTGCCGGCCGGCGCGGGCAACGCGGATCGTGCGCTTCGTTACGACTGGGCCTTCTGGGTCGACAACCAGGACGAACTGAACGAGCGCTTCAGCGCCTGGCTGGCGCGCTGACTGAAGGGACCGGCGCTGGCTGCGGGCGCACCGGGGCCGGGCGAGCGCGGCTTAGAACACCACCCGATAGCTGACGTTCAAGCTCCGCGCGGCCTCCGGCATGATCTCCTTCACCCGCGAGAGGTGGTTGCGGTACTCGGCATTCGCCGCGTTGGCGAGGCTGACGGTCAGGACGTTCAGGCGCCCGCCGAACGTGAACCGCGCCCCTGCCGCGGCATTGAGCACGGTATACCCACGCGTCGGCGTCTCGAATTCGCCAACCCGGTCCTGCCGGCTTGCCATCTCGGCCTCCGCCCGGACATACCACGCCGGCCTCTCGTACTTCACGGCCACATGCCCCTTGAGGGGAGGAACGAGAGGCAGGGGCTGATCGGTCCCCTTGAGACTGCCCTTTACCGACGAAGCCACTCCCTCGATCGCCAGCCCCCGCCCGGCGTCGACATCCACGCTGGCCTCGAAGCCGCTGAACACGGCGTCGTTGCCCCGGAACTGATAGATGGGGAGGCGCACGCGGCTCAGGCGGCCCGTGTCCTCCCCGTAGATGTGGTTCGTGATGTCATTGTGGAAGCCGGTCAGCTCGGCCCGCAGCCGGTCGGACTCGAAGCGAAGGAAGACATCGAGCCCCCTCCCGATCTCGCCCTCCAGAGACGGATTGCCGACTTCAAAGACGTATGCCGCCAGATGCGGTCCTTCCGAATAGAGTTCGGTGACGTCGGGTGTGCGAAACGCCCGGGCAACGCTGGCGCCGAGCACGAGCCCCGAGGCGGACTGGTAGAGGACACCCAGCGACCCCGACAGGGACTGGAATCTGCGGTCACGAATCTCACCGATGTCCGAAACCCGATCTTCCCCCGGATCGGCCATGCTCCAGTCATAGCGGAGCCCCGACTCGATCTGGACAGGGCCCAGATCGACCTCCTCGAGCAGGTACAGGGCCGCCCTGAGCCGACGCGTGTCGGGCGTGTGCAGCGATCCCCCGTATCGGAAGTCTTCCCAGGACGCACGGCCGCCCATCGCACCCGCAGCAAACGGTCCCCACCTCCCATGCCGGCCCAGGACGTCCGCGTTCGCGTTCTGCTGCTCGAAGAGCGTGCCCAGAATGTCTGCTGCTTCGAGCTCGCGGTGCGTGTACCAGGTGTGCGTCGCGTCGAAGCGGAGGTTGTTGAAGGGTCCGGCCGGGTCGTCGAGCACGGTCCGCAACTTCGATGAGAACCGCTCCATTTCGATGCGCACGCCCTCGTCGTGCCCGCCCACGAAGCCACCCGGGATGCCGTAGTAGTTGCGGTAGCCGCGGAAGGATGCCCCCACGCGGCCCCGGTCGGCCACCCAGGCCGTCCCGGCACCCCCGCTCAGGAGTTCGCCGTCGGTGTTGAGAAGCGTGCCGGCGGGCGTCTTCAGATCTCCCGCCGTCCGCGCGGCCATCTCCACGCGCAACGGCACGCGCTCCGCGATGGCGAACACACCCGACGCGCTGCCGGCCAGCGAGCCGGTCGAGCTCTGCGTCTGCAGCGACGCCGCGCCCGTCAGGCGAGCGGGCGCGGTGGTCGGAATCTCGTCGCGGATGACGTTGATGACCCCGCCCAGCGCGTTGCCCCCGTAGAGCAGCGCGC
>VXNP01000011.1 GCA_009840525.1 Gammaproteobacteria bacterium
ACTCGGGTGGCCGCGCGCGGCGCGGCGGACCGTGCCTGCCCTCGGGTGGTCGGGGGCCGCGCCGGTCGCGGGCGCGCCCGCCCCCCCCCGGGGGCCCAGCAACAGGGGATCCGCGAGTCCGTGGGCGGCCACGGCCAGCGCCGCCTCACGGATTCGCGGATCCCCGCCTTCGGGGAACACGACCCGTCTCGGCCGCTTCCCCGCCCGGTGCCGCAACTCGTCGAGGAACGTCACATCGACCCGTGTCGTCAGCGACCGAGGACGATCAGTGCGCGTCCGGACTCGTACGAAGCGCGGCGCCGCTGTCCCCTACCCTACGCTCCTCCCCGGATGGTCGGGTTGTTGAAGGTCTCGATGATCGGGATCGGGATGCAGGTCTGGTCCCCGTACGACCCACCCTTGACGCCCAGCTGGTACGGCTCGCCCGGAGCCGGAACCAGGGGCAGGTTCAGGCGGTGAATGTCGTACGCCCGGAACCCCTCGAACCACAGCTCGCGCTGCCGCTCGTCAATGACCGCCTGGCGAATGTCGGCGTCGCCCATGCCCATGAAGTGGGGCAGCCCGTGCGCGTCGCGCAGGCCGTCGATGATGCCAACGGCCTCCTCACCGCCCACCACCTCGGCGATGATCAGCTGCGCCTCCTCCCAGCGGGCGATCGGCATCGGCGAACTCGCCGACGTGTACTTGCTCTGGCCCCACACGTTGCCCGGGGCCCAGCCGGTGTTCTGGCCGGTGTCGTAGGTGATGGTGCGCGGATCCAGCACGCCGTCGGTCATGAGCTCGCGCGTCCACGGGGCCACGCCGAAGCTGAAGTTGAACAGGTTCGTGGCCCAGATGCGGTTGTTCAGCCGATCGGGGGCGTCCGAAGGATAGATGTCCATGCGGAAGCCCTCGGGCACCTGCCTGGCGTCGGATACCGCGCCCTGGCCATCCCCCTGGTACAGCTTCACCCGTGCGCGGCCTACCAGCGCCGCGCTGGCGATGTCGCCCTCCCCGGAACTCTGCGCGTGCTGAAGCGCGTTCGAGAACCGCTGCTCCGCTTGGGCGAAGGCCTCTATGGCGGTGATTTCCGGGCCGCTGTCCAGGGCGATCGTGCAGTGCGCAGCTCCCAGCATGGAAAGGCTGAACCCGGACAGCAGAGAAGCCCTGGCAAGCCGCTGGGTCCGCATGGCCACCTCCGCATCGCTCCAGCTCTCCAGCAGGTTCACGAGGTTGTCGGCCACCCATCGCGCGCGCGACGCGGGAACGTAACCCGAGGGCAGGAATCCGGTGCAGTCGTTGTCGGCCCAGGCGTTCTGGCCCTGGGGGCGGCGGCGGTCCAGCGACCAGTTGTCGCCGCCGGCGTTGGTGTCTTCGTATTCGTCGCTCAGGTCCGCGGTCACGACCAGGAACGCACCATGGGCGCACAGGAAGTCGGCCTCGAGGCCGTTCATCAGAGCCCCTGCCTGGGCGGGAATCTCCACGTTCTCCGAGAGCAGGCGGCTGGGGTCGGTGACTTCGAGAAGGCTGTCCACGTCGCACGCGGCCGAGAACGCCAGCAGCGCGGCGCACGCGAGAGCCCGGGTCGTCAATGGAATCGTCTTGATATGCATGATCACATTCTCCTCTTTGTCGGGCTCAGAAGCTGAAGCGGACCGAAGCGGTGATCTGCTGTGGCAACGGCAGGTTGTTCTGCGCCATGAAGGCTCTGCCGCCGCTCGAGAACATCACCTCGGGGTCCGAAGCGGTCCAATCCGTCAACGTGAAGAGATGCTGGGCCGCGATCTGGAGGACGGCGCGGCTCGAGCCGAAGCGGTACTGCTCGGGCAGGTCGTAGGTCATGGAGACCGCCTTGAGCCGGATGAAGCTCACATCGTTGACCCACGAGTCGATGATCTGATCGCTGCTCTCGACCGTCGCCTTCATGATCGGATCCCACTCCTGGGGATGATGGTTCGACCGGCAGACCCGGTAGAGGCGGCAGCGCTGGCGGAGCGTGTTGTCGAAGCGCTTGTGGCCCTGCTCGGAGGTGATCAGGACGTGGAAGCGCAGGTTGTTGCCGACGGCGATGTCGGACGTGAGCGAGATCTCGTAGGGCGCGATGGCGCGGCCCAGGAAGACCCGGGGAGCGATGGTGGTGCCGCCGGCGTCGAAGCAGGGCGTGGTGCCGCCCTGTCCGTCGCTGCACTGGGCGTTGACCGTGTTGCCGTTGGCGTCGAGGTCCGAACTGACCACGTCCACGCCGAACCAGCTGTAGGGCGGATGGCCCACCCGTTGCTCCATCGAGCTCCAGCTGTTGAAGACGATGCTGGTGTCCCCCGCCTCCCCGGAGAGCTGCAGGATCTCCGAGCTGTTGCTTGAGAAGTTGAGGCCGACATCCCAGCTCAGGCCCGAAGTCTCGACGAGTTGGGCGTCGAGCGAAACTTCGAAGCCGGAGTTGGTGATCTCGCCCGCGTTCACGAACTGGGCTCCGGTGAAGCCGCTGGAGGGGGGCAGGTCACGTTCGAGAATCGCGCCCCTGGTCAGCTTGTTGTAATACGTGAACTGGAGCCCCAGGCGACTGTCGAGCAGATCGGCGTCGAATCCGACTTCGGTCTCCTGCCCGACCTCGGCGGTCAGATCCGGATTCCCGACCGTGTTGGGCGTCACGCCGGCAGTGCTCCGGGGACCGGTCACGGCCGCCCAGGTGCGCAGCGCCGAGAAGGACGCGGGCTGCTCGCCCGATTCCCCCCACGCCAGGCGCAGCCGCAGGGTGTTCAGCCAGCCGGGTGCGCTGTCCTGGAACCACCCCTCCTCGTTCATCACCCACGAGAGCGACGCTTTCGGATAGGTCACGAACCTGATGTCGTTGCCGAAGGCGCTGTTGTTGTCCACGCGCACGGCGCCGGTCAGGAAGAGGCGGTCGTTCCACCCCAGCGTCTCCTGGACGTAGGTGCCGAGGGTGTTGTCGGAGATGCGGTTGTTGGCCGGCACCCCCGGGATCGAGGTGGAGGTGATGGTGCTCAGGCCGGGACCGGCGAACTGCTGTCCCGTGGCCGAGAGGAAGGTCGTGGTGCGCGTGTAGTACTGTACGCCCACCGAAGTGGACGTCGTCAGCGCCGAAGAGACGTTGAGGTTGGCGGTGGTGGAGAAGTCGGTCGTGGTGCGGAAGTGGGTGAAGTGCCCCTCGTTGCGGAAGCCCCTCCGGTTGTTCGCGCCGAGCGACACCACCGCGGTGTCGCTGGTCTGGTATTCCCGGAAGGCCACGTTCTGCTCGCCGGTGAAGTCGATGCCCGAGGTGAACCGGGTGGTGAGGAAGCCGAGCGCCTCGTGGTTGAAGGTCAGGCCGCCGGTGAACCGGTTGAGGTACTGGTGGTTGAAGTTGGTTTCGTCGCGCACCGGCATGTCGTAGCGGTTGTAGCCGTGCAGGAGCCCGCAGCCGAAGCTGTTGTTGCTGGTGCGGCACCAGTGCTCGGGCAGAAGGCGGGGGCTCCCGAACTCCACGCCCTCGGTGATGCTTCCGAAGCCGTCGCGCACCAGGCGGTCACGTGAGTTGGTGTACCCCATGTTTACGGCGAGACCCAGGTTGTCCGAGAGCTCGGTCTCGATGTTGGTGCGCAGATTGAACTTCTTCTGCCAGTTGTAGTTCAGGATGCCGGTCTCGTCCGCGTAGGTCCCCGAAAGGAAGTAGCGGGTGTCCGCGGAGCCGCCGCTCAGGCTGGCGCTGTACGCCTGGACGGAGCCCGGCGTGTAGATGTCGTTGCCGAGCCCGTCGTGGTAGTCCAGCATGTTCAGCGTGTGGATCTGCCCGCTGGACGGGTCGGTCCAGTAGTTGTCGTAGCCCACCTTGCCCTGCTTGTCGGCCATCCAGTTCACGCCCTGGCGGACCATCAGGTCGACGCGGGCGCCGCCCTCCTGGCCCCGCTTGGTGATGACGTTGATGACGCCGCGCGAGGCTTCCGTGCCGTAGAGCGTCGCGGCCGCCGGGCCCTTGAGCACCTCGATCCTCTCGATCTGCTCGGGGTCGAGGCTGGTGAGAATCGAGCGCACGCCGGCGTTGTTGCCGAAGGTGTAGCCTGTGGTCTCGTCGTTGTTGGCCCGCACGCCGTCGATGTAGATGAGGGGCTGGCCGTTGAGCGAGAAGGTGGACGCGCCCCGGATGCGCATGCGCGGGCCCTGCCCGACCATGCCGCCGCCCATCATGTTCACGCTGGGGGTCCGGCCGCGCAGCAGCGTCTGCACGTCCTCGACCGGCGCCAGTTCGGTAATGGCCGCGGCCTCGACGGTGCTCACCGAGTTGCCGATGGCGCGCCTGCGGGTCCCGCCGGGCACGCCGGTGACGACGATTTCGTCCAGCGCGAAGGCCTGCTCGGAGAGGAGAAAGTCCTGCACGAGCGTCTGGTCGGCCGCGATCGTGACGGCCACGTCGACGGTCGCATAGCCCACACGCTCCGCGCGCAGGGTCTGCGGCCCGTCGGGCACATTCGCGATCAAGTAGCGGCCATCCGCGTTGGTAAGCCCGCCCAGACCGGTGCCCACGACGGACATCTGCACCGCGGCGATGGGCTGCCCGGTTCCCGCGTCGGTGACCGTCCCGGTGACGGTGCCCTGCACGGGGACCGGACGCGCGTCCACTTCGGCGGGGGCCACCTCCAGGACCAGCGTCGGCTGCGGGTCGAACGAGACGGACTGGGCGGCGGTCGCCGGAGCGAGGCCGGCGAACAGGAGAAGAAGAACGATGAACGGTTTCACAGCAACCTCCCCGGAGTCGGGGGACTCCGATTGCGGTTCCGGTGGGACCGGCCAGGCGGGTCGCAGCCCGGGGGGAGCGGCCGGAAACGACCGTCTCCCGTCTGCGTGGTCGGAACCCGTGGTCGATTCGGATTCCCGGCCCGCGAGGCACGGCGGAAAGCGGAACTCACCGCCCCGACGCGTTCTTCCTCCCATGCGCGGGCTTACGGATGCACTTCGACGTGCGGGGTTTGGGGGGGCGAGCGTTCTCTGATTGTGGGGACTGGGCTTCCCCTTCGCAAACCGGTGCCCCGGGGTCGCTTACGCGCCGCGGGACAAACGAGCCCGGGAAGGTGCTTCGGAGGTGTCGTGAGGGTGGACTCCCGCCGGTACGGTCAATCCCCGCGCAGGTAGACCGTCTCTCCTCCGACGATGGTCTCCAGCACGTCGATCTCGCGGATGGTGAGGGGATCCACGGTGAGCGGGTTGTCGGACAGGATGACCAGATCCGCCAGTTTGCCCGGCTCGATCGACCCCTTGATGTCCTCCTCGAAGTTCTGCCATGCGGCGTCGAGGGTCATCGCCCGCATCGCCTCCAGCGGCGAAACCCGCTCCTCGGGTCCGAGCACCTGGTCGCTGCGGGTCCGGCGGTTTACCGACACCCAGATGAGCTGCAGCGGATCCACCGGGGTCACGGGCGTGTCGTCGTGCACCGTGAAGCGGATGCCCCGGTCGATGGACGACTTGAGTGGACTGATCCCGGCGGCGCGCTCCGGCCCCATGAAGATGTCGCGGTGCCGGTCGCCCCAGTAGAACACGTGCCCCACGAAGAACGAGGGCGTGATGCCCAGCTCGGCGATCTCGTCGAGCTGGTCCTTGCGCACCATCTGGCAGTGCTCGATGCGGTGGCGCGCGTCCTCGCGCGGAAAGTCGCGCTGGGCTTCGCGGAAGGCATGGATGATGTCGTCGATGGCGGCGTCGCCGTTCCCGTGGATGGCGATCTGGTAACCGGCCCGGTGCAGCCCCTTCACCATGGCCGTGAGGTCCTCGCGGCTGCGGGCGGGGTAGCCGCGCCACTCGGAATCGCCGTTGAAGGGCGTGTGGTACGGCTCGGTGAAGTAGCCGGTGAAGCCCTGATTGGAGCCGTCCTGGACGATCTTGATGCCCCCCAGCTTCAGGCGATTGTCGCCGAAGCCGGAGACGAAGCCGCCCGCCTCCGCCGGTGACGGGAATCCGGGGGCGGCCTTGCTCACCATGGTCACGACCCGGAGCGAGAGGAGTCCCTCCCGCCGGGCCATCTGCAGGTCGATGACGTTTTCGGCCGTCCCCCCGGTGATGACGGTGGTGGTCACGCCCTGTTCCACGTAGATCTGCACGGCGCGCCGGAAACCTTCCAGTTTCTGTTCGACGGTCGCGGGCGGCACGATGCCCATCACCATCCAGGCGGCCGTCTCCTCGAGCACCCCGTCCGGCTCGTCGGTGTCGGCTTCGTGGCGGATCACCCCACCGGGGGGCGGCTGTGTGTCGGCGGTAATGCGCGCCATGCCGAGCGCCATGGTGTTGGCGACGCCCAGGTGGCCGGAGGTGTGGCTGATGTAGATGGGGTGCTCGGTCGACACCCGGTCGAGGTCGTGGCGGGTGGGGTGGCGCTGATCCTCGATCAGGGTGTCGTCGTAGCCCCACCCCTGGATCCAGTCGCCGGCCGGCGTCTCGGCGGCCTTCTCCCTGAGCGCATCCACGAGGCCATCGATGTTCTGCACCGGCCCCATGGGCGGGCTGTTGAGGTTCACCGTGGTGACCGCGATGGCGCCCGCCCACGGGAAGTGGTCGTGAGGGGCGTAGAAGCCGGGTGTCATGGCCCGGCCTTCCAGGTCGACAACGCGGGTGCCGGGACCGGCCATCAGCCCGATCTCGGTGTTGCTTCCCACCCCGACGATCTCGTCGCCGCGCACCGCCACGGCCTCCACGGTGCGCGCCTCCGCGTCCATCGTGACGATCTGACCGTTCAGGTAGATCGTGTCGACTTCGAGCACCGGCGCCGGCATGGCGCACGCGGCTACCCCGGCGGCCATCAGGATGATCGCGGCTCGAAGCAGGCTTTGCGGCTGGCGTGTCCGGTTCATCGTCGGCTTCTCCCGTCCCTGTGGAAGCTGATCCTGGTGTGCGCGTGCGTCTTGCGATTCCTCTCAGAGGTCCCGGCACCCGTGCTCGATCCCGGCCTGCACGGCATTCACCAGCTCGTCCACGTCCGCCTTGGTGACGATGAGGGGCGGGGCCATGTTGACCGTGTTGTTCAGCCCGGGGACGCTGCGCGTGGTCTTGCCCACCAGGACGCCCTCCTCGGCGGCTTTCTTCACGACCGCCATCATTACGTCCTCGCTCACGGGCGTCTTCGAGGCCTTGTCCTCCACCAACTCCACGCCGGCGAACAGACCTCTGCCGCGCACGTCGCCGACGTTCGGGTGGTCGGACAGCTCGCGCAGACGGTCAAGGAGGTACGCTCCCATCACGCGGCTGTTCTCGATCAGATCCTCTTCCTCGATGATGCGCAGGTTCTCGAGGGCGGCGGCGAAGCCCGCGGTACATCCGCCGTAGGTGCTGATGTCCCGGAAGTAGTGGTACTTCTCGCCGGGATCCTCGAGGAAGGTATCGAACACCTTACCGCGCACGGCTGCGGCCGAGATCGGCGCGTAGGAACTGGCCATGCCCTTGGCCATGGTGACGATGTCGGGCACGAAATCGTAGTGCTCGTACCCGAACATGGTCCCGGTGCGCCCGAATCCGCATACGACTTCGTCGATGATGAGGATCACACCGTATTCGTCGCATATGTCGCGGACGATCGTGTAGTATTCGTCCACCGGCGGAATGACCCCGCCCCCCGCGGTGATGGGTTCGAGAATGACCCCGCCCACCGTGTCGGGTCCCTCCGCCTCGATGGCGTCCCCCAGGGCGCGCGCGCACTCGATGTTGCAGTCCGGGTAGGTCTTGCCGAAGGGACAGCGGTAGCACATCGCGTGGGGAATGCCCGCGAACCCGTCGGGGAAAGGCCCGTAGTCCTCCTTGCGCTCCTCCTGCCCGCTGGCCGCCAGGCAGCCGATGGTGGTCCCGTGATAATCCCGGTCCCGGTAGAGGACCTTGTACTTCCCGGTCCCGTTCAGATGCGCGATCTGGCGCACCATCTTGATCGCCTTCTCGTTGGCCTCCGAGCCGCTGTTGGCGAAGTAGACGTGGTCGAGCTCCGGCAGCCATTCCGCCAGCGCGCTCGCGTACTGGGCGGCAGGGACGGTGCCGACCACGCCCGCGTAGTAGGGCAGGCGCATCAACTGCTCGTAGACCACCCTCGCGATGCTCTCGCGCCCGTGGCCCACGTTCACGCACCAGACGCCGCCAGAAGCGCCGTCGAGATACTCTTTCCCGTGAATGTCCCGGACCCGCGCCCCCTCGCCCTCGACGAAGACCTGCGGATCCTGAGTCTCGAAGACGCTGTGCTGAAACAGATGGTGCCAGAGGTGCTTCCTGTCCTTTTCGATGACGTCCTGGACGTCGTAGTCGGCGAGCAGCGCCTGGGTGTCGGACATGTGGTCTCTCCGGTATGGGCGGCTAGTCCAGGCTCAGGTGTGCGTATTTCTGCAGATGACGGGTCGGCATCGCCAGCGCGTCCCGGCGGAAAGGCTCGGCGAGCACCCTCGCGCCGCCTTCGACCACCGCGTTGATGACGCAGGGCCGGCCGCTCGCGATGGCGTCGCGCACCACGTCCTTCACGTCGCGGTAGTCTTCGACCCGGTAGCCCTTCGCCCCCATCGCCTCGGCCACCTCGGCGAAGTCCGGGTTGGCGCGCAGGTTGGTGCCGACGAAGCGGTTGTCGTAGAAGTCGATCTGGTTCTTCTTTTCGGCGCCCCATTCGTGGTTGTTGATGACGACGGCAATGACCGGGATGTCCTCGCGCACCGCGGTCATGACCTCGCTCAGCCCGCTGATGCCCCAGGCGCCGTCGCCCTGAATGGCGAAGACCGGCGCACTCGGGTTGCCGACCTTCGCACCCAGGGCGGCCCCGTAGGCGAAGCCGCAGTTCCCCCAGGTCAGCGCCGCGAGATGCTGCCGGGGGCCGTCGAATCTGAGGTATCCGTTGCTGATCGAGCAGGTGTTGCCGATGTCCGTCGTGACCAGCGCGTCGCCGGGGAGCGCGCGCGTGAACTCCCACAGGAAGCGCCGCGGATGCATGAAGCTGTCGGTCGAGGAGGACCAGGCCTCGAGTTCGTCGTCCCAGGCCCGCTTTTCGCGGGCGACATCGGCGATGCGCTCCTCGTTCCGCCCTAGGTTCGGCAGCGCCTGCCTCAGCTCCTCCAGCAGCTCCGCGGCGTACTCCCCGACGTCCGCAACCGAGAACAGGGCCGGGATCTTGCTCATGCCCCACTGCCGGGCGTCCCGGTCCACCTGGATGAGGGTGGCGTCCTCGGGCCAGTAGGTCATGTCGTACTGGGGCAGGAGGCCGAAGACGCCGAGCCGCGTCCCCAGCGCCAGCACCACGTCCGCCTTGGCGATGGTGCGCATCGCCGCCTTGGACCCGCAGTAGCCGATGGGGCCGCAGCCCAGCTCGTGGCTGTAGGGGAAGGTGTCGTTGTGCAGGTAGGTGTTGACCACCGGTGCGCTCAGGTGCTCGGCCAGCGCCCTGACCTCGGCCACGGCGTCGCCCTGGCTTACGCCGCCTCCCGAGACGATGACCGGATAGCGGGCTTCCTTCAGGATGCCGACCGCCTTTTCGATGTCGGCCCGGGGGGGACGCCCGGCTCCGAGGGTGGGGGTCGCGAAGATCTGGTCTTCGATGTCCCCGTAGAAGTAGTCGCGGGGGATGTTCAGGTGGGTCGGGCCCAGTTCCAGCTTGGCCCTGTAGAAGCAGCGGCGCGCCAGTTCGGCCATGCGCTCGGGACGGTTGACGCGCACCTGGAAGACGGTCTGCGCCTCGAACATGGGCATCTGGTCCAGCTCCTGGAAGCCGCCGGTGCCGATGCCCAGCGAGCCGGTTTCGGGCGTGATGGCCACGACCGGGGAGTGTGCCCAGAACGCCGCCGCGATCGCCGAGACGAAGTTGGCGGCGCCGGGTCCGTTCTGGGCGATGCAGGCCTGGGGTCGCCCCGTGACCCGCGCCAGGCCGTCGGCGGCGTGCGCGGCGGCCTGCTCGTGCGCCACCGGGATGAAGCGGATGCCTGCGTCCGGGAAGAGGTCCAGGGCATCCATGAACGCCGATCCCACCAACCCGAAAACGTCAGTGACTCCCTCCGCGACCAGCGTCTCCACCAGCGCCTCGGAGGGGGTCATCGTTCTCTTTGCCATGTGCAGCCTCGCCGTGTTGGGCGTTCCCGGGAATCCGTGTCAAGTAAGTAGGCGCGTGCCGCCGCCGCTGGCAAGGCGAGGCGGGGACCTGGGGCACGCTCCGGCTTGACGCGGCATGACGCACCGCCGTACGGTGGCGGAGTCAGTCTCAAGCAGGCCCGGAGGGAATCATGCGCAGGTCCCGTCACGCCCTCACCGTTTTTGCAGTTACGCTTTCCGTCGTGCTCGCGGGTTGTGCTCCGCAGGCCGACCCCGCGAACACGATCTTCCACGGCGACAACATCGTCACCATGGATCCGCAGCAGCCCGCCGTGGAGGCGGTCGCGGTGCGCGGGGAGACCATCGTGGCGGCAGGATCGATGGACGACGTGATGGCGCTTCAGGGGCCGTCCACGAGGGTGGTCGACCTGGGGGACAACGCCCTCCTGCCCGGCTTCATCGACTCGCACGGCCACTTCCTGGGCGCGGGGCGCGACCAGACCTCCCTGGGGCTGCACCCGCCGCCGGTGGGCGACGTCAACAACATCGACGACGTCGTGCGCAAGGTGCGCGCGTGGATCGACGAGCACGACATCCCTCCCGGCGAAGTGGTGACAGGGCGCGGCTATGACGACTCGCTGCTCGAAGAGGGCCGGCACCCCACGCGGGAGGATCTCGACCGCGCGTCGACCGAACATCCCATTATCCTCACCCACGTGTCGGGGCACCTGACCACGACCAACTCGGCCACGCTCGCGGCCAGCAACATCACCGCCGACACCCCCGATCCGCCCGGCGGCCACGTCCGCCGCATGGACGGCTCGATGGAACCCAACGGGGTGCTGGAGGAAACCGCCCGCGGACTGCTCGCATTCGATCGTCGCGCCACCCCGTCGGGTGAAGAGCTCGACGACCTGATTCGCCGGTCGATCGACATCTACCTGAGCCACGGCACGACCACCATCCAGGACGGCGGGACCGGCCCGGCGCAGGCCGAGGCGTTCCAGGCGGCCGCGAACCGCGAGCCGTTCAAGGCGGACGTCGCGGCTTTCGCGCGCTTCAACGAGACGCCCACGGACCTGGAGAGCATAGGCTACACGCGCGGCTACCAGAACGGCTTCCGGGTCGGCGGGGTGAAGCTGATGCTCGACGGCTCGCCGCAGGGCCGCACGGCATGGGTCACGATCCCGTACGAGGAGGGACCCCCGGGCGCCCCACCGGACTACGTGGCCTACGGCGTCATGGTCCCCGGCGAGTACAAGGCGGCCGCAGGCGAACTCATCCGGGGAGGGATTCCGATCATCGTGCACGCCAACGGCGACGCGGCCATGGACCTCATGATCGACGGGGTGGACGAGGCGGTTGCGGACATGGATCCGATGCCCGACCACCGCTCCGTCATCATCCACGCACAGCTCATGCGCGCCGACCAGCTGGATCGTGCCGCCGTCCTGAACGTCGTTCCCTCGTTCTTCGCGGCGCACGCCTTCTTCTGGGGCGACTGGCACCGGATCAGCTTCGGCGAGTATCGCGGCAACAACACCAGTCCCATGGGCTGGGCTCTCGAACGGGGGGTGAACTTCACCATCCACAATGACGCGTCCGTCGTCCCGCCGCACATGATGCGCCTGGTGTCGATCGCGGTGAACCGCAAGACGCGCAGCGGGCACATCCTGGGGCCGCATCAGCGGCTGACGGTGATGCAGGCGCTGCACGCGGTGACGCTGGGCGGCGCCTACCAGTACTTCGAGGAAGACACCAAGGGCTCGATCACGGTCGGCAAGCAGGCCGATCTGGTGATCCTGGACGAGAATCCGCTGACCGCGGATCCGGAGAACCTGGAGTTCATCCCGATTCTGGAGACGTTCTCGCGGGGCAGGTCGGTATTCTCGATGTAGCAGTGCGGGAGAAGCGGGCCGCCGTCCTGCTCGCGGCGGTCCTCCTCGGGGCTTGCGGCGCGCCCGCGGACGAATTGCCACGGAGCGCGGACAGTCCCTCCGTCACCCTGGCCGTGGTGGGCCAGGCCCTCATCAAGCACGATCCCCGGCAATACCTGGAAGCGCCGCTGGCCACGGTCGCGCCGCTGCTCGCGACGGCGGACGCGGTCTTCACCAACCTCGAGGTAGCGGTGGCGGGACCGGGGTGCGACTGCCGGCCCACCCGCGACGACGTCTTCTTCCACGGCGCGGGGCCGGAAGTGCTGGACTACCTGGGCGAACTCGGCGTTTCGCTGCTCTCGCTGGCCAACAACCACTCCTGGGACTACGGGGACGCCGGAATCGTGTCCACGCTGGAGGAGGCCGCGAAGCGGGGATTCACTCATGCGGGCACCGGGCGGACGCTTACGGAGGCATTGGCGCCCGCGTACCGGGACGTGGCCGGGCTGCAGGTGGGAATGGTGGCCATGGCGACCGTCAATCAGCCGCCGGAGGCCGCTGCGACCGAGTCGGCGCCGGGCGTCAACATGCTCGACCCGGACGACCCGGCGGCCCGGGACCGCAACCTCGCGGCGATCCGCGAGGCCGCCGCCAACGCCGATTTCGTCATCGCCTACCAGCACTACCAGGTCGATGCGGGCGAAGGCTGGCAGGAAAGCTGGGCCCGGGCCACGGTGGACGCCGGCGCGGACCTGTACGTGAGCCACGGCGAGCCGCGCCTGTCGGGGATGGAGGCCTACCAGGACGGCCTCATCCTCTATGGCCTGGGCAATTTCATCTTCCACAGCCGGACCGAAATCGGGAACTATCCGCCCGAGACCTGGCAGAGCGTGGTAGTGAAGCTGGTCATCGGACCGAACGGCGTGCGGGACGCCGCGTTCACACCCATCGTGCTCGACGAAGGCTCGGAAGGAGAGTTCTTCCTCGAGCGGCGGGGCTACCCCGAGGTGGCGAACGGTGGAATCGCCGAGTCCATTCTGACCCGTTTCGCGGAACTCTCCGCCGCTTACGGCACCGAGTTGGAGATCCGTGACGGGCGCGCGCTCTGGACTTCCAGCGAAGGGCGCATCACCTCACGGTGACGGAGCGGATCTCGTCCGAGCCCAGAAAGCGGTCGTCGGCGTTGGTGTACCACTCGCGGTAGCGCGGGAGGCGCAGGCCGCCTCCTTCCGCCAGCCCCTCGAAGGTGATGTACTCTCCGTCGTTGGCGCTCTCGTCGTGGTAGAAGCGGCAGCCCACGAGTTCCCCGGTGTCCGCATCGAAGTAGAAGTACCAGGTGTCGCCGCCCACCTGCGGATCGTAGGTCACCCGCACCGCATGGACGTCCCGCCCTTCGAACGTCGTCTCGGCCAACTCCGGGTCCAGACGGGCTCCCGGGTCCGCGATCTTCATGGGCAGGCCGGCCAGGAAGCCGTAGTAGCTGCGCCAGAAGACGCCGTCCTCGCGGTCGAGCCGCATTCGAGCGAGGGTTTCTTCATCCGGCGAAATATCGCCGTCCACGGTGGCGGCCCAGACCTCGCCGGAGACCTCGTATTCGATACTCGATCCCGCATAGCGGCCGAAGAGAGAAAAGTCGCTCTCGTCCGAGCCAAACCTCAGGTCCACCGAGACGCGCTCGCCGCCGTCCGAGCCGGTCCCGAACCAGACCATTTCGATGGCGCGCGAGCCCCACGCCCCCTCCGGGTCGTGGAAGGCTATCGAGCGCTCGACCAGCTGCGCCGCCGGGGAATCGGCCACGCCGGCTCCACCCGGCGCCTCGTCCCGGGTTCCACATCCGGACGCGGCGAGGATGAACAGGCTGAGGCCGAGAAGGCGACCGGTCGCCCACCGGTGGGGGGCGGGCAGAAGTGCGTGCATGTGGTTCTCCGACCTCCGATGCCCCGCCAGGGACTCGAACCCCGAACCTACTGATTAAGAGTCAGTTGCTCTACCAGTTGAGCTAGCGAGGCGGGCATTGTCGCGCCGGGCAGGTAACCTGCGCCGCGGCGGGTGAGGGGTCAAGGTCAGAAGGCGGACAGCCCGGTCATCGCCTGCCCCAGGATGAGGGAGTGGATGTCGTGCGTGCCCTCGTACGTGTACACCGACTCCAGGTTGGCCATGTGACGCATGGCCGAATACTCCACCAGGATGCCGTTGGCGCCCAGCAGCCGCCGGGCCTCCCGCGCCACCTCGCACGCCATGTGGCAGTTGGCCCGCTTGGCCAGCGATACCTGCTGCGGCGTGGCTTTGCCCTCGTCCTTCAGGCGGCCGACCTGCAGCGCCAGCAGCTGCCCCTGGGTGATGCCGGTGAGCATGTCCGCGATGCGCACCTGCTGGATCTGCTTGGCGCCGATCACGGTGTCGAACATGACGCGTTGCGTGCTGTAGCCGAGCGCCTCGTGGAAGCAGGCCATGGCAGCGCCCACCACGCCCCACGCGATCCCGTAGCGCGCCTGGGTAAGGCACATGAGCGGACTCTTGAGACCCGTGCTGCCCGGCATGAGCGCGTCGTCCGGAACATGCACGTCCTGCAGCGCGAGCTCGCTGGTGTCCGAGGCGAGCAGCGAGAGCTTCCCGGTCTGGTCGCGAGCGCTGAAGCCGGGGGTGTCGGTGGGCACGACGAACCCGCGGATGCCCCTGGGGTTGTCGGGCGCGTCGGTCTGCGCCCAGATGACCGCGACATCGGCCATCGAGCCGTTGGTGATCCACATCTTGGTGCCGTTGAGCACCCAGCCGTCGGCGGTCTTCTTCGCGGTGGTGATCATTCCCGCGGGGTTGGAGCCGTAGTCGGGCTCGGTGAGGCCGAAGCACCCGATGGCATCTGCCGAGGCAAGCCGGGGGAGCCACTCGCGGCGGTGCTCCTCCGAGCCGAAGGCATGGATGGGGTACATGACCAGCGCGCCCTGCACCGACACGAACGAGCGCAGCCCCGAGTCTCCACGCTCGAGTTCCTGCATGATCAGCCCGTAGGCGACGTTGTTGAGGCCGGCGCAGCCGTACTTCTCCGGCAGGTTGGCCCCCAGGACCCCGAGTTCCCCCAGCCCGGGGATGAGCGAGCGGGGAAACCTGCGTTCGTAGTAGGCCTCGCCGATGATCGGAATGACCTCTTCCTCCACCCACTCGCGGATGGCGTCCCGGATCATCCGCTCCTCCTCGCTGAGCGCGGAGTCCAGATCGTAGAAGTCGAAACCCTGAAATTTTTCCGCCATGAGGGTGCCCCTGTCGCCGACGGTCCTGAAGATGCGCAGGGAAGCTAACGGAAAACGAGGCGGACACGGAGATCGTCCTCTCCCCCGGCGTCCGTCAGGGCGAAGAGGCGCCTCGCGGGCTCAGCCGGTGCTGCCGGGATAGCGCTTGTTGTTGGAGCGCTCGATGCCGTAGAAGACCTCGCGGGCCAGCTTGCCGCCGATCCAGTAGGCCGCGATGACGGTGGCGATCCAGCCGCCGATCACCACGTCGGTCGGGCGGATGATGCCCCAGATGTAGCCCGCGACGATCACCGCGAGCCCGGTTGCGGCGATGCGCGCCCTGCGGGTGGCGATCAGCCGGGCGCGGGCGCGACAGCCGGCGCACCACAGAAGGCGGTCGACATCGCTGCGGTCGCGGAGTTCACCGCAACGCGAGCACTGGATTTCGTCTGCGATCGAGTCACGAATGCCCATGGGTTTCCGTCGTCCCTGTCGAAGCGTTTCGCGGGTCATCCGGCCGGGCTCATCTACCGCCAATGCCGCCGCGAAAGGATGCCTTCAACCGGCCCTTCACGGCAAGGCGGCGCCCCTTGCGTCGGGGTCGAGACTGCAGGTATCGTCGATCCCCCTTGGGCAGTCTGTGAGGAGGCACCCGACAGAGGTCCGCCAGTGCAGGCTCCATAAGGCGTGGCATGCGACACCTGATGAATCGAGGCGACTGTACCATGAGCCTGTTTCAGTATTTTCCGAAGAAAGTCGCCATCGTTTTTGTCCTGCTGGCATTGACGGCGTGTGGCGATTTCCAGGACGTCACGGAACCGGAGCCACCGCGCGCGGCTTCGCTCTCGGTCTCCCCGGCCGCGGTCGAGCTCGGCGTTCCCGGTGAGACGGCGGAACTCACGGTGACCGTGCTGGACCAGCACGGCAATGCCCTCCCGGCGCAGCTCACTTGGACGAGCGAAGACGCCTCGGTCATCTCCGTGGATCCGGATGGCCTGGCGACGGCGGTTGCCCGGGGAACGGCCGCGATCACGGTCGCGGCGGGAGACCTGAGCGCAGTGGTTCATGCATCGGTCAACAGCTCGTCGACCGACGGCGTCTGCGGCCGGACTCCGCAGGTTCGCGACGCGCTCATGGCCGCGACGAACCGTGCGGACTGCGCACAGGTGAGCGCCGGGCTGCTGGCGCGCCTCAGGCGCCTCGACCTGAGTGGTCCGCACGAGGACACCACTTCGGCGTCGGGCGCCGATTGCGCGGAAGCGATCACGGGTGAATTCGAACGCGGCGGCGCGCCGACCTCATGCGAGTCCCGGCCATCCGGTCCCGCCGGGACCGGCACGGTGTTCATGGACATGGCGGGAGCCGACGGCGAGGACGAACGCATCATCTCCCTCAAGGACGGTGATTTCGAGGGGCTGCGCGGTCTCGTGTTCCTGGATCTCAGCCACAACTTCCTGAGAGGGCTGCCCGACAGCGTCTTCGCCGATGTCGCGAACCTCGACACCCTGAATCTCGAGGAGAACCTGCTGGCATCGCTGCCGGAAGGCGTTTTCGGAACGCTCACCGGGCTGGAATACCTCGATCTTTCGGGCAACGCCCTGACCGCGCTGCCCGACAGCAGCTTCAGCGGGTTCACCGCCCTCAAGAAGCTCTACCTGCAATTCAACTGGCTGACCACCGTGCCCGAGGGAATCTTCGGCGACATGACGGCTCTGGACACCCTCTGGCTGGGTGGCAACGAACTTGAGACACTGCCCGACGGCGTCTTCGACAACCTCACCGAACTCAAGGGGCTCAGATTGTCGGGCAACCGACTTTCCGCGTTGCCGGAGGGCGCCTTCGACGATCTGACCAGCCTGGAGTATCTGACGTTTTCCGGCAACCGCCTGACCGAGCTGCACGACGGCGTCTTCGACAACCTCACCAGCGTGACCGAGCTGTTTTTCGTCGGCAACCGGGTCGGAACGCTGCCCGACGGCGTCTTCGACAACCTCACGGAACTCAACGAGCTGTTCATCGGGGGCAACCGACTGACCTCATTGCCCGACAGTGTGTTCGCCAACCTCGCCGCCATCGAGAGGTTGAGCCTGACCCAGAATCGGCTCGCCGGACTCCCCGAGGGAGTATTCGATGGCCTCTCGGAGCTCGACTATCTCAGCTTCTCGCGGAACCGCGTCGCCGAGGTGCCGGACGACGTTTTCGACGACCTCGCCAGCTTGGACACGCTCTGGATGCAGGGAAACGGGCTGACCGCATTGCCGGAGGGAGTATTCGACGGCACGCCCGACCTGGCGTTCCTCTCGGCGTACGCGAATTCGCTGACTGAACTGCCCCGCGGACTGTTCGCCGGCATGACAGGACTCGGGGTGGTCTGGCTGGAGGAGAATCTGACCGATCCGTTCCCGCTTACGCTGGAAGCCGTGAGGATGGACAACGAGGACCCGCTTGCGGAGGGGCCCGCTCAGGTTGGCATCGCCGTCCGCGAGGGCGCCCCGTTCGACTTGCGTCTGGTGTTCGGCGCCCGCGGGGGCGAGCCGCGCTCGACGGTGGTTTCGATCGCCGCGGGAGATACGCTCAGCCGACTGGTTACGGTGACCCGCCGGGAAGGCAGCGTCTCGCAGTACATCCAGTTCGACTCCCTGCCGGCCACGCCTGAGGATCTCTGCAACGGCGACCTCTGCTTCGAGGGCATGACCCCCGTCGCCGGCAACCCGCTGGTGCTGGTCAACCCCCCGGATCTGAAGGTCGAGGCGAAAGCCGCCTACCTGGTCCAGGCCGCCCAGTCCTACGCCGGCAAGGTGCCGCTGGTCGCAGACCGCGAGGCGCTGCTGCGAGTCTTCGTGACCGCGGACTTCCTGAACTCGTATCGTCCGTCGGCGCGGGCCACCTTCTTTCTCGACGACGAGGAGGTCCACGTCGCCGACCTGACCCCGCCTTCCGGTCTTCCCAGAAGCGTGGACGAGAGCAGCCTGAACGCGTCCTTCAACGCCATGATCCCGGATTCCGTCCTGCAGCCCGGCCTGGAGATGGTGGTCGAGATCGATCCGGACAGCACCCTGTCGACGCTCACGGGCAGCCAAATGCGAATTCCGGCGACGGGTCGCGAGGCGCTGGACGTGCGCACGCTGCCCCCACTCGACGTGACGCTTGTCCCGGTCGCGTTCGAATCGGAGAACAGCAAGGTCGACAATGCCCCGGTGGCCGCTCTGGTCGCGGACATGGCTGCCAGCAACTCTCACGCGGCGCTGCAGGAGACCCAGTTTCTGCTGCCGCTCTCCGAGTTGAATATTAGCGTGCGGGAGCCGTACACGACGCAGGCCGACACGGTGGAGGAGGGTGGCTTCGGACTTCTCGACGAAATCCACCTGCTCCGATTCATCGAAGCAGGAGCCACCAACGACTACTATCACGGTATCCTGGCCTTGCCGGCCTCGCGCTATCGGGCGGCGTGGGGCTTTGGGGGCGTCGCCTACATCGGCGGGTGGGCCGGTCTGACCTTGTCACACTATGCGGGGGTCTATCGCGGCGACGGACCCTTCGGCAGCACTCTGGCGCACGAACTGGGGCACAACCTCAGCCTCAGGCACGCTCCAGGCTGTGGAGCGGGAGGGCCCGATCCGGACTACCCGTACACCGACGCGTACACGGGCGTCTGGGGCGTCGACTTCAGCACCGGCGGCGACTTCGGGAGGCTGATCAATCCGGCTCGCTACCGGGACTTCATGTCCTACTGCGACCCGCCGTGGGCCAGTGACTTCAGCTTCACGAAGGCCCTCGAGTACAGGATGGGGCTTCCGCCGGCGCCAACCGCCGCCGCCGCAGGAACGGCTGTCGAGAAGACGCTGCTGCTGTGGGGCAGAGTTCAGGACGGCGAACTGCGCCTGGAACCCGTCTTCGAGTGGGACACCCCGGTGAAGCTTCCCACGTCACCGGGCCCGTACCGGCTGGAAGGGATCGACGCGGCGGGAGAACGCATGTTCTCGATGAGCTTCACGCCGGACAGAATCGACCACGGCGGGGCGGGCTTCCTGTTCGCGGTGCCCGTCGAGGAGGGCCGGGCGGACGAGTTGGCGCGGGTGACGCTGAGCGGCCCCGAGGGCATCACGGCCCTGGACCGCGACGGCGGCCGAGGAGGCGCGATCGTGACCAGCCGCTCCACCGGACGCATCCTCAGCATCGTGCGCGACTGGTCCCGGATCCGCCCGGAATCGCTCGGCACCGCCGCGGAGGTCTCGGTCAGCCGCAGCGTGCTGGTGCGCGAGGTGCGCGAGCGCTAGGCCGACCCTACTCCAGCGCGCGGATCACCGCCTGCGCGTACTCCTGTGTGGATGCGCTGCCCCCGAGGTCCCCGGTCACCGTCTGGCTCCGGCGCAACACCTTTTGCATCGCCCCGCGGACACGGGCGGCCGTCTCCGGCTGCCCGATGTGGTCGAGCATCGCGCACGCCGCCAGCATGAGCGCAGTCGGGTTGGCGATACCCTGCCCCGCAATGTCCGGCGCCGACCCGTGGACCGCCTCGAACATCGCAACGCCCCGGCCGATGTTGCCGGCGGGGGCCATGCCCAGCCCGCCCACCAGCCCGGCCATCAGATCGCTCACGATGTCGCCGAACATGTTCTCCATCACGAGCACGTCGAAAGCGTGCGGGTTGAGCACCAGGTTCATCGCGGTGGCGTCGATGATGCGGTCCTCGAACTCGATGTCCGGATACTCTCCGGCGAGTTCCCTGCCCACGTCCAGGAAAAGTCCCTGAGTGTATTTCAGGATGTTCGCCTTGTGCGCGAGCGTCACCTTGCGGCGGCCATGCCGGCGGGCGTACTCGAAGGCGTAGCGGCAGATGCGCTCCGCGCCGAAGCGGGTCACGATCATGACCGACTCGGCCGCGGCCCGGGGATCGCCCTCCATGCCGATGTAGTGCTCCACCCCGACGTACAGCCCCTCCGTGTTCTCGCGGATCAGGACCAGATCGATGTCCTCGTAGCGCCCGCCCGGAACGAAGGTGCGCACCGGCCGGACGTTGGCGTAGAGGTCGAATTCCTTGCGGATCGCGACGTTGATGGACCGGAACCCACCGCCCACCGGCGTCGTGAGCGGCCCCTTGAGCGCCACCCCGTTCGCCCGGATGGAGTCGAGCGTGGCCGGGGGCAGCGGATCGTTGAGCCGCTCGAGCGCCGCCATCCCCGCCAGCCGTTCGTCGTAGTCGAGTCCCGCGCCGGCCGCGTCCAGCACCGACAAGGTGGCGGACATCACCTCCGGGCCGATGCCGTCTCCGTGGACGACGGTCATGGTCCGGCTCATGGGATGGGCGCTACGCCTCCTCCGCGACCGGCACCCCGTACCGGCGCAGCGTGCCCTTCACGGTCGGGCGGCCCAGGCTGATCCGGTCGCCGTCCAGCAGGTACGAGAAGACGTATCCCGTGCCGAGCAGCAGGATGCCGATCAGGAAGCAGTACATGACCGCCCGGTCGGGATAGGTGTCCTTCAGGTAGCCCACGTACATCGGGCCGATGATTCCGGCGGCGGCCCACGCGGTGAGGATCGTGCCGTAGATCTTGGACATGTTCTTCGATCCGAAGACGTCCACGACGAACGACGGCATGGTGGCGAATCCACCGCCGAAGCAGAGCAGCACGTAGCAGACCAGCGCCGAGAAGATCCAGGGGTTGGACTCGGTCATGAGGATGCCGAACACGACCATCTGGCTGGCGAGCAGAAGGCGGAACACGGTGACCTGTCCCAGCCGATCGCAGAGTGAACCCCACAGGAGTCGTCCGACGCCGTTGCAGACGGAACTCACAGCGATGAGGGTGGCGCCGTATTCGGCCAGCATCGCGGGACCGAGGGACGGGTCGGCCAGCCCCCAGACCTCCTGCAGGAGTTCCGACTGGAAGCTGATCACGGAGATGCCGGCCGCGATGTTGGAGAAGAAAACGATCCACATGATCGTGAACTGGGAAGTGCGCAGGTAGGGCGCGGCCGGCTCCACCCTCTCGGGCGGCGGCGATCTCGAGCCGTCCCCGGACGCGGGCGCCGTGGCTTCCGGCGGATCGCTCAGAAACAGGCTGGACGGGACCAGGATGCAGGCGAACACGATCCCCAGCCACAGGAATACCCGCGCGAGATCGCCTTCCGTTCCGACCACGAGAAGGGGCGCCAGACCCTTGCTGAGCAGGAGCGCTCCGACGCCGAAGCCCATCACCACGATGCCCGTCACCAGTCCCTTGCGATCCGGGTACCACTTTGCGGCGGTCGCAACGGGCGTCACGTAGCCCATCCCGATGCCCGCACCCCCGACCACCCCGTATCCCAGGTAGAAGAGCCACAGGGAATCCAGCGACAGCGCGAGGCTGGCAATCAGATAGCCGCTCGAGAACAGGACGCTTCCGGCCAGGGCGAGGGCTCTGGGCCCTACCTTCGGGAGCGCCTGCCCCGCAATCGCCGCCGACACCCCCAGACAGAAGATCGTGATGCTGAACGCGGCGGCGGTCTCACTGAAGGTCCAGCCGGAGTCGCGCACCAGCATGGTCTGGAAAAAGCTCCAGGCGTATACCGTGCCCAGGCACAACTGGAGCACCGTGCAGAAGAGGACGACGACGCTTCTGGGAACGCGCACGAGTGTTCCGCCTACCTCGGGCGCGTGACCCGGGCCCGCCCTTTCGGGGGCGGGGAGCCCTGGCCGGCGGCGTGACGCATGAGCCGCGCCATGTCCCCGATTTCATCTGTCCGCGCCAGGACGCCGTTGTCCGACGCCTCGCCACCGTTGCGCGCGAGCTCGACCACGTACGTGAGCAGCTCTTCCAGCGGCTTCGCGGTCGCCTTGACAATCCAGATCAGGGCCAGCACGCCCACGACCAGGATGATGCACAGCAGGTAGATCTGCTGGCCGACCGCCCGCTGGATCTTGAGCGCGAGCGCCTCCGTGTCCATCCCGACGTGCACCGTGCCCGCCACCCCCGAAAGGATCGGGCTGCCCACTTCGACGAACTCGCCCAGGCCCGGGAGGCTGCGCTCGACGGGATCGGTGAGCGAGGGGTCGCTCGCCAGAATCTCCTCCGGTATTCCCGGAACGAACGTATGCGCCAGGAACTCGCCGGTATCGCTGACGATGTAGATGTAGCGGATGCTTTCGATCTCCACGAACTGATCGATGAGCGACTGCAGGGTTGCCAGGTTTCTGTTCAGCAGGATGTCGACGCTGGCGTCGGCGATGTTCCTGGCGATGTTGGCGCTGTTGCTGACGTACTCGGTTTCGAGTTCGTTGGAGACGGTGCGGATGGAGAGCAGGAAGATGGAGAGCACGACAAGCGCGAAGAGCGCGAAGACGCCGAAACGCAGCCTGCGGAAGAGCTTGTGAACCCTCATGAAATCGCGAACCTGGACTCCCAGTCCTCGAGCGGCACGAAGCGGTCCCCCTCGGGCACCGTGTAGTAGACCCGGTCGAGTCCCTGCCGGCGCTCAGGCCCGAACGACACCCGCTCGCCGACCCCGATGTCGTAGTTGCGCACCGCGAAGACGGCCTGTTCGATCCGCGACCGGTCCGGCTCGTCCCCCATGCGCGCGATGATCTCCGTAATCAGCTTGGCGTTCAGGAAGCCCTCGAGGCTGACGAAGCTCTGCGGGAAGGGCTCATAGGGCTCGCCTTCGGCGATCCTGTCGACATCCTCCGGAGGCTCCGGATTGTAGCGCTCCATGAGCTCATGGTACTCGCGCACGGCGGCCAGCGAGGTGTCCTCGTAGCTCGGAACGACCTGCGAATTCACCAGGAAGCGGGTGTGCGACCCGGGATCGTCGCGTCCTTCCCGCAGGAGCGCGAGCAGGTTCTCGCTTCCCACGAAGGAGACGTTGGCGACGGGAATGTGGAGCCCCAGATCGACGGCGTCCCGGGCGAACGCGGCGCACGCCTGGTAGGCGCCGATGCAGATCACGGCGTCCGGGGACTGGCCCTGCAGGATCTCGACCTGCGCTCTCATGCTGGCGTCGAACTGGGTGCCGCGCATGTAGGTGGCCTCGCCCGCCATGGTCTCTCCGTGCGCTGCGAGTGCCTCGCGCACGCCGGCCCACCCGCTCCGGCCGTAGGCGTCGTTCTGGTAGAACACCGCCACCCGCCGGCGCCCGATCCGCACGAAGTTGTCGACCAGCCCCGCGGTCTCCTGGCGATAGGAGGCCCGCAGGTTGAAGGCGAATTCGCCGTAGGGGGGCTCTCGCTGCGGCTCCGCCCCGGTGAAGGGGAAGAAGAGATAGACCTGCTCGTCCCCGAACCTCTTCAGCAAGGGCAGCACGCGGGTGACGGTGGGGGTGCCCACGTATCCGAAGAGCAGGAACACGCTCTCGTCCTGCATGAGCTGAATCGTGTTCGCCACGCAGGGCTCGGGCTGGTAGCCGTCGTCGGTGAGCTTGAGGACGATCCTGCGGCCGTTGACCCCGCCGTTGTCGTTGACGTGGTTGAACCAGGCCATCGACCCGCGGTAGAGCTCCGTGCCCAGGCCGCGAGAGGGACCCGAGAACGCGGCCGACACGCCCAGTACGATGTCGCCCTCCTGGGCAGGACCGGAGTTCCGGCCTCGATGCCGCGCCGGACCCGTGGCCGCAGCCAGCGGCCCGGCCCAGGGAGCCGCGGCCAGCGCCGCCAGCCCGGAGCGGATCAGGGAGCGGCGTGTCACAAGGCGTGAACCAACCTCACCCTCGCCCTTGCCGACCCGGCAACCGGTCATGCGGGATACTCCCTTCCGTTAGTTGCGTGTGGTGTTGAAGACGTCGAATGTGGCTGCCCGCCCCCGGGTCCGCCGTCTCCGGGGACAACCTTGGATACTAGTGCCCGTCCGGGCTCAACTCAATGCGCTCCGCCGACCCCGTCGTTATAGATTAGGAGATGGCTGCCCTCCGGGCATTGTCGGCCGGCACGCCTTCGCATCCAACAGCCAGGCACATGCGCCCTGTAGAAACCTCCGATCAAGGGAATCCGGTCGCGCGAGTCGCATCGCGGGCAAGGCACCCCGGAGGGCTCCTGCTCAGCCTGTCGCTCACGCTGCTGCTCACCACCTGCCGCGATCCCGTAGAACCTCCCGTCGAGCGCGTCGCGGCGATCGAGTTCTCCACCGCCACCCTCGAACTGGTGGCTTCCCGGGACGGAAGCGCG
This sequence comes from Gammaproteobacteria bacterium, assembly GCA_009840525.1. Classification (GTDB taxonomy): domain Bacteria; phylum Gemmatimonadota; class Gemmatimonadetes; order Longimicrobiales; family Gaopeijiaceae; genus BD2-11. The sequence goes on from VXNP01000011.1 coordinate 24,243, forward strand.
CTCTCCTACCGGGGCGCCGTCGATCTGGCCAACACCGGCAACGTGGCGGTCGGGCCGGTGAGCCTGTCGGCCCGCGCCGCGCGCACGGGTGGAGTCGCCGTGCCCGGCATGGTTCCGACGACCACGCCTTCCGAGATACCGACGCTCAACCCCGGAGCGAGCGAGACCGTTTCCATAGTGGTGATGGTACCGGACGCCGCCCAGGCAGGCAGCTACGAGGCCACGCTCGAGGCGCACGCCGGCAGCGACGCTCGAGCATCGCTCGGACTGCGCTTCCAGGTGGAGCAGCGGGTGGGGCCGGTCGACGGCACGCACATCCGCATCGCGGCGGGGAACCGGCGCATCCGCCAGGGCGACGTGGTGCGTTTCTCGGCCGAGGTCCGGGACAGCAGCGGCGCCGCGGTGCAGGGGGCGCAGGTGACGTGGCGCACCACCCCACCGGACGCCGGGCTGTTCGACGCGGATGGCCGGTTCGTGGCCTACGCCCCCGGGAACATCACGGTCGTCGCGCATACACAGGTCACCGTCAACGGCACGATTCGGCCCGACTCCGCCACCACGCCCGTCACGGTCCAGGCACGCGGGCTCTCGCAGGCGCTCCGCCTGGTGGGAAGGGGCGCCGTGGACGACCGCTACACTTCGGACCTGTGGGTGCACGGCGACTACGCCTACACCGGCACCTGGGGAATGCGCGCCGAGCTTCCGGGCAACGTGCTGTACGCGTGGTCGCTGGACGCCGCGGGAATGCCCACCCTTTCCGATTCGATCGTCGTGAGCGCGCGCACCGTGAACGACGTCAAGATCCGGGCGGACGGGCGGCTCGGAGTGCTGACCCACGAGGGCGACCCCGAAGGTCTCAACGGGGTCACGTTCTTCGACCTCTCCGATCCGGCGCACCCGCAGGTCATCAGCCGCTTTACGGAAGGCCTGGCCGACGGCGTCCACAACGCGTGGCTGGAGGGCAACTACGCATACCTGGCCCTGGACCCCTACAACAGCGGCCTGCGCATCCTCGACATCTCCGATCCGGCTTCACCTCGCCTCGCCGCCAGCTTCTACGGCGGCTCGAGCCTGCTCCACGACGTCTACGTCCGCGACGGGCTGGCCTTTCTGTCGCATTGGGATGCGGGGCTCGTCATCCTCGACGTGGGTAACGGGACGGCCGGCGGATCGCCCACCAACCCGGTGGAGGTGAGCCGCCTGCGGGATCTGGGCGGGCAGACCCACAACGTCTGGTACTGGCCCGAGGCCGGCTACGCCTTCGTGGGCGAGGAGCAGTTCGGCTATTCCACGAGTCCCTCCGGGATCATGCACGTGGTGGATCTGGGCGATATCACCCGGCCGCGCGAGGTCGCGAGCTATGAAGTCCAGGGGGCCACGTCGCACAACTACTGGATGGACGAGGATGCCGCGACCCTCTACCTGGCCTGGTACGAACGGGGCGTGCGCATTCTGGACGTCAGCGGCGAGCTCATGGGCCAACTGGAGCTGCAGGGGCGCGAAACCGGCTTCATCGACTACGGCAACGAGACCAACTACTGCTTCCTGGGCCCCGAGGACACCTGCACCTGGGCTCCCCAGTTGCACGACAACGGCAAGCTGTACGCCGCCGACATGAACCACGGGCTCGTCGTGCTGGAGCCGGGCCCCTGAGCCGAGTCGGCGCCGCGCTGCTCCTGGTGGCCTGCGGAGGGGCGGCGGATGGCCCGGAGCAGCCGCCCCGCCTGTACGTCACTTCCGGGTTCACGGACCGGATCCATGTGCTGGACGCGCGCGACGGGACCACGCTGCGCACCGTCTCGCTGGACCGCCGCCGCACCGAAACCGACGAGCCCCACGGCGTGACCGTTTCCGCCGACGGCCGCCACTGGTACGCCACCCTCGCGCACGGGCACCCCACCCTGTGGAAGTACGAGACCGACGGCGACCGGCTGGTCGGGCGCCTCCAGCTGGACATGCCGGGTGCGGCGCGGGTGGAGCTCACCCCCGACGGCCGCCGCGCCTTCATCCCCGACTACTGGCGGGGCGGCCTGGGGGAGGAGAGCCGCGTGGCGGTGGTGGACGTCCACGACCTGACCGTGGCGGCCCTGCCGGTGGTGTGCCCCGCCCCCCACCACGCCGCGGTCGACCCGGCCGGAACGCGGGTCGCCGTCACCTGCTCGCTCTCCGACGAGATCGTGCTGATGGATGCGGGCTCGGCAGCCACGCTCGCCCGCGTCCCGGCCGGACCCGGTCCCGCCCCCGCCGGAACGCCGCGCTACACCCCCATGAACGTCGCCTGGAGCCCCGACGGCGCCCGCTTCTTCGCGACCATGGCGGGGAGCGGGGAGGTGCGGGCCTTCTCTCGCGCGGGCCAACCCGAGGGCGCCGTCGCGGTGGGGCCCATGCCGGCCCAGATCGCGGGGTCGGCGGACGGGCGGGTCCTGGTGGTGGCCAACCGGCGCGGCGGCTCGATGTCGGTACTCGATCCGGCCACCCTCACGGAGGTGCGCCGCATCGAGTTGGCCGGCGCGGCGTTCCCGCACGGGGTGGCGCTCGACCCGGCGGGCGAGGTCGCCTACGTGACCTGGGAGGGCGGGGTCGGCGAGCCCGGGGGGGTGGCCGCCCTGCGCATCGGCACGGGCGAGCTGCTGTGGAGACGCGAGGTCGGCGTCCTCACTCTGGGGATTGCGTACCTTCCCGGCCGCGGGACGGGTCGAAGGTGAGCGCCGCGGAGTTGATGCAGTAGCGCTGGCCGGTGGGGGCGGGACCGTCCCCGAACACATGGCCGAGATGGGCGTCGCACGCCGAGCACAGCACTTCCGTGCGACGCATGAAGAAGCTGCGGTCGTCCTCGAGCCGGATGCCGGCGCCCTCGGCAGTGTCGCTGAAGCTCGGCCACCCAGTCCCCGAATCGTACTTGTCCCCCGAATCGAACAGCGGGGCTCCGCAGCACACGCAGCGATAGAGGCCATCGTCCTTCAGGTTCCAGTACGCTCCGGTAAAGGCCCGCTCCGTCCCCTTGCGGCGGGTAACGCGAAACTGCTCCCGGGTCAGACGCTGCTTCCATTCACGGTCGCTCACGCGTACTCCGGCCTTCCCTTCCCTGCCCATGGTCTCTACTCCCGAATCATGGACGACGCGGCGACGAAGTCTCCGTAGTCGAGTTCGTCGTCGTCATCGTCGTCGTCTTCCTCGTCCAGCTCCATGAGAGACAGCGAAGTCGCGGAGCCGCGCGGGAGCGTGAAGCGAATCGTGGTTCCCTCCTCGATCACGCTCTCGGCCCAGACCTCGCCTCCCATGGCGATGACCAGATGGCGTACGATTGCAAGCCCCAGGCCAGTCCCGCCTTCCGCTCGCGAGCGGGCCGGATCCACCCGGTAGAACCGTTCGAAGATGCGCGGCAGGTGGGCCGGCAGTATGCCGCTGCCCGTGTCCCTCACCGATACCCGGAGGAGATCCTCACCCTCTTCGGACTCGACCTGCACCCGGATCGACCCTCCGGAGGGGGTGTGCCGGAGCGCGTTGTCGAAAAGGTTCTGGAAGATCTGCGAGAGTCCGCGGGCGTCGGCGGTCGCGATTCCGGCCCCGTCGATGTGCAGCCGCACGCTCGATTCGGAGTCGCGCGGCTCGGCCTGGACCCAGGCCTTGACGGCCACCTCTTCCACCCGGACCGGTTCGGACTGGGGCACCCATCCTCCGGACTCCAGGCGTGACAGGTCGAGCAGATCCTCGACCAGCCGCTGCAGGCGCACGGTATTGCGCCAGATGAGATCGAGGAAGCTCTGGCGGAGGTCCTCGGGCGGATCGTCCTCAAGGAGGGTCTCCGAGAACCCGCGCACCGCGGTGAGGGGCGTCTTGAGTTCGTGGGACGCGTTGGCGACAAAGTCGCTCCGCACCTCTTCGAGGCGCCGGATCTCGCTCACGTCGACGAAGGTTATAACGGCCCCTCCCGCCCCCAGCGGCCGGCCCGACACGAGGTACCGCTTCTCGCCCAGGTGGACTTCGCGCGCACCCACGGCGTGGGACGGAGCCGCCTCCATGAGCAGCCGAAGCTCCGCGGAGCGCACGAACAGGCTCACATGGGTCAGCGCGGGAACCGGCTCCACGTCGAGAATGCGCATCGCGGCCTCGTTGATGCGCACCAGACGGGCATCGGCGTTCAGGGCGACGACCCCCTCGTTGATGGCGTTGAGCACGTCGCGCACCTCGTCGCGCGCGCGCGCCAGCTCGCGAATGCGCGCGTCCAGGTCCGACGTGAGGCGGTTGAAGGCCTCGACCAGCTCGGCGAGTTCGGTCATGCGCGACGAAGCCAGCGGCTGCATGCCGTCCGCGCCCGCGGCGATCAGGCGCGGGGGGGCCGCCCCCCCCCCCCCCGCCCGGGGGCGCCGGCGCCGCCCCCCCCCCACGCCCCCCCCAGCCCCCCCCCCAACCGCCCCCCCCCCCCCCCCCCGGCACCCCCC
>VXNP01000012.1 GCA_009840525.1 Gammaproteobacteria bacterium
CTCCGCCATCGGGTTGTCAGACCGCTGCCTCGCGGTTCTCCGTTACGCGGTTTCTTACACATCCCCCCCAACCACCGCCGCCCCCACCCCCCCCCCCGCCGGGCGCCACCCCCAGGACCAGACAAATGGCTGATGACAAACGGCTGACACCCCGGAGCGAGAGCTTCTCGGCCTGGTACAACGATGTCGTTCAGCGCGCGGAACTGGCCGACTATTCGCCGGTGCGCGGGTGCATGGTCATTCGTCCCTGGGGATACGCGATCTGGGAACTGATGCAGCACGGACTGGACGGTCTCTTCAAGGAAACCGGCCACGAGAACGCCTATTTCCCACTGCTCATACCGATGAGCTTCATCGAGCGCGAGAAGGAGCACGTCGAGGGTTTCAAGCCGGAGCTCGCGGTGGTGAGCCACGCCGGCGGCAAGGAGCTCGATGAGCCCTATGTCGTTCGTCCGACCTCCGAGACCATCATCTACTCGATGTACGCGAAGTGGGTGCAGAGCTACCGCGATCTGCCCCTGCTGCTGAACCAGTGGTGCAACGTGATGCGCTGGGAGCTGCGCACACGGCTCTTTCTGCGGACCTCGGAATTCCTCTGGCAGGAGGGCCACACCGCGCATGCGACGCGGGAAGAGGCCGAAGAGGAGGCACGGCGCATGCTCGGGGTGTACCGCCGGTTCCAGGAGGACTGGATCGCTATGCCCCCGGTCAGCGGGCTCAAGAGCGAATCGGAGAAATTTGCGGGAGCGGTGCGAAGCTATTCCGTGGAGGCGCTGATGCAGGACAATCGCGCGCTTCAGGCGGGAACCTCCCACTTCCTGGGACAGAACTTTTCACGCCAGTTCGGCCTCACCTTCCAGAGCGAGGAGGGGCGCGAGGAATACGCCTGGAACACCTCCTGGGGCGTGTCCACGCGGATGGTCGGGGGCATGGTGATGACGCACGGCGACGACAACGGCATCGTCGTGCCGCCGCGGATCGCTCCGGCCCAGGTCGTGGTCGTGCCCATCTGGCGCACGGACGCGCAGCGCGCACTGGTGCTCGAGGAGGCCGACCGCTTCCGGGACCAGCTGGTAGCGGCAGGGGTGCGGGTGCGCATCGACGCCCGCGACCACCTCAACCCGGGGGCCAAGTTCTACGAGTGGGAGCGCAAGGGCGTCCCCTTCCGCGCCGAAATCGGGCCGCGCGATGTGGCGAAGGGGCAGGTGGTGCTGGTCCGGCGGGTTCCGTTCTCGAGCAGCGAGCGCAAGCGCTTTCTGTCACGCGAAGAAGCCCTGACCACCCTGCCGGCTCTTCTCGACGCATTCCACGAAGCCTTGCTCGAGAGCGCCCGCGCGCGCCGCGAAACCAACTCCCACAGGGGGATCTCGGATCTCGGCGAGCTCAAGGAGATCCTGGACGCGGGGGGTGGATTGGTGTACACCGGATGGAGCGGCGACCCCGACGTGGAAGAGAAGGTCAAGCAGGCGACCAGGGCCACGATCCGGGTCATCCCCGACGACGAGTTCGCGTCGTCCAGCCGGCCGTCGCGGTGCATCGGCGGCGGCGCTGCCAAAATGGAGGTGGCGTGGGCGCGGGCATACTGAGGTGACTCCGCTGGCTCGCTCGGACGGCGTGCTCCGCTGCGGACCGTTCGCTCTCGACGACATCGCCGCTCGCTTCGGGACCCCGCTCTACCTCTACGATGGAGCCTTGCTGGAAGACAGGTATCGCACCTTCGAAGCCGCCTTCGCAGGCGCCCGCCTGCTCGTGGCGTACTCGGTCAAGGCCAACGGCAACCTGGCGCTCCTCAACCGCCTGGCCCGTCTCGGTTCCGGCGCCGACATCGTGAGCGGAGGAGAGCTGGCGCGCGCCCTTGAGGCAGGGATACCGGCAAAGCGGATCGTGTTCGCCGGTGCAGGCAAGAGCGAGGAGGAGCTGGGCGCCGGGCTGGAAGCCGGAATCTACGGGTTCAACGTCGAGAGCCGTGAGGAGCTGCATCTGCTCGAACGCATCGCCGTCCGGCGGGGTGTGCAGGCCCGCATCGCGCTGCGCGTGAACCTGGACATCGCCTCGCCCACGCCTCACGCGTACACGCGCACGGGGCACGCCGGCACCAAGTTCGGCGTTCCCGCCGACGAGATCATGGACCTCTATCGGTGGGCTGCCTCCCGAACCGCGCTGCGGGTCGCGGGCATCGCGGTCCACATCGGGTCGCAGATCGTGGACGCCGAACCGTACGAGCGTGCCGCGCGCGAGATCTTCGCCCTGGAGCGGGCGCTTTCCGATGAAGGCATCCCGCTCGAGTACGTCGATCTGGGCGGTGGATTCGGGGTCGCCTACCGAGACGACTCCGAGATCGATCTCGCGCGTGTCGCCGCAGCGGTCCTGCCTGCCGTAAGGCGGCGCGGCCTGCGGCTGGTGCTTGAGCCGGGCCGCTACATCGTGGGCGAATCCGGGACGCTCATCGTGCGCGTGCTGTACGTCAAGCGATCCGGAAACAAGACCTTCGTGATCACGGACGGGGGCATGACCGAACTGCTGCGCCCCAGTCACTACGACGGGTACCATCAGGTCGAGCCGGTGCACGCGCGTCCGGGCGCGGCGGTGGTAGTGACCGACGTGGTGGGCCCCGTGTGCGAGGACGGCGACTTTCTCGCGCGCGACCGCGCCATCGAGCTGCCTTCCGCGGGCGATCTGATGGTGGTGCGGACCGCGGGCGCCTACGGTTTCTCCATGGCCTCGAACTACAACGGCCGCCTGCGGCCGGCGGAAGTGCTGGTTACCGGCGGCGGACTCCACCTGATCCGCCGGCGGGAGACCTTCGCCGATCTGATTCGCGGGGAGAGGATTCCGTCATGACCCCCACCAGGCCGCGCGACCGGGTGCTGATCCTCGACTACGGATCGCAGTTCACACAGCTCATCGCGCGCCGCGTCCGCGAAGAGCGGGTCTTCTGCGAGATCCACCCGCCGACCCGGTCCGTGGAGTGGATCCGGAGCTGGGCGCCCAGCGCGATCGTGCTCTCGGGCGGGCCGTCCTCGGTCTACGAGGAAGATGGCCCGGGGGTGGAGCCTGAGCTGCTGCACATGGATGTTCCGGTGCTCGGAATCTGCTACGGGATGCAACTGATCGCCGAGTTGGAAGGTGGACGGGTGGAGTACGGCAAGCGCGAGTACGGACGAGCCGAGCTGCGCCTGAGGGAAACGGAAGGCCTGTTCGCAGGATTCGCGCGCGAACATCCCGTCACGGTCTGGTGTTCACACGGCGACCACGTGGACCAGCCTCCGGAAGGATATCGCGTCGTCGCTTCCACCGAAGGCCTCCCGGTGGCCGCGTTCCGGGCCGAGGACCGGGCCATCTACGGAGTGCAGTTTCATCCGGAAGTCGCGCATACCCCCGAGGGCGACCGGATGCTCTCCAACTTCCTCTTCCGCGTCGCCGGCTGCCGTCCGAGCTGGACGGCGAGCGCGTTCGCCGAAGAGAGCATCGCCGCCATCCGCGAGCAGGCGGGGAGCCGGTCCGCCATCTGCGGCCTCTCCGGCGGCGTCGATTCCTCGGTCGCGGCCACCCTGGTGCATCGGGCGCTCGGCGACCGCCTGACCTGCATCTTCGTGGACAACGGGCTCCTCCGGAAGGGCGAACGCGAGGGCGTGGAGCGCACCTTCCGCAGGCACATGGGGATGGAGCTTCTGGTGACCGACGCGCGCGAGGAATTCCTCGAAGGGCTGGCCGGGGTCGACGATCCCGAGCGCAAGCGCCGGATCATCGGCGAGATCTTCATCCGCGTGTTCGAGCGCACGGCGCGAGAGGCCGGCAAGGACGCGTCCCTGCTGGTGCAGGGCACGCTCTATCCGGATGTCATCGAGTCCCTCTCCGTGCGGGGACCGTCCGCAACCATCAAGACCCATCACAATGTGGGCGGGCTTCCGGACGACATGCCGTTCGAGCTGATAGAGCCGCTCCGCGAGCTGTTCAAGGATGAAGTGCGCCGGGTGGGGCAGGAGCTGGGGCTCCCGGAGGCGTTCGTGGCGCGCCATCCCTTCCCGGGCCCGGGGCTTGCCGTGCGCATCCTGGGCGAAGTCACGTGGGAGCGGCTGGAGGTATTGCGCGACGCGGACGCCATCTTCCTGGAGGAGATCCGTGCCGCCGGGCTCTACGACGAGATCTGGCAGGCGTTTGCGGTACTCCTGCCGGTGCGGTCCGTGGGCGTGATGGGCGACGCGCGCACCTACGAGTGCGCGGTGACGCTGCGCGCCGTGACCTCGCGCGACGGCATGACGGCCGACTGGTACCGGTTTCCGCCGGAAGTGCTGGCGCGCGCCTCCACCCGCATCATCAACGAGGTCGCCGGGGTGAACCGGGTGGCCTACGACATCAGCTCCAAGCCGCCGGCCACCATCGAGTGGGAGTGAGGAGGACGGGCATTGCTCGCTCCCGCGGAGATCAGGACGCGGGAGCGGGGTCGTCTTCGGTGCGCAGGGCCCGGAGCGTGTCGTCGATTTCGGCCCACACTTCGACCATGAACTCCAGGCGGGCCCCGTGGACGTCGACGTAGTCGAGCAAATCGGCCTCGGTGACCCCATTGGACTCCAGGATCTCCGCCTTCGCTTCGGGGTCGACCCGACCATCGGGCGAATGGAGCGCCGCCGTGCGCAGCTCCACATAGGTGCCTACGAAGACGTCCCGGGAAATCGTGCCCGCCGCGTCGCGCGCCTGGTCGCCGCCGCACGCGAACAGGAGCAGGCACAGCAAGCCGCCCTTCAACAGCCTGCGCGCTCCGCCGGCTCTCGAAGGTGTCATGCCTCGCGAGCCTCTCCGCTGGTGGCCGCACGCCAGAGGAGCAGGCAGAGCCCCGCGAAGATGAGAGTGCCGACCAGCTCGGAGAAACCGGTGAAGAGGCTCGCGTACCACTCGTGGCCGACGATCCACTGTGAAGCCCGCGAGGGATCGCCGGTCACCTGAGTGACCAGGTAGATCGCGCCCCCGATCAGCACCCCCACCAGGGCCGCCCCGGCGATCAGGCCGGAGCCGAACAGAACGCCCCGCTCGCGCTGCTCGGCGAGCCGGTCTCCGCCGTTGTCCGGGCCCGCGTAGCGACGGGTCAGCGCGCGCCGCATCATGCCTCCCACGAAGATCGGGGTCATGAGCGAAACCGGCAGATACAGCCCCACGGCAAACGCCAGCGAAGGCAGCCTCAGCCCGAACTCGACGACGGCTGCCAGCGCCATGCCGACGATGACGAACATCCAGGGCAGGCTATCGGCCAGGACGCCGTCCACGACCAGCTTCATGAGGTTCGCCTGAGGCGCCGCCAGCTCCGCTCCCCCGATGCCGTACGATTCGTTGAGGACGATGAGCACCCCGCCCATCACCGCCGCGCTGGTGATCACCCCGATCAGCTCGCCGATCTGCTGCGAGCGCGGGGTGGCTCCCAGGAGGAATCCGGTCTTGAGATCCTGTGAGGTGTCCCCCGCGATCGCCGCCGAAATGCACACCACCGCACCCACCGCCAGCACCGCGACCTTGGAGGCGGCGGTACCGTCGTTCAGTCCCAGCCCCACCCAGATGAGCGAGGTGAGCAGCAGGGCGGCGATGGTCATTCCCGAAACCGGATTGGACGAGGAGCCGATCAGCCCCACGATGCGCGAGGACACCGTCACGAAGAAGAAGCTGAAGAGCACGATCAGGACCGCGCCCAGCAGGTTCACCGGGACGCCCGGCCAGAGCCAGAGGGCCACCGCCAGCAGCGGGGCCAGCGTGAAGACGAAGCGCATGGACAGATCCCGCTGCGTGCGGGAAGTCGGTCCGCCGGCGCCTCCCATGCCGCCCAGCCCCAGCTTGAAGCTCTCGACCATGGTGGGCAGCGACTTCAGGAGGGTCGCGATGCCCCCGAAGGCCACCGCTCCGGCCCCGACGTAGCGGATATAGTTGCTCCATATCTCCGCGGACCCCAGTTCCGCCATCGGGACCGTGCCCGGGTACACGATGTCGTTCCCGCCCCAGGCGTTGATCACCGGGATCAGGATCAGCCAGGCCAGCGCGCTCCCCGAGAACATGATGGTGGCGATGCGCGGCCCGATGATGAACCCGACGCCCAGCAGCTCGGGAGTGAAGTCTCCCCCGATCTGGGCTTTGCCCGGGAGAGGCGCCGCCGGCGACTCGTTCCAGAGCGAGAGCCCGCGGGGATTGGCCAGCGCCTGGTAGACGGCGCCGACTCCGAGCCCGGCGAAGAGAAGACGGGCCTTGCCGCCTCCCACGTCCCCGGCCACCTGCACCTCCGCGCACGCAGTGCCTTCGGGATAGGGCAGCCTGCCGTGCTCGCGCGAAATCAGGTAGGAGCGCAGGGGGATCATGAACAGCACGCCCAGCATTCCGCCGAAGAGCGCGATCACCGTGATCTGGGTGACGCTGACCAGGATGGCCGGATCTTCGCGCGCCCAGAGGAAGAGCGCGGGGAGCGTGAAGATGACCCCGGCGGCCAGCGATTCCCCCGCCGACCCCACCGTCTGCACCATGTTGGATTCGAGAATGGTGCCGCCCCAGATGCGGAAGATGGCCACCGCCATCACCGCCGCGGGGATCGAGGCGCTCACCGTGAGCCCGACGCGCAGCCCCAGGTAGGCGTTGGCGGCGCCGAACACGATGCCCAGAACCGCTCCGATGAGCACGGCCCGGGGCGTGAACTCGAGGATCTGTTCGCGCGCGCCCACGTAGGGGCGGTACTGGTCGCCCGGCAGGGTCTCGTAGGCCTGGGGAGGGAGCCCGCCACGGGGCCCGGGATCGACTGTCGCCACTCTTTCCTCCAGCCACGGGTTACGCGGAACCCGGGCAACGTGGATCGCGCCTTCTCGGCTTGTCAAGCGCGCGAACGGGGGAGGCCGAGCCGGCTGGAACTGGCTACACCGGGGCCTCCGCGGATGGTCCGAATCTTGAACTTCAGGGGGTGGGCGGATGCCCGGAGGGACCGGCGCGCCCGAGGATGCAACGGGATTTCGTCACCGAAGTCTGCCAAAATGGCAGACATACGCCGCACAGAAGTGACTGAATCTGCCAAAATGGCAGACGCGCCTTGCACGACCACACGCAGAGGGAATATCAGATGATCGAAGTCGACCGCTTGACGGTGAAGGCGGCCGAGGCGCTGCGGGCCGCCATCGCGGACGCCGGACGGCGCCGGAGCGCCGAGGTCTACGGCATCCACCTCCTCGACGCCCTCCTCCGCCAGGAAGAGGGCATCGTCACGCCGATCCTGGACAAGATCGGAGTTTCCGCCCCCGCGGTCGGCGAGCGGGTGCGGGCCGCACTCGACGGACTGGGCCGCGTCTCGGGCGGCTCGGATGCGCGCGTCAGCCGCGATCTCGCGCGCGCTCTCTCCGCCGCCGAGCGGCACGCCGCGGAGCTCGGGGACGACTACGTGTCGACCGAGCACCTCCTGCTCGGGCTCACCGTCGAGAAGGACGACGCGGGCGAAACCCTGCGGTCGGCGGGAGCCACGGAGGAGCGGGTGCTGGAGGCGCTGTCGGCGGTCCGCGGCAGCCACCGCGTCACCGACCAGACCCCGGAGGACCGTTATCAGGCTCTCGCGCGCTACAGCCGCGACCTGACCGCGCTGGCGCGGCGGGGCAAGCTGGACCCGGTTATCGGCAGGGACGTCGAGATTCGCCGGGTGATCAAGGTGCTCGCGCGCCGCACCAAGAACAATCCGGTGCTCATCGGCGAGCCCGGGGTGGGAAAGACGGCAATCGCCGAAGGCCTGGCGCAGCGCATCGTGGCCGGCGACGTCCCCGGCGCGCTGGCGGAAAAGACCTTCCTGTCTCTGGACATTTCGGCCATGCTCGCCGGAGCCAGGTACCGCGGCGAGTTCGAAGAGCGCATGAAGGCGGTGCTGAAGGAGATCTCCGACGCCGAGGGCCGCTTCGTCATGTTCGTGGACGAGCTGCACACGGTCGTTGGCGCCGGCGCCGCGGAAGGGGCGGTGGACGCCGGCAACATGATGAAGCCTCTGCTGGCCCGCGGCGCACTGCGCATGGTGGGGGCGACCACCCTCGACGAGTACCGGAAGCACATCGAGAAAGACCCTGCGCTGGAGCGGCGCTTCCAGCCCGTGTACGTGGCGCCGCCGTCGGTTGAAGACACGATCGCAATCCTGCGAGGCCTCAAGGAGCGCTACGAGGTTCACCACGGCGTGCGCATCCGCGACGACGCCCTGGTCGCGGCGGCCCGGCTGTCCGACCGCTACATCGGGGGCCGTTTCCTGCCCGACAAGGCGATCGACCTCATGGACGAAGCCGGCAGCCGGCTCCAGATCGAGATCGACTCGCTGCCCACCGAGATCGACCAGGTCGAGCGGCGCGCCATTCAGCTCGAGATCGAGCGCCAGGCACTGGAGGACGAGCACGACGATCCCGGCGCGCGGGCACGCCTCGAGCGCATCCGCCTGCAACTGGCCGAGCTGAGGGAACGCAGCTCCAGCATGAAAGCGGGTTGGCAGGCGGAGCGGGACGCCATCGCCCGCCTGAAGACGCTCAAGGAGGAAGCGGACGCACTCCGCACCGAGTCCGGGCGTGCGAAGCGTACCGGCAACCTTCAGCGGGCCGCCGAGATCGACTATGGCGAGCTCCCGGCGCTCGACACTTCGCTCAGGCAGGCGGAGCAGCGGCTGGCGGAGCTGCAGGCGGGCGGCACCTGGCTGCGCGAGGAGGTGGACGCCGACGACATCGCCGCAGTGGTCGCGGAATGGACGGGGATTCCTGTAGCGAGCCTGGTGGAATCGGAGAGGGAGCGGCTGGTCCGCCTGGAGGCGCTGCTCGGCGGGCGTGTGATCGGACAGGAGGAGGCGCTCGCGGCCGTCTCGAACGCGGTACGCCGTTCGAGGGCCGGGCTGCAGGATCCCGGCCGGCCCATCGGATCGTTCATCTTCCTGGGTCCGACCGGGGTGGGGAAGACCGAGACTGCGCGCGCGCTGGCCGAATTCCTCTTCGACGACGAGCGCGCGATGGTGCGCCTCGACATGTCGGAATACATGGAGAAGCACGCCGTGTCGCGGCTGCTGGGCGCGCCTCCCGGCTACGTGGGCTACGACGAAGGCGGCCAGTTGACCGAGGCCGTGCGCCGACGCCCGCACGCGGTCATCCTGTTCGATGAAATCGAGAAGGCGCACTCCGACATCTTCAACGTCCTGCTTCAGATTCTCGACGACGGCAGGCTGACCGACTCCCGGGGCCGCACGGTCGATTTCCGCAATGCCGTGATCATCATGACCTCCAACCTGGGCAGCCACTACATCCTGAGGCACGCCGGAACCGATCCGTGGGAAGAGGTGGAGGCGACCGTCACCCGGGAGCTGCGGCAACAGTTCCGTCCGGAATTCCTGAACAGAGTGGACGACATTGTTCTCTTTCGGCCATTGGACCGGGCCTCGATCCGCGCGATCGTTGATCTGCAGCTCGCCCGGGTGCAGGCGCTGGCCGGCGAGCTGGGCATTACGCTCGAGGTTGCGCCCGAAGTCCGGGAATTGCTCGCGAAGGAGGGCTACGATCCCGCGTTCGGCGCGCGCCCGCTGCGGCGCGTCATTCAGCGTCTCGTCCAGGACCCCCTTGCCATGTCGCTGCTCGAGAGAGATCCGGGGAAATCCGCGACCATTCGCGTGGTCCCCGCCGCGGGCACCGCCGGCGTGGCCTTCGAGCGGGCGTGAGCGGGCCGGTCCGCCGGGTTGGCGCAGCCGCGATCGGCTGGTCGGCGGCTCTGCTGACCGCGGGGTGCGCAAGCTCCTCGCCGCTGCCTCCGGCTGCGCACGACGCTGGCCCCCTTCGCGCCACGGAACGTTTTCTGGACGCGGCCAATAGGCAGGACCTCGACGCGATGGCGCACGCGTTCGGCACAGACGGGGGATCCATCGCCGACACCGGCGGAAGACTGGCCTGCGGACTCCGCCGGGTAGCGTCCTGGCTGGGAGCCGCGGACCGCTGCCCGACCCGGCAGGAGGTCGAGGTTCGCATGTATGCCCTCGCGGCAGTGCTGCGGCACGACGGCTATGAGGTGACCACCGCGGAGCCGGTCCCGGGTCGCGATCGGCCCGTCACCCGGGTATCCGTCGAGGTCCGGCGGGGAGAGCGGATCCATCGCGATGTCGGAGTGTTCGTGATCAGCACTGTGTCGGGGTGGCTCGTGGAGTCGGTCGAACTGGAGAAGATCACCGGGCGCTGAGAGGCTGCGCCCGCTCGACCAGTTCCACCAGCGCCCCGCCCGTCCCCTTTGGATGGAGGAAGGCGACCAGGCCACCGTGCGCACCGGGCCTCGGAGTGCGGTCGATGGGCCGGAATCCCGCAGCGATCAGGCGGTCGAGTTCGATGCGCACGTTCTCGACGCGGAAGGCCACATGATGAAGGTTCGAGCCCCCTGCTGCGAGGAATCGCGCCACTGCGCCGCCCCGGTCGTGGGGTTCGAGAAGCTCCACTGCGCCGATGAAGCATACGTCGATGCCGTGTTCCGGGAGGGACTGGCGAGGCGAGGCCCGCTCGCCCGTCAGGTTCTCGAACAGAGGCGCCGACTCCGCGATCGAGTGGACGGCGATGCCGACATGGTCCACCGGGTAGTGCAGCGGGCTCGGTGACGGATCCACGGGCCCTGCTGCGGGGTCGAATTCCATGACCGGTCGAGATGCGGTTATACTTTGAGGAATCAGGGAAGCAGGGAAGGGCGATGCGGCGCTTCCGCTTCCATCGTACGAACGACCCGGGACCGGGATCAAGGAGATCAGCCAGAATGAGCGATCGAGTTCTGACGGTTACGGACGAGAGCTTCGCCGACGACATAGAGAACAGCCAGGGACTAGCGATGGTGGACTTCTGGGCGACCTGGTGCGGCCCCTGCCGCATCGTCTCGCCCATCGTCGATCAGCTCGCGGACGAATATGGCGACCGCGGGGTGACGGTGGGCAAGGTGGACGTGGACACCAACCCCGGCACCTCTGCGCGCTTCGGGGTGCGCTCGATCCCGAGTATTCTCTTCTTCAAGGACGGGAGGCACGTCGACACCGTTGTCGGCGCCGTTCCGAGGGCCCATCTCGAGGAGAAGATCGAGGCGCACCTGTAGGTCCGCGATACGCGAGCGGGGGGTGGCGACTCTCTACCTCGTCAGCACCCCCATCGGCAACCTCTCCGACCTCTCGGCGCGCGCCGCCCTGGTCTTGCGCGAGGTAGAGAGGATCTTCGCGGAAGACACGCGCAGGACCGGACGGCTGTTGCAACATCTTGGCGTCGACACGCGCCTCACCTCCCTGCATCAGCACAACGAGGCGGCGCGCGCGGGGCGGGTCCTCGAGTGCCTGGAGTCGGGACATGACGCCGCGGTGGTGAGCGATGCCGGAACGCCGCTGGTCTCGGATCCGGGCGCGCGCGTGGTGGACGCCGCGCTTGAAGCCGGGCACGACGTGGTTCCGGTGCCGGGTCCGTCCGCGGTTCTGGCAGCGCTGGTGGGGTCGGGGCTTCCGGCCGACCGTTTCGCCTTCCTGGGGTTCGCGCCCCGCAAGGGACGCGAGCGGCGCGCCCTGCTGCAGCGGGTCGCCCGTTCGCACGAGACCACCGTGCTCTTCGAAGCTCCCGGCCGGCTGCACCGCCTGCTTACCGACCTGGAGCGCGCGTGCGGCTCCGGCCGCCGGGTGGCGGTGGCGCGGGAAATGACCAAATTGCACGAGGAGTTCGTGCGAGGGACCCTGGCCGAGGCCCGGGCTCATTTCGGAGAGCGCGCGCCCCGGGGAGAGTTAACGCTGGTGGTCGACCGCTCTCCGGAGGGCGAACCCGACGAATCCGCGGTTCGGGAACGGGCCGCGGAATTGCTGGCCGGAGGCACGCGGCCGAGTGAAGCTGTCCGGGAGTTGACGGCCCGGCTCGGGGTATCTCGCAACCGCGCCTACCGGATCGTACATTCAACTGTTGTGCCGGACGGGCCGGGGACGGAGTAGACACGCGCCGCACGGCAGGCGCGCTCAAGGCGGGAGTGGTTCAGGAATCGATGCTGCAGATTGTTCTCGCGATCCTTGCGGCCGTGCTTGCGGCCACTCCGCCCGTCGAACCGACGCTCACCATCGCGCGCCTCCAGTACGACGGAGGAGGGGACTGGTATGCGAACCCGTCCTCGCTGGCCAATCTGCTGGAGCGAATCGCAGCCGACACCGGGTTGCCGGTGGCGGATCGTGAAGCCACCGTCACCCTCCGGGATCCCGCGCTGCCCGACTACCCCTACGTCTACATGACCGGCCACGGAAACGTGAGTTTTGCGCTGGACGAGCAGGGGGCGTTGCGCGAATATCTGTTGGGAGGGGGATTCCTGCACGTCGACGACAACTACGGTCTCGACGAATCCTTTCGCCGGGAGATCGCGCGCGTGTTCCCCGGCCGCGAGCTCGTGGAGATCCCCCCCGATCATCCGGTCTTCGGCGCCTTTCACCTGTTCCCGGAAGGCCTGCCCAAGATCCACGAGCACGACGGAGGCCCGCCCCAGGCCTTTGGCCTCTTCGAGCGCGGCCGGCTGATGCTGTTCTACAGCTACGAAAGCGATCTGGGAGACGGCTGGGAGGATCCCGAGGTGCACGAAGATCCCCCGGAGACCCGCGAGCAGGCGTTGCGCATGGGCGTGAACCTGTTCGTCTACGCCATCACCCGGGGGGCATCGTGAGCCGGGCGGCCCGCCCGAGCGTCCGCGGCGCGTTCGAGGCCGTGCGCGGTCACATCGGAAGCCGCTTCGGGATGGCGGGGGTGCTGTGGGCGATTGTTCCCGTGGCCGTCACGCTGATGCTCGCCTGGTGGCTGGGGGGTGCGGCGGGGTGGCGTCAGGGAAGCGCGGCGCCGCTGGTCCTGGACGGGCTCGCGATCGCCGCAGTGGCCACCCTGGTTGCTTCGCTGCTCCGCCTCCGGCGCCGCTGGCTCGACGAAGCCAGGGTCGCCGCAACCATGGAGGAGGCGGCCGGTCTGGCCCGCGGCGTTGTGCGCGGCTCGCTCGAACTCTCCCGTTCGGTCCCGCCCGGCGTATCGGCCGCGCTGGCACGCCGTGCCGAAGCGCGGGTTGCGGGGCGCCTCACGTCCCCCACGTCCGTGCTGGCCGGATCGCTCCACCGGCGCAGCGGTCGCTGGATGCGCCTCGGGGCGGGGGCGCTGGTGGTGGCCAGCGTACCCGTGATCTCCGCGTGGGTCGCGTCGCCGGAGCGGTCGCGGCGCGCGTGGTCGGGGCTCGCGACTCCCTTCGGGGTGATGGCGAGCCCGCGCTATGCCCCTCTGGTGGTCCGGCCGGGGGACATCGAGGTTTCCCGGGGGTCGGACGTCGCCATCGAGGTCGAAACGATGGGACGCCTCGAGGTTACGCTGCACTCCCGTGCGCCCGGAGACGTACCGCGCGCCGACACGCGCCGGATGCCTGACAGCGTCGCAACGTTCCGGTTCAACGCCGTGGAAACCGCCTTCGAGTATTGGGCGTCGGCGCCTGACGGGAGCATGAGCGAGCGCTACCGGGTCACGCCGGTGGACCCGCTGTTCGTGGCGGATCTGACCCTGCAGCTCACCTTCCCTCCCCACACCGGCCGGTATGCGGAGGAGTATCGGGGATCCGCGCCCGGGTTGAGCGTTCCGGTGGGCACCCGCGTCCGCGTGGAGGGACGCGCCAGCCGGGAACTTCAGGTGGCCAGCCTCGCGGTCGAGGAGCCGGGCGGGCCGGCTGTCGCCCTCCAGGTCGACGGCCCCCGCTTCCATGCCGACTGGACACCGCGTGTCGGCGGCGTATACCACTGGCATCTGGTCGATGCGCGCGGCGGCGGTCCGGAGATCCCGCCCGTTCCACTCGACATTACCCTGGTGCGCGACTCGGTACCCGCCGTCGCCATCGTGTTTCCCGGCCGCGACACCGTTCTGCCTCTCTCGATGGAGCAGCCGCTGGTCGTTCAGGCTCAGGACGACTACGGACTCGCTTCCGTGGAGCTGGTGGCGTACCGGGTGCGGTCTCTGGGGGCACCCGAGGATCCGGTCGTGCGCAGGATGGGCATGGCCGGCACCAGGAGTGCCCTCGTGCGCCCGCTCCTGGACGTTTCCGACTGGGGACTGCTCGCCGGCGACGTGATCCGCTACCGCGCACGCGTGGTCGACAACGCGCCGTCGCCGCAGATCGGCGAAAGCCCGGAATACGTGTTGCGCATGCCGGAGGCCTCCGAGCTGCGCTGGCAGGCCCAGCAGGTGCTCGAGGACGCGGCGGCCGAGGTCGAGTCGCTGGCTGAACAGGCGGGAGAAGCGGCCGAGGAGACCCGCGAACTGGAGCGGCGCAACCAGGCGGAGCTCGCCGAGGAGCGCCGGAACCCTGGAACGCGGGGAGAGGAAGAGCTGAGCTTCGAGGAGCAGGAGGAACTGCGGCAGGCGCTGGAGGCCCAGGAGGAACTGGCTGCCGAAGTGGATTCACTGAGGCAGGAGCTGGAGGAGGTTGCCGAATCCATGCGCCAGGCGGGTCTTCCGGATCCCGAGTTCAGTGAGGAGATGGAGGAGCTTCAGCGTCTGCTCGAGGAGATGATGCCGGAGGAGCTGCGCGAACGCATGGAAGACATGGCGCGCAACCTGGAGGAGATGGACGAAGCCGCGTCGCTGGAAGCGCTGGAACGGCTCGCGCAGGACCAGGAGGAAATGCGCCAGCGTCTGGAGGAATCCATCGAGCGCTTCCGCCGTGCCGCGACGGAACAGGAACTGCGCGCCGCCGAGGAAGAGGCCGCGGAGTTGGCGCGCAGGGAGGACGCGCTCGCCGACGCGATGGAGGAGGGGGACACCCTCGACCTGCGAGCGCGCCAGCAGGCCGACCTGGAGCAGCAGACCGAAGCGCTCCTGGAGCGCATGCAAGAGGCGCGCGAGCACCTCGACGAGTTGGGAGAGCAGCAGGCCGGAGACCGCGCCGAGACCGCGGGCGAGCGTACCGACGAAGCGCGCCGCGACATGGCCGAAGCCCGCGAGCAGGCGGAGGCGGGAGAAGCGCAGTCGGCGGCGCAGGAGGCCAGAGAGGCGGCCGAGGCGCTCAGGGAAGCACAGGAGGCGCTGGCGGAAGCGCGTGCCGAGATGACGCAGTCCATGGATGCCGCCGCCCGCGAGGCGCTGCGGCAGACGGCGGAGGATGCGCTCTCCCTCGCGCGCCAGCAGGCCGGGTTGCGCGAGCAGATGCGGCGCGCGAACACGGAGCAGCAGGCGGCCATGCGGGCCGATGAGGCGTCGCTTCTGCGCGGCGTGCGCAACATGGCCGAGAACCTGAGCGCCGGATCGCGCGCCTCCGGCCAGGTCGACCGGGCTGTCAGCACCGCCATCGGCGAAGCCATGGAGGCCATCACCGAGACGCTGGAGGCGCTCGACAGCCGGCGGGGGTCGACGCCGTCTCCGACCGCGACCGCCGAGGCGGCGGTCCGCGCGCTCAACCAGGTTGCGCTCCAGGCCATCGCAGGCGCCGGGCAGTCAGGGCAGGATGCGGCCTCGGGCGGAGCGGGAGAGATGCAGGAGATGCTCGAAGCGATCGCCCAGCGACAGGGCGATCTGATCCTGCAGACCGAGGAACTCATGCCGATGCAGCTGGGCGAGCAGGCGCTCGCCAGGCAGATGCAGCAGCTCTCGCAGGGTCAGGAGTCGGTGGCCGGCGAGCTCGGTGATCTGGCGCAGCAGCCGAACTCCGAAGAGCAGGCGCTCGGTGATCTTGACGAGCTTGCGCAAGAGGCGGCCGCCTTGGCCGAGGAACTTGCGATGGAACGCCTGCGCGCGGAAACCATCGAACGCCAGGAGCAACTCTTCCAGCGCTTGCTGGACGCCGGGAGAAGCCTCGAGCGGGACGAGGAGTCGGAGGAGCGGGAATCCGAGATTCCCGGAGAATTCGAACGAAACGTCGTAGGGCCTCTTTCCGAAGAGGACCTGAACGCGCTCCGGTTCGAGCTTCCCCCGGCGGACGTGCTGGGCCGCCTGCCCCCGGCACAGAGGCGCCTGGTGATCGAGTACTTCGAGCGCCTCAATCAGGCTGCCACCAACCTGCCCCCGGGAGGCGGGTCGTGAACGACGGCACCCGGCGGAGGCTGTCGGCAGTTCCCTGGCTCGTGATCGGCACGGTGCTTGCCTTCGCACCTGCCACTGCGGACGGCCAGTTGTCCTCAAGCGAGGAATCCCGGCTGCTGCGCGAGGCCGCGCGCGCCGAGTCGGCGGGAGACTACGCCGCCTCGGTCGAGATCCTCACCTCGCTGTTGGCGGAGCGGCCTGCTTCCTCGGGAGCCATCTTCGCCCTGGAGCGCGTGCTGAGGGCACAGGGCCGGGTGTCGCAGGTTCTGGATCCCATAGACGCGTTCCTGGCGGTCGACCCTGTGTCCACCGGTCCCCGCTACCTCAAACTGAGGATACTCCTGGAGGTCGATTCCCTGGCTGAACTGCGTTCCGCGGCGCAGTCCTGGATCGCGCAGAACCCGGCTTCGCCGGATTCCTATCGCGAAGTCGCGCGAGTGTACGAACGGGCGTTCGGGGGCGAGGAAGCTCTGTCCGTGCTTCGGCGGGGACAGAGCCGCGCGGCTGGTGGAGTCCTTGCGGTCGAAGCCGGAGATGTCCTGCTGCGCCTCGAGCGTCCCCTGGAGGCCCTGATGGAGTGGGCGCGTGCCCTGGACGGCCCGGATGCCCAGGCGCCCGGGGCCTTGCGGCGGATGGTGCGAACCGGTGGGGAGCATCCCGGGTTGGCACCCGCGGTGGTTCGCGAGCTGACGGCGGAAGGTGCGTCCGAAACCCGCAGGCGCGCGGCGATCGAAATCGCGCTCGAGGCTCGCCTGCAACCGGAAGCGCTGAGTCTTGCGGAGGAGATTGCAGGAGATCTTTCGGAGCGTGAGCGCGAGGGCTTCCTCAACGCATTGCTGCGGCTCGCCGAGGAAAAGGACGCCGATCAGCTTGCGCTGTGGACGCTGCAGCAGTTGCGCCGGGAGACTCCGAGGGGTTCACGAGCGCGTACGCTGGATCGGCAGATCGCCGTCACTTCGCTCGTTGCCGGCGATACCGTGCGCGCGCTGGAGGCCAGGGAGCGGTACGCCCGCGGACTGCCCGAGCGCTCGCCGGAGCGGCGACGGGCTCTGGCCGAGATGATTCGACTGGAGACGGCGACCGGCGCTCCCCTCGCGCTGCTCGACCGCTTCGCGGCCTTCCGCGAGGAGTTTCCGAACGCACCCGAAGCCGATCCGCTGGCGGTGGCGCTTTCGGCACGCTTCCGCGAGAACGGCGACCTGGAAACCGCGGCGTTTGTGCTGGAAGGAGTTCAGGGTCCGCTGAGCGCCCAGGAGCGTGCCTGGCTGGCTCTCGAGGCGGACAACCGAGAGAGCGCCCGGATCAATCTGATGCTCGCCGCGGGGGGACTGCCCGCGACCGAGGCCACGGCGATCGTGCAGCTGATCGGCATCCTGGACCGGGTGGGCGAGCAGGCGGCCGCGCTGGCAGGCAGGGTGGCCATCGCGCGCCACAGGGAGGGCGCCGATGCGGCGTTCTCGCTGGTGAACGAAACGGTGCACGCCCTGCCGCCGGACGACCAGCCGCCCCTCCTCGCCATGGCCGCCCGCATCGCCGACGAAATCGACCAGCAGGGCGAGGCGGCGCGCCTGCGCGAGTCTCTGGCCGCCACCTTTCCGGAGTCGAGCGAGGCGCCGGAAGCCATCCTGCAGCTGGCCCGCTACCGGGCAGCCACCCCCACCGGCGTGCCGGCCGCCATCGAGTTGCTCGAGGAACTCATTCTGGCCCGCCCCAACAGCGCGGTCGTGCCGGTGGCCCGCCGCGAACTGGAACGCCTGAGGGCGTCAGGAGGTGCATCGTGAACGATTCTTCCCGATCGAGAGCCGGGCGATGCCTGGCCCGGACGACGCTGCTCGCGGCCCTGTTGCTGGCTCCGGCAGCCCTGCGGGCCCAGCATCTGCTGGTGCCGATGGACCAGGATCAGGACGATCACCTGAAGGCCTACGGCCTCACCTACTGGAGTCTCGAGCGGGGCGCGACCGCCGAGTGGCTGCTCAACTACCGGGACGGCGCCTTCCTCTTGCCGGACAGGCAGGACGTTCGTCGGGAAGCGGCGTTTCGCGGTGTCAGCATCGAGCCGGTGAGCGCCGCCGACGTAGCCGCGATACGCGCCCTGATCGCGCGCTCCAACATGGAGTCGGTGATCCTCGAGAAGGCGCCCAGCGTTGCGATCTACACGCCCGCCAACACGACGCCCTGGGACGACGCCGTGACGATGGCGCTCGAGTATGCGGGCATCACCTACGACAAGGTCTGGGATCCGGAGGTCCTGAACGGGGATCTGGAGAACTACGAATGGCTCCATCTCCACCACGAGGACTTCACGGGCCAGTATTCCAAGTTCTTCATCACGTACGCGGGAGCTCCCTGGCTGCAGGAGGAAGTGGCCCGAAACCAGGAGGTGGCGACCGCGTTCGGATATCCGCACGTGCCCGCGCTCAAGAAGGCGGTTGCGAGCGTGATTCTGGACTACGTCGAGGCAGGCGGCTTCCTCTTTGCCATGTGCTCGGCAACCGAGACGCTCGGCCTGGCCCTGGCGGCCCGGGATGCCGACATCGCGGCGGCCTTCGCCGACGGGACCCCGCCGGCCCTCGACGCCTCGGCGCACATGCAGTGGGGCCGGGCGCTGGGGTTTCAGAACGCCGAAGTGCAGCTCTCTCCGTCGGTCAACGCGTTCAGCGACATCGACGGTCATCAGGTCAATACGCCGTGGCGGGAAGAACTCGGCACGTTCTCGCTCTTCGAGTTCTCGGCCAAGCTGGATCCCGTGCCGTCGATGCTGACGCAGAGCCATGAGGATGTGCTCTCCGACTTCTACGGGCTCACCACGTCCTTCCGCCTGGACCGCATCAAGCCGGGCGCCATCGTCCTGGCGCAGGAGGGCGGATGGGCCAAATACCTCCACGGGAACCGGGGCGAGGGAACCTGGACCTTCTACGGCGGGCACGATCCGGAAGACCCCGAGCACCAGATCGGCGATCCCCCCACGGATCTTTCGCTGCACGCCAATTCGGGCGGCTATCGCCTGATCCTGAACAACGTCCTCTTCCCGGCGGCTCGCAAGAAGCAGCGCAAGACCTAGCAGCCCGTGGATAACGCGGGCGGCAGGGAAGACCGACCTACGGACCTCCGCGCCGTGACCCCGGGGCGGTCTGGCCCCCGGCCGGATCTCGTCCTTGCTCCCGAGGCGGCGGGCCGCATGCGCGAGCAGATCGCGCGGGCGGGCGGGCGCGAGGTCAGCTTCCTGGCCACCGTGACGCCCGAGCGCGTCATCGTTGACCCGCGCACCGTGGCCCGGGGCAACCGAGCCGCCGTGCTCGCCGCCGCCAACGACGCGCGCACCGGCGAGATCATGCTGCACAACCACCCCTCGGGGGTGCTGGAGCCCTCCGGCGCGGACCTCCATGTGGCCGGCCAGCTCTACGAGCAGGGCGTCGGCAGCGCCATCGTGGACAACCTGGCGCAGGCGCTGTACGTGGTGGTGGAACCGCCGCCGCCGTCGTCGCACGAACCCCTGGACATCCCCGAGCTGGAGGCGGTGGCCGCCCCGGGCGGCGCCCTGTCGCGCCTGCACGGGCGCTATGAGGATCGTCCGGGCCAGCGCGCCATGCTGGCGGAGGTGGCGCGAGCATACAACCAGGGAGGGGTGACCCTGGTGGAGGCCGGCACCGGCACCGGAAAGTCGGTCGCCTATCTGCTGCCCGCGGCCCACTGGGCGATCCGCAACAAGGAACGCACGATCGTCTCCACCAACACCATCAACCTGCAGGAACAGCTCGTCGCCAAGGATCTTCCCCTCGTGCGCGAGCTTCTGGGAGAGGACTTCCGCTGGGCGCTGATGAAGGGCAGGGGGAACTACATCTCCATCCGTCGCGCGCATCTGGCGGCGGAAGGCGCGGCCACCCTCTTCGAGGAGGACCGCACCCGCGAAGTCAACGGGCTGCTCGACTGGATCGCCGCGACGGAGGACGGATCGCTCGCAGACCTGGCGACTGCCCCGTCCCGGGAGGTATGGGAGGAAGTGCAGTCCGACTCCGACATCTGCCTGCACGCCCGCTGTCCGCACTTCCAGTCCTGCTTCTACCAGCGCTCGCGCCGGGTTGCGGCATCGGCCGACGTGCTGGTGGTGAACCACCACCTGCTCTTCTCCGACCTCTCTCTGCGCATCGTTACCGACAACTTCACCCAGTCCGCGGCGCTGCCGGCGTACCGGCGGCTGATTCTCGACGAAGCGCACAACGTCGAGGACGCCGCCACCAGCCACCTGGGTGCAAGCCTGAGCCGAAAAGGGCTGGGCGCCACGCTGACCCGCCTGGAGCGCGTGGCGGGCGTAGTGCGCCGCAAGCTCTCCGGCCTGCCCACGGCGACGAAAGGTGGCGTACGGCCGGAGGGCCCCCTGGCGGCTCCCGCCGCGAAGCCTCTTCTGGGCCGCCTGACGGACCGGGTACTCCCATCCCTCACGCAGGCGCGCGCGGAATTCCAGACCTTCTTCGAGATACTCGACGAAACGGCGTCCCTCGCCGGAGGCGTGCGCGTGAGGCTGGGTTCCGAGCAACTCCCCGAACCGATCGACCGGGCACGCGTCCAAGAGTACTTCGGTGCGCTGCTGGACGCGCTCGCGCGGCTGGCGAGCGAACTATCCGAACTGTCCTTGCGCATCGAACTCACCGACGAGTGGCGCGAACCGCTGGAAGGCAGGATCCTCGATCTGCGCAGCATTGAGCGCCGCCTGACTAATGCGTCGCGGAGCCTGCGCCTCGTCCTGGATCCTGGGGAAGACGGACAGCGATACGTTCGCTGGCTGGAGCAGAGAAGCGCCCGGCGCGGCAAACGGCGCAATCTGCACCTCGCCGCCGCGCCCATCGAGCTGGACGAACTGCTCAGGGAACAGTTGTTCGAGCGTGCTCGCAGCACCGTGCTCACCTCCGCGACCCTGACCACGCGCCAGGATTCCAATTTTCTGCGACGACGTCTCGGGCTCGCCCGCGAAACCGGGGGCGCGCACGCTCTGAGAGTCGTTGAAGCACGCATCGACTCTCCTTTCGACTTCGGTGCGCAGACCCTGCTTTGCGTCCCGTCCGACCTGCCCCGGCCATCGTTCGGAAGTGGGGCGGGAAGCGGCTCGTTCGATCGTGCCACGGCACGCGCGGTGGCCGCGCTTGCCGACATCTCCGGGGGTGGGCTGTTCGCCCTTTTCACCTCGCATCGATCCCTGCGCGCCGTGGCGAAGGCGCTTCGGGCGGAGGGAGCGGGATCCTGGCCGCTGCTGGTGCACGGCGAGGATGACCGGTCCCGGCTCCTGGCCCGTTTTGTCGAGGCGGGCAACGCCATCCTGCTGGGAACGTCCTCCTTCTGGGAGGGCGTGGACGTGCCCGGCCGCCCCCTGCGCGCGCTGCTCATCCAGAAGCTTCCGTTCAGCGTCCCCACGGATCCCGTGGTCGAGGCACGCATGGAAGCCATCGAAGCGGCCGGAGGAAACCCCTTCCAGGAGCTCATGCTGCCACAGGCAGCGCTGCGTCTGCGCCAGGGATTCGGTCGCCTGGTGCGCTCGCGCCGGGACCGGGGCGCCGTGGTGCTTCTCGACTCCCGAATCGTCAAGTACCGATATGGCCGGTATTTGCTCGAGTCCCTCCCCCCGGCGCCGCTCGCCCACGGGCCCTGGCGCCGCGTCGAGGAGTACTTGCGCGCATTCTACGAGGCCGCGGGCGAACCGCATGCCGCGCAACAGGCGGGATAGCCTGGAGCCCGGACACGCCCGGCAGCTTGTCCCCCGCGACCAACGGGGTACATTACCAGCGTTCGCGGTCTTTCCTTCACGCGACAGAGGTCGTGCCTCTGCGCGGCACCCGAATCGGGCTCTGATTCCATGAAACGGATCGCCGGCATTCTCGTCGCAGCCTTCTACGCGGTCATAACCTTCCTGGCCTTCGGCCATTCGGCGGATGGATGGGCGGGCGGACACGCCGACCTGGGCTTCTGGTGGGCCGTGATCGGTGGCTTCCTCGCCATCGCCGGACTCGGGGCATTGGTCGGCACGCTCCTGCACACGCGCCGGAGGAACCGCTTGCCATCGGGCGGTTAGAAGGCCGAAACCGCACGCGGGTGCTGCCTCGGGCGGGTCCCGATTCGACCTCTGCTCACCTCAACCACGGAAAGCACGGGCGCCTCCCCATGAGCCTGAAGCATATCCCTACCAAGATCGTGTGCGTTGGAAAGAACTACGCGCTCCACGCACAGGAATTGGGCACCGAGGTTCCCCCTGAGCCGATCATCTTCCTGAAGCCGGTTTCCTCCCTGCTGGCCTCCGGCGAAACCATCCGGATGCCTTCGTGGGCCGGGCGGGTGGACTTCGAGGGAGAGATCGCGTTGGTGGTCGGGAAGCGTGCCCGCGGGGTGGCGCGCGAAAATGCATGGGACGTGATCGATGCCGTCGTGCCGCTGAACGACGTGACCGCGCGCGAGCTGCAGCGCAGGGACGGACAGTGGACGCGCGCCAAGAGCTTCGACACCTTCTGCCCCGTGGGTGAGCCGGTCCCGGTAGCCGACGTGGATGTCGGCCAGCTCGAGGTGATCACGCGCGTCAACGGGAGCGTGCGCCAGCACGCCCATGTGGACACGATGGTGTTTCCGATCCCCGAGCTGGTCCGCTTCATCACCGCGGTCATGACGCTCGAGCCGGGAGACCTGATCGCGACCGGCACGCCCGACGGCATCGGCCCGCTCGCTCCCGGCGACCGGGTCGAAGTCGAGATCCCGGGCGTGGGAATCGTGGCCAATCCGGTGGCGGCCGAGGAGGTCGATTCGAGCTGATGAGGGATGCGCCCGCGGCCCGCTCGATCGCCTCCTCCGGGGCTCCCCGGTGGGTGCGCTGGGTCGCGGCAGGCATCTCCGTGGCGACGCATGCGATCGTGATTCTGGTCTATCCGCATCTGAACCCCGAGGCGGCGCCCGCTCTCCCGCCCCTGCCTGTCTTCGTACCGGCCAGCCAGGACGGCATGCAGATCGTGCAGCTGCTCGAACTCGAGGAAGCGACCCCGGAGCCCGCTCCGGAGCCGGAGCCCGAGGTCGTGCCCACGCCCGAGCCAGCGGAGCTTCCGGAGGACGCGAGTCCGACGGTCATCGTGGCCGACGTCGAAGTCCCGGCGGGCGACCCGCGCACCGCCGCGGAGAGGTTGCGGCCCTTCATGAACAACCCCGAGGTCTGGCGCCCCATCGATCCGGAGTTGCTCGACCTCACCCTGGAGGAGCGCGCCCGCTTCGCGATGGCCGCGGTCCTCGAGCTCTGGATCGACTCGATCACGACCGCAGAGGCCGCCCGGGTCGCCGCGATGGACTGGACCTACACGGACGCCGATGGCGGTCGCTGGGGATTCTCCCCGGGCAAGATCCACCTGGGCGACATCACCCTCCCGCTTCCCTTCCAGTTCGGCCCCAACCCTTCCCGCATCAACGAGCTGCGGGAACGCGACTGGGAATGGATGGAGCTGCAGCGGGGGGCGGTTGCGGCTGCCGTGGAGCAGTCCTGGAAGGACCGCGCGCGTGCGATCCGTGAACGGATGGACGCCGAGCGCGCGGGGGCGCGCGGGGATTCGGTGCGCCGCCCGCCGGGGACATGACCGACCTGAACCTGCCGCCCCGTCTCGACCCCGGCCGGATCGAGCCACGCATCTACCGCCGCTGGCTCGACGGCGGGTACTTCCGCATGACCGCGGCGCGGGCCCGGGAGCAAGGCACCGAGCCGTTCGTGGTCGTCATGCCGCCCCCCAACGTGACCGCGGTCCTGCACATGGGGCACGGGCTCAACAACACCATCCAGGACGTGCTGGTGCGATGGCGCCGCATGCAGGGAAGGGCGGCCCTCTGGGTTCCCGGCACCGACCACGCCGGCATCGCCACCCAGAACGTGGTCGAGCGTCAGCTCGCCGCCGAGGGCAAAACCCGCCACGACCTCGGCCGTGAAGCCTTCCTCGCGCGTACCTGGGAGTGGATCGACCGGACCGGCGGCCTGATCCTCGAGCAGTTGCGCGCGATCGGCTGTTCGTGCGACTGGGACCGCACCCGCTTCACGCTTGAGCCCGCTTTGAGCAAGGCCGTGCGCACGGTGTTCGTGCGTCTATTCGACAAGGGCCTGGTCTATCGCGGCGAATACATCGTCAACTGGTGCCCCCGCTGCCTGACGGCGCTTTCCAACGAGGAAGCCGAAGGGCATGAGGTCGAGGGGACGCTTTACGATCTGCGCTACCCTCTGGAAGAGGGGGCGTGGGATCGCGCCGCCGAGGCGCGCGACCTGGGCGGATCCCTGGACCGGGCAGACGATGGCTCCTGGTATCTGACGGTCTCCACGACGCGCCCGGAAACCATGCTGGGCGACACCGCCGTGGCGGTCAATCCGCGAGACGAACGCTACGCCGGACTCATCGGCGCCCACGCCGTGCTTCCGCTGGCCGGCCGGCGCATCCCCATCGTCGGCGACGATTTCGTCGATCGCGATTTCGGCACCGGGATGGTGAAGGTCACGCCCGCGCACGACATCAACGACTTCGAGATCTCTCGCCGCTCCGGGGCTCCGCTCCTGAACATCCTCACCCGGGATGCGCACCTGAACGAGAACGTCCCGCCGGCCTTCCGCGGGATGAGCCGCGAGGAGGGACGCGGCGCCGTGCTGGAGGCGCTGAAGGAGGGGGGATTGGTGGCCGGCTCGAAGCCGCACGCGCACACCGTGCCGCGCTGCTATCGCTGCGACACGGTGGTCGAACCCCGGCTGAGCAAGCAGTGGTTCGTGCGCATGGAGCCGCTCGCCGAACCGGCGCTCCAGGCTTCGCGCGACGGCGTCGTGACCTTCGTCCCCGCACGACGCCGCAACGACTATGAGAAGTGGATGGAGAACATCCGCGACTGGTGCGTCTCCCGGCAGTTGTGGTGGGGGCACCGCATCCCGGTCTGGTACTGCGAGTGCGGCAACGTCTTCGCCGCAATGGAGGATCCGGATGCCTGTCCGACCTGCGGCTCCGGGGATCTGGAGCAGGATCCCGACGTGCTCGATACCTGGTTCTCGTCCTGGCTGTGGCCCTTCTCGGTTTTCGGGTGGCCCGAGGAATCCGAGGATCTCGATGTCTTCTATCCCGGGCATGTGCTCTCCACCGCCCCGGAGATCCTCTTCTTCTGGGTCGCCCGGATGATCATGTCCGGGTTCGAAGTCATGGGGGAGACGCCCTTCACCCAGGTGTATCTGCATGGCACCGTGCGCGACATCAGCGGGCACAAGATGTCCAAGTCCCGCGGCAACGGGATCGATCCGCTCGAGGTGGTCAGGCGCTTCGGAGCCGATGCGCTGCGCTATACGATGGTGGCCGAGTGCGGGGTGGGAGCGGATATCCGGCTGGATCATACCGACCTGGAGGCTTCGTTCGCCCCGGGGCGCAACTTCGCCAACAAGCTCTGGAACGCCGGCCGCTTTACGCTCGCGAACCTCGGCGACGAACCGGCTCCGTGTCCCGGGGATGTGGAGGAGGATCTGGAGCTGGCCGACCGCTGGATGCTGTCGCGATTGTCCGTCTCTTGCCGGGAGGTGACGCAGGCGCTCGAAGCGTTCCGGCTGCACGAGGCTGCGGAGCGGCTGCGCCAGCTCTTCTGGGGCGAGTTCGCCGACTGGTACCTGGAGATCATCAAGCCTCGCCTTCGCGGCGATGCGGGAGAGGCGAGCCGGACGGGGGCCAGGGCGACGCTGGCGCGCGCCTTCGACACCATCCTGAGGCTGCTTCACCCCGTCGTGCCGTTCGTCACCGAGGCGCTATGGGAACGGTTGCGGCTTCCCGAGGGCGCCGAACGCCCTCCCGCGCTGATGGTGGCGCCGTGGCCCGAGGCGCAGCCCCGGTGGGAGGCACCCGGGGTGGAACGCGAGATGGCGGCTCTGCAGGAACTCATCACCGGGGTTCGCCGCCTGCGCAAGGAATACGGCGTCGGAGAGGGGCGGCGGGTAAGGGTCGTCCTCACCTCGGTGCCCTCCGGGTTCACGGAGACGCTGGCCGCCGGGGAAGAGGCGATCGCGAGGCTCGCCCGCGTCGAGGCGGTGATGCTCGACGGAAGGCCTCGCGGCGTGGGCGCGCATGCGGTCCTGCAGAACGGCGCCGAAGTCTTCATTCCGCTCGAGGACGTTATCGACCTGGACCGGGAGCGGGAGCGCCTCCGGCGGGAGGTGGCGCGCCTGGGGGGGCAGATGAACGGGGCCCGGCGCAAGCTGGCCAACCGCAACTTTCTCGAGCGCGCTCCCGAACGGGTTGTGGCCCACGAGCGCGACAAGCTCGCCAGTTTCCGCCAACAGCACGACAAGCTGCAGGAGAAGCTGGCGGCGCTGGCGGAACGGTGATCCGCGCATTCCAAGCGTCGCGGGGCAGGGGCCCGGGGCGGACGCTCTTCCTGTTTCTCCCTCTGCTCGGCGCGCTGGTGTCGGGGTGTGCGCGCGAGGCGACGCCTCCCGGCGGCCCTCCCGACCGGCTTCCCCCGATCGTGATCCTGAGCGAGCCGGATACCTTCTCCACCGTGGAGCCCTTCCGTTCTCCGGTGACCCTCCGCTTCAGCGAGCGGATCAGCGAGCGGCCCAGCTCGGGCACCCTGGACCAGTCGGTGGTGGTTTCGCCGTCCTCGGGCGAAGTGCGGGTGTCGCACGGGCGCGAAGGACTCACGGTGCGCGCGCTGGGTGGATTCGAGGCCGGGCACATCTACCGCGTGACCGTCCTGCCGGTCATTCAGGACATGTTCGGCAACGCCCTTCAGGAGCCCTTCGAACTGTTTTTCTCGACCGGGCCGGAGTTCACCCCCAACGTCGTCGCCGGCTCGGTCATCGACCGGCTTACGGGCGAGCCCCTCCGTGACGCGCGGGTGGATGCGGCGGTCGCCGAAAGCGACGTGGTGCACACCGCCGTCACCGACAGTGCGGGGATCTTCGCGCTGCGCTACCTGCCGGCGGGCGACTATGTGGTGAGCGCGTACCTGGACCGCAACCGGAACGCCCAGCCCGACTTCACCGAGCCCCAGGGAACGCGTCCGGCTCCATTGAACGGCGGTGGCGAAGCCGCCGACACCACGATCGTGCTCGAGGTCGCGCTGCTGGCGCGGGACACCACCTCGGCGCGGCTCGCGCGCGTCATCGTCGAGGATTCCATCAGCCTGGGCGTCTCCCTCGACGACTACCTCGATCCGGAACTCCCGCTGGACGACGTGCGCGTCGTGGTCACTTCCGACAGCGTTGACGCGCCCGGAGCCCTGGCCGTCCTCCATCAGCACGAGGCGGACGCCTATCGGAGCGCGCTGGCCGACAGCCTCGCGCGGGAACAGGCGGTCCGGGACAGCGTGGCGCAGGCGCAGGCGGATTCGGCGGCCCGGGCCGAAGCGGCCGCGGGCGATACCACGGCGGCAGTGGATCCCGGGGACGCACGCGGGCCGGCCGAGACGGAACCCGACCCGCCGCCGGTTCAGGCGGAGCAGGACGCGTCAGAAGCCGGGGAGGCGGAAGAACGGCCCACGGCGCAGCAGACATTCATCGTCATCCTGGACGGAGTGCTGGCCCCCGACGTGCCCTACGAGGTAGAGATATCGAACATCACCAACATCAACGGCGTGGGGGGAGGCGGGGGAACCGTCGGCTTTACGCGCCCCGCCCCGCCGCCGCCGCCCCCCGAAGACACCACGCAGGCCGAGGCGGACAGCGTTGCCACGGATACCATCCCGGCGCCTCCGGGCGACACGCTCACCGTCCCGGCGGATTCAGCCGTGCGCGACACCATTCCCGCGGCAGCTGGCGTCCCCGGGGAAGCGGCGCCCGGCGACACGCCTGCCGTCCCGGCCGACTCGACTGCTCGCGACACCATTCCGCCGCCTCCGGCCGACTCCGCCCGCAGGGACACGATCGCCTCGCAGGCCGCCGACTCCGTGCGCCGCGACACGGTATCGGCCCTACCCGTTGATTCGTCACGCCGCGGCACGGTCGCGATCCTCCCGGCCACGGACCTCCTCCGGCGTGGCAAGAGCGTCCGGATGCTGCCGGCACGGAGGCGGTTCTCCCGCGACGATCCGTCCGGCACGGTTCGATGACCGACCCGCGCCGCCACCTGCCGAGCGTCGACCGCGCGCTGGCCTCTACCGCCTTCGCCGCGCTGCTCGCCGCCCATCCGCGCCAGCGCATCCTCCACCATCTGCGCCTGGCGCTGGACCACGCCAGGGAGGATCTCGCGCGCGGAACCGGCCACGCGCCGCCGAACGTCGGCGACCTCGCCGGCGAGGTCGAAAAGGCGCTGGTCCTTGACGGCATCCCCTCCCTCCGGCCGGTGATCAACGCCACCGGCGTGGTGCTCCACACCAACCTGGGCCGGGCGCCCATCGCACCCGCCGCCCGCTCCGCCATGGCTCGGGCCGCGCGCGGGTACGGCAACCTGGAGTTCGACCTGAAGCGCGGGAGCCGGGGGTCGCGCTACGTGCACTGCGTACAACTCCTGCGGGAGCTCACCGGGGCCGAAGCCGCGCTCGTGGTCAACAACGCCGCCGGCGCACTGGTGCTGGGCATGAACACCCTGGCGGTGGGGAAGGAGGTGGCGGTCTCGCGGGGAGAACTGGTGGAGATTGGAGGCGGCTTCCGCATACCGGAGATCCTGGTCCGCAGCGGCGTCCGTCTGCGCGAGGTGGGCTCCACCAACCGCACCCGCATCGCCGACTACCAGGCAGCGCTCGAAACCGGCGAGGTCGCGGCGCTGCTCAAGGTGCACCGCTCCAACTTCCGCATCGAAGGGTTCACCGAAGAAGCGGGCGTCGCCGAGCTGGCGGAGCTGGCC
The DNA here is from genome assembly GCA_009840525.1 of Gammaproteobacteria bacterium. Taxonomy (GTDB): domain Bacteria; phylum Gemmatimonadota; class Gemmatimonadetes; order Longimicrobiales; family Gaopeijiaceae; genus BD2-11. Next base: position 28,838 of record VXNP01000012.1, read on the forward strand.
GATCGCCTGGGGGTCCACTTCTTCCACGACCTGGGCACCGGGTTGATGATGGACTCCGCCGCGCTCGGCCTTCCGGGAGAACCGCGGGTGGCCGACAGCCTGGCGAACGGTGCTCACGTGGTCGGCTTCTCGGGGGACAAACTGCTGGGCGGGCCGCAGGCGGGGATTCTTGTGGGACGGAAAGAGCCGATCGCGAGGATGCGGCAGAACCCGCTCTGCCGCTCCCTGCGCGTCGACAAGGTGACGCTGGCGGGGCTGGAGGCGACCCTGCGTCTCTACAGGGATCCCGGCCGCGCCCTGAGGGAGATCCCGGCGCTGCGCATGATCGCTGCTTCTCCGGAAGAGCTGCTCGATCGGGCCACCCGCCTCGCCGCCGCTCTGGAAGCCCGCGGCGTGCCAGCCCGCGTGAGTCCCGGAACCTCGCTCGTGGGGGGCGGAACCTGTCCGGGGGTCGCCCTCGACACCTTCGTCGTGGAACCGGACACCGGCGCGCGGTCCGTGTCCGCCGTCGCCGGGCGCCTGAGACGCGGCGATCCGCCGGTGCTCGCGCGCGTGGAGGACGATCGCCTCGGCGTCGATCCCCGCACAGTCGAGCCCGAAGAAGAGTCCCTGCTCGTCGAGCGGGTTGTGCGCGCGTGTTCTCGGGACGAGGATTGAGGCGCGATTGTGCGGGTCCGGGAAGCGTTGGCGCGCGATCCGGGCGGGGGGTCGGCGGGGCAGGGGAACACGGACGCGCCAGCCGGGTTTTTCCCGTTGACCCGTCAAATGACGGAGTCGCACCCTCAGGAGCAAGACCATGCAGATTTCCCTGACGCCTGAAGCTACCGAGAAGATCCGGCAGTTTCTGGAAGATCATGATTCCAGGTCCGCCGCCGGACTGCGTGTCGCCGTACTCCCCGGCGGTTGTTCGGGCTTCCAGTACGGCCTGAACATTGAAGAGGCGCCTGAAGACGACGACGAAGTGCTGGAGCTGGACGACTTTCGGGTTTTCGTGGACCCCTTCAGCGCCCAGTACCTCGAGGGCGTGCAGATCGACTATGTGTCCGGCATGATGGGACAGGGCTTCAGCTTCACCAATCCCCAGGCTTCGGGCGGATGCGGCTGCGGAAGCTCCTTCACGGTCTGATCCTGTTCCCGGTCCTAGCGGACCACCCCAGGCCCCCCGTAGCGGACCCAGCACGCAGGTGATCCGCCTGCGGACCTTCACCGGCGCGGACGGCTTCCAGCAGAACGCCTGGCTGGCGATCTGCGTTGCAACCCGCGAGACGCTGGTCATCGATCCGGGCGCAGCGGCCCCCGACATGTGCCGCGCGATCGAAGCGGACCATCTGGATGTAAAGGCTGTCGTGCTGACCCACGCCCATCTGGACCATGTCGAGGGCGTGCCCGACATCCGTACCGTTACGAACGCTCCGATCTTCCTCCATCCGGCCGATGGTTTCCTCTACCGGGCCGCGACCGAACAGGCGACTGCTTTCGGTGTGCACGCGCCGCGGCTGCCCGCCGTCGACGAAGCGCTCGCCCACGGGGACGAGCTCCGTTTCGGGAAATGCGCATTCCGCGTGCGCCACGCCCCCGGTCACTCTCCCGGTCATGTCGTGCTGGTCAATGAGGACGAGCGGATCGCCGTAGTGGCGGACGTCGTCTTCGCGGGTTCGATCGGACGCACCGACCTGCCGGGTGGAGACATGCAGCAGTTGCTGCACTCTATCCGCGAACAGGTGCTGACGCTCTCCGACGACACCCGTCTGTTCACCGGACACGGTCCCGAGACCACGGTGGGATGGGAGCGCCGCACCAACCCCTTTCTGATGCCCTTCCAGGGAGGCGAGTTCGTGTGAGCCTGCCCGTAGCGGTGTTCGCGTCCGGTTCAGGCTCGAACCTGCAGGCAATCCTCGACTATCACGCCGGCCTCGACGCACCCCCCTGGCGTGTTGAACTGGTCGTCAGCGACCAGGAAGACGCCAAGGTGCTCCAGCGCGGCCGCCATGCCGGGATTCGGGCTCGCTTTCTCCCGGTCGCGGGGCGATCGTCCGGCGATGTCGCGGGCGAAACGCTCGACCTGCTCCGCTCCAGCGAAATCGGGTTCGTCGCGCTGGCGGGCTATCTCCGGCTGATTCCCGCGCCCGTCGTCGCGGCGTTCCGCGAGCGGATGGTCAACATCCATCCCGCGCTTCTCCCGGCGTTCGGAGGTAAGGGAATGTACGGGATGCGCGTGCACGAGGCAGTTCTGGCTGCCGGTGCGACGGTAACCGGGCCCACGGTGCACTTCGTGGACGAGGAGTACGATCGGGGCCCGATCATCGCCCAGTGGCCGGTGCCCGTTCGTCCGGGCGAAGACCCGCACACGCTTGCCGCCCGCGTGCTTCGCGTCGAGCATCTCCTGTATCCGCGGGTGGTGGACCAGTTCGGCCGAGCTCTCGCCCGAGAGTGCCGGCCGACGCCGTTTTCGCCGCCTGGCACTGCCTTCCTGGTGAACTCACGGGCCACAGTCGACCTTGGGCGCGCGATTTCCGCCGGCTTCGCATGGCGGTCCGGCGCCGCCTCGCACGGCAACGGGGAGCGAACATGACTCGAAGGCGGGCGTTGCTGAGCGTCTCGGACAAGAGCGGGATCGAAGAGTTCGCCCGCGGTCTCGTCCGCCGCGGATGGGAGGTCGTCTCGACCGGGGGCACGGCGCGGGCACTCGCCGGTGCGGGGCTCCCCGTCGTGCAGGTGGCGGAGGTCACCTCACACCCGGAAATGATGGACGGGCGGGTCAAGACCCTGCACCCGGCCGTCCATGCCGGTATCCTGGCCCGGGGCGGGAACCGGGACGACGCGGCCGCGCTCGCCGGGCAGGGCTACGCGCCCGTGGGCCTGGTGGCGGTCAATCTGTACCCTTTCGGGGAGACTGTGGCGAAGGGCGGCGTTTCGGTGGGTGACGCGATGGAACAGGTGGACATCGGCGGACCCACCATGATCCGGGCGGCGGCGAAGAACCACGCCGATGTCTGGGCCGTGGTGGATCCCGCGGACTACCCGCGCGTGCTCGCGGCCCTGGACCGGGAAGCAGACGGCCGGGCGCTTCGCCGGGAGCTGGCGGTGAAGGTGTTCGCGCACACGAGCGCGTACGACGACGCCGTCGCGGTATGGCTGGAACAGGCGGCCGGGCGGGAGAGCGGAACCCGTACCGATGCAGGGGATCCGGTCGCCGACGGAAGCGGAGGCGGCATGTTCCCGGCCCACCTCGCGTTGTCCGCCGAACTGGAAGGCACGCTGCGCTATGGCGAGAACCCGGACCAGGAGGCCGCGTTCTATCGCTGGCGCGGACAGGGGCCCATCGGCCTGGCCGGCCTCGAGCAGCTCCACGGAAAGGCGCTCTCCTACAACAACTATCTCGACTTGGACGGCGCCCTCCATTGCCTCGCTCCGTTCGCTTTCTCGGCGCGCCCCGCCGTGTGCATCGTCAAGCACACCACACCCGCGGGGATGGCGCTCGCGGAGACGCTGGAAGAGGCCTACCTGCGGGCTCTCCGCACCGACCCGGTGAGCGCCTTCGGGTCCGTGATCGCGGTCAATCGTCGCATCGACGCCGCCACCGCGGGGCACATGTCGGAACTCTTTATCGAGTGCCTGGTCGCGCCTGCGTTCGACGACGAAGCCATGAAGATCCTGGCGCGCAAGTCCGGCCTGCGCCTGCTGGCCATGTCCGGTAACCCGGTCGCGCGCGCCCGCCTCCCGCTCGACCCGGACCGCGTCGACTGGTGGCCGACGGCCTCACCCGCGCGCCGCACTTCGGCCGCGTTCCTCGCGGCGCACGGCCGCCTCCCCGAACCGCGCACGCTGCGCACCGTCTCCGGCGGCCTGCTCGCGCAGTCGGTTCCATCGCCGCCTTTCTACGGGCTTGAGAGCGCGGAGTGGAAGGTCGTGACCCGCCGTACGCCCTCCGGACGCGAACTCGACGACCTGGACTTCGCCTGGTCGGCGGTCGCGGGGGTGAAGTCGAACGCCATCCTGCTCGCGCGCGACGGCGCCACCCTGGGCATCGGCATGGGACAGGTGAGCCGGGTGGATGCCTCCGAGCTCGCGGTCAGAAAGGCCGCCGCCGCCGGGCTCGACCTTTCCGGGTGCGCCCTCGCCTCCGATGCCTTCTTCCCCTTCCGGGACGGTGTCGACGCAGCAGCGGCGGCCGGTGTTCGCGCCATCGTGCAACCGGGCGGTTCGATCCGCGACGAAGAAGTCATCGCCGCAGCGGACGAGCACGAGGTCGCGATGGTCTTCACGGGAAGGCGGCTCTTCCGGCACTGACGGGACGCGGTTTTCCGGCCGGCCGACCCCGAGCAGCCGTGGGAGCCGCTGCGACGGCACTGGTCGGCAGGACCCTGCGCCCCGCGGGTCAGCCTCCGAATACGTCCAGTTTCAGATACGTGATCCGTCCCGCGATCCCGTAGGGCGACTCGGGTGCATAGTTCAGGGACCACAGCTGCGCGACGTGGTCGTCCGCGAGCCGCGCCGGCAGCTTGTCCAGCAGGTTGTTCGCACCCAGTCCCACCCGGATCCGGTCGTCGATCGTGAACGTGACTTCGACATCCGCGATGGCCGCGCCGCTGATCCCGGTCGGATCTTCGAACACGGTGGGCACCATGATCGACCCCATGTGCCGCATGCGAACGCGCGCGCCGACGCCCGACGCCCATCTCACGTCTCCGCTGAAGGCGATGCGCGTCCCCGGTTGAGCCTGGGTGATGAGCATCGTCTGCGTATCGCGGATGAAATGGGGGTTCCGGTTCGCGGTGATCGCGGTCTCGTTCCGGTGCAGACTGGCCGAGAGATCGGCGGCGCCCCAATTCATTCCACGGAAACGCCAGCCGGCCACGACGTCCAGTCCCCGGGTGCGCGTGTCGATCGCGTTGGTCCAGAACGCAACCGCATCCACCGGTCGGCCCTGGAACTGCGCATTGGCGCGCAAGCCGTGCTCGGCGCCGAGCGCTTCCGTGAGAGCGATCGCGTCCCTGACCGCCACGCGATAATAGTCCGCGGTCAGCCGGAATCCGCTCTGGTGTGCGAAAACAAGCCCTCCGGTAAGGCTGAGAGACGTTTCGTGGCCGAGCGAGCAGGCTCCGAAGTCCGCACAGGCGATGGGATCGCCCTCGGGGAGAAACCCGTTCGTTCGCAGCCCGGCGCTGCTGCCCACGAAGCCCAGGGTGTTGAAGCCGCGTTGTGGCAGGCCCGGCGCCCGGAAACCGGTCGAGACCGCAGCCCGCAGGGCGGCTCCCGATTCCCCCAGCTCGAGCCGGGTTGCCACCTTGGCCGTGAGTGAGCTGCCTGCGTCGCTGTAGTTCTCGAAGCGCAGCGCTCCGCCAAGCGTCATCGCTTCATCCATGGGCCTGATCTCCGAGTCCGCATAGACGCCCACGCTGAACCGATCCCGTTCGCTCTCCACCGCGGACTGGGGGCTGTAGCCCGGGTAGCCCTGCATGCCGCAGCTCGCCACCTCGGTGCCGTCCACGTTCAAGTCGTGCGCGGCCGGAAAGCTGCCGGGGGTATTGCCCGGCCCACAACCGTAGCTCACGGGATCACCGGCCTCCATCCGGTAGCTCTCGCCGCGCAAGGCGGCACCTACAGCCAGCAGCCCCGGAGCGGAGCCCAGTTCCAGATCACGCTGGGCGTCCGCGTTCAGGTGCAGTTGGCGGAGGTTGAGCGTCCCGCTATGGGCGGACCTGGGACCCGCGGCGGCAGCGATTTCCGCAGCCGACGCCGCCGGGTTGTCGGCGAGGTGCGCCGCGGCATAGGACGGGTTGATGGAGTTGGCCACGTCGAACGCGAAGCGGCCCTGGCCGAACCCGGCGCTCAGTTCGGCCGACCACGCATCCAGGTCTCCCCGGAGCCCCGCGACCAGCGATGCATCCAGGAGGTCGGATTCCTCGGTTGGAAAGAAGCCGTCGGGATACGCGAACGAGACGTTGCGAGGCACCCAGTCGGCCTTCCGGTACAGGCCGTCCGACACCGCGCTGCGGCGCGAATAGCCGCCGAACGCAAAGAGCTCCGCCGTCTCGCCGACGGGCAGTGCGGCATTCGCCATCACCGCGCCCCCCTCGTAGTCGGGTTCACCGTTGCGCGACAGATACATCACCTTGCCCCCGTCGGCACACGGCGGATATGCAGGATTCGGACTGAAGCAGGTGGGCGCCTCGCCACCCCGTTGGCTGGCCGTCTGCCGCGAGTACTCCCCCGTGAAGTTCAGGAATCCGCCGCGCTCCCCCAGGCCAAGCCCGACGTTCCCGGAAGTCAGGAGCCGTTCGCCGTCTCCGAACGAAGTGCGGCCCAGGTAGGTGGACCATCTGGAGCCGGTGGCTGCATCCCTCAGGACGACGTTGATGACCCCGGCGATGGCGTCCGATCCGTATTGAGAAGCTGCGCCTTCGCGCAGAACTTCGATGCGTTCGATGGCATGAATCGGAATGGCGCGCAGGTCGGTGCCGGTGGTGCCCATGCCCAGCATGGTGAGAACCTTGGCAAACGCGATCCCGTGTCGGCGCTTGCCGTTGATCAGCACCAGCACCTGATCCGGGTTCATTCCGCGCAACGTGGCGACGTGGAACGCCGCACCGTCACCGACTGTCAACCGCGTCGAGTTAAACGACGGCGCGACCCGCCCGAGCGCCTCGCCCAGGTCGATGTCGCCCAGGCGGGACAACTCCTCGGAGCCATAGATATCCACAGGTACGGGCAGAAGCACCGGATCCTGTATCTGTGCGCGGGAACCGACCACGACCAGCAGAGAGTCCCCGGCCACAACCGTATCCGGGGGCTCCTGCCCCGCCCCCGGTGATGCCCTCAGTGCCGGGAAGATGCAGACGACCGCCAGAGCCGCGGCGCCGCGCGCCGATGGTCGACGAATGCGACAGTGCTTCGGGCGAGGCCAACGGGAAGGGAGCCGCATCGACAAACCGGCCATGGTGTCCTCCAACACGAGGCGCGTGAACGCGTGCGGATGACGCGCTGCCGGTTGCATCATGGAAATGGGCCCGAATCGCGGCAAGGCTCCGCGCCGCACCGGAGTCCGTTCCGCACCGGCCGGCCAACTCGGGACGGTGAGCTGGCCGCTGCCTACGCAGCTCTTGGATCGGGCGGCGAGCCGCGACGGTCTCGGATGGTGCCGGTCTCGCGATGCTGCGCGACCAGACGTGTCAGCTGAGCGCGCGAAAGCCCGGTCACTCTGGTCAGGAACGTCTTCAGCAAGCTCTTGTCGCGCTTCCTGAGATCGTGGTATTCGAATCTGTCCAATGTCTTGCGAACGAAACTATATATGGATTCACGGCTTTCAGTCCTCAACCCCGGGGCATCGGCGGCGTTCAGGAAGCGCCGAACCTGGTCGAGAGTGCGAAGACGCGTTATGCGACGCATCACAGTTCACTCCTCCTGTCTCAAAGGTTGCTAGCGAGCCGTATTTCAGGCTCACTATTCTCAATTGTTGGGGTCATTGTCATCATCTGCTGGCCGGGCCAGCTCCGAAGAATGTCGTCCTCTCGGCCTGTGGGTCTGCATCCCAGGTCTCAGGCTCATATTCCGGACCCGAACCATCGACGTGCGGCAGAAAGTGACCGTACAGTCGGCTCAGTGCCTCGGGAACGGACCCCTGCACGCTGCTCCTGCAAACGCCGTGCCGGATCCTGCATCTGCCGCGCCGCCCGCAACTCCGGGCGCCTTCTGCCATACCCCGTGCGGCACCTCCGGTGCCCGGGCCTTCGGCGGACGCCGAATCGGCCTGCGGACGCTCCGTTCCGGCTTGACCGGGTGGGGACGCATGGGTAGCTTTCTGCCACCCGAACTCCTGCGAAACCCCTCCACACGCGGGCGACTTGATGTCGGACGCCTACCTGCCGATCCTGCTCATCTTCGGGGTCTCCGCCCTCAACGCTGTGTTCATGGTGGCGTTGTCTCACATCCTCAATCCTCGCCGGCCAACTCCCCAGAAGGCAATGCCTTACGAGTCCGGCATGATCCCGCTGGGCGACACCCGCGCCCGCTTTTCGGTGAAGTTCTACCTCGTCGCCATCAGCTTCATCGTCTTCGACCTGGAAGCGGTCTTCCTCATCCCCTGGGCCGTCGAGATGCGCGCGCTGGGGTGGAGCGGATTCGTGGCTGCTTCCATCTTCGTGGCGGTGCTCACCGCGGGGTTGGTGTACGAATGGAAAAAGGGAGGCCTCGATTGGGACTGAGCGAAAAACCCGCTGAACGCCTTCCCGTGGCTTCCTCGCCGCCGGGCGGGGTATTGGGCGCGGGAACCCCCACCTTTCTGACCACGCGCCTCGATTTCGTCGTCAACTGGGCCCGTCGCAACTCGCTTTGGCCCATGCCTTTCGGCACCGCCTGCTGCGCCATCGAGATGATGGCCGCGGCCGCCAGCAACTTCGATCTGGCGCGCTTCGGGATGGAGCGCATGTCGTTCAGCCCCCGCCAGGCCGACGTCCTGATCTGCGCGGGGAGGGTGCCCTACAAGCTCGCGCCCGTCCTGCGCCGCATCTGGGACCAGATGCCCCAGCCGAAGTGGGCCGTCTCCATGGGCGCCTGCGCTTCTTCCGGGGGCGTGTTCGACGTGTACTCGATGGTGCAGGGGATCGACACCATCATTCCCGTGGATGTCTACGTGCCGGGTTGTCCGCCAAGGCCGGAAGGGCTCATCTACGGGCTCATGATGATTCAGGAGAAGATCCGGCAGGAGCGCCTGAGCGAGCACGGCGCGCTGCGCGCCGAGGACCCGGCGGCGGTGGCCCGCGCGCGCGCCGATGCCGACGAGGTGCTGGCGCTCTCCGGACCCTTCGGCAATTCGACCCGGCAGAACCGCGTGAGCGGCCCCACCGGATCCGACGCCTCCGACCGGCCCGACGACCGTATTCCGTGACCCGACCCGACCGCCACGGAATGCCGGCTTCCGCCACCGTTGAAGCTCTGCGCGCGGCATTCCCCAACGCCGTCGTGCGCGACCTGGTGCAATCCGGGGACCAGCAGGTGGTCTACATCGACCCGGGCAGCAATGCGGAGGTGCTGGACTGGCTGCGCACCGACCCCGGTGAGCGCTTCAACCTGCTGGTCGACGTGACCGCGGTCGACTACGGCGACGGGCGCCCGCTCGAGGTCGTCTACCAGCTCTGGTCCATACCGCACCGCAAGGCGCTACGCGTGAAGTGCGAGCTCCCGCTCTCCCGCCTCGCGATCACCTCGGTGACCGCTCTCTGGAGCGCGGCCGACTGGCTCGAGCGCGAAGTCTACGATCTGTTCGGGATCGAGTTCCGGGGGCATCCGGACCTCCGCCGCATTCTCATGCCCGAGAACTATGCCGAAGGTCATCCCCTGCGAAAGGACTTCCCGCTGCGGGGCCGCTTCTCCCGCGCCGAGCAGACCCGCCGCGCCCTCTCCCAGGACCTGGAGCAGTACTACATGCCGGAGGAGCTGGAGGGACGTGGCGCGCCCCAGATCGTCCCTGCGGACGAATCGCCGAACTCCGCCCCGGAGAGCCAGGGCCGATGACGCGGCGGACGGTGGATATCCCGGTGGGGCGGGGAGCGGAAATGGGGATGGACGCCCGGCCCGCCATGGGACCGCTGGCGCCCGTCGATGTCGCCGAGCCCGACATCGGGTCCGAGGAGATGCTCATCAACATCGGGCCCCAGCACCCCGCCACGCACGGCGTGCTGAGGCTCATCTGCGAACTCGACGGAGAGACCGTGGTGTCGGTCACGCCGCACATAGGATACCTGCACTCCTCCTTCGAGAAGCTGGGCGAGTACCGCACGTACAACCAGATCGTGCCGCTGACCGACCGCATGGACTACCTGGCGCCGCTCATCTACAACTGCGCATACGCCATGGCGGTCGAGAAGCTGATGGGCATCGAGGTCACCGAGCGCTGCAAGGTGGTGCGCGTAGTCTGCCTGGAGCTGGACCGCATCTTCTCGCACCTGCTCTGGCTGGGCACCACCGCCATCGACGTGGGAGCTTTCACCCCATTCCTGTACGCATTCCAGGAGCGCGAGCGCATCTACCAACTGCACGAGGAGCTGACTGGCGCCCGCATCACGACCTCCGCCACCCGCGTCGGGGGCATGATGTCGGATCTGCCGCCCGGCTGGGCGGAGGGCGTGCGCGAGTTCATCGATACTTTCCCCCGCACCTTGAACGAGATCGACGCGCTGCTCACCACCAACGCGATCCATCAGGGCCGCACCATGAACATCGGCGCGATCGGTCCCGAAGACGCGGTTGATTGTGGCTTCACCGGTCCCAACCTGCGTGCGAGCGGGGTGGACTACGACGTGCGCAAGGACCGCCCCTACTACGACTACGAGACCTACGACTTCGAAGTCCCGGTCGGCGAGAACGGGGACTGCTACGACCGCTACCTGGTGCGCATGGAGGAGATGCGCCAGAGCGTAGCCATCCTGCATCAGGCGCTGGACCGTCTTCCCGACGGCCCCATCAACGTCGAGGATCCGCGCATCAGCCTGCCGAGCAAGACCGACTGCATGAGCGACATGGAGTCGATGATCCACCACTTCAAGCTCATCATGGACGGCATCGACGCGCCCGCCGAGGACTGCTACTTCTCCGTCGAGGGGTCGAAGGGGGAGCTGGGCATGTACCTGGTGGGCGACGGCGGACCCAAGCCGGTGCGCTGGCGCATCCGCCCGCCCTCCTTCGTCAACCTGTCCGCGATCGCCAAGCTGGCAGAGGGGCACCTGGTGGCCGACCTCATCATGATCAACGCGAGCCTCGACATCGTGCTGGGCGAGATCGACCGATGAGCGCTCCCGCCCGCGTGCCGTTCCGCAACCCCGGCTGGGCAGGCAACACGGGAGAGTTCGACCTCACCGAAGCGGAGGTGCGCGGCACCGATTTCGTGGGCGAGCGGCCTCTCGACGGAGGCCACGAATCGGCGGCTCCCTCGTATCCGTACATGCTCCCCGACAAGGATCCGGACGCCGTCCTCTTCGAGGGCGCGTACAAGGAGCGCTTCGAGAAGATTCGCACGCGCTACCCGACCGCGCGCGCCGCCCTCATTCCCACGCTGAACCTGGCCCAGGAACTGCGCGGCCACGTCTCCCCCGAGACGATGGACGAGGTGGCGGCGCTGCTCGGCCTGGCGTCGGCCGAGGTGCGCGGCACGGTCACGTTCTACACGATGTACAACAAGCGGCCGGTGGGGCGATTCCTCATCCAGGTCTGCACCAACATCAGCTGCAGCCTGTGCAGGGGCGAGGAGGTGCTCGACGCCTTCCTTCGGCACACGGGCACCGAGCTGGGGGAGACCTCCGGGGACGGCGACTTCACCGTCATCGAGGTGGAGTGCCTGGCCGCGTGCGGCTTCCCGGTCGCCGTACAGATCAACTCCCGCTACTACGAGAACGTGCTGCCGGACGACGTGCCCGCTCTGCTGGAGCGCCTCAGGGAGCACGGCGAGTAGATGGCCTACCCCTACGTGCACGAGCGCGAGGTGCGCATGATCTCCCGCAACTTCGGGGATCCCGGGGCGCGCACGCTCGACGGATACCGGGAGCGGGGCGGATACATGGGGCTCGAGCGGGCCTTCGAGATCGGGCCGGCCGCGGTGATCGACGAAGTGAAGGCATCGGGACTGCGGGGCAGGGGAGGGGCGGGTTTTCCCACGGGGCTCAAGTGGAGCTTCATGCCGAAGGCCGGGATCAAGCCGCACTACCTGCTGTGCAACGCAGACGAATCGGAGCCCGGAACCTTCAAGGACCGCGAGCTGATTCGCTGGGATCCCCATCAGTTGATCGAGGGGTGCCTGATCGCTGCGTATGCGATGGGCTCGCGGCACGCCTACATCTATCTTCGCGGCGAGTTCTTCGAAGCCAGCCAGGTCATGGCGCGGGCGGTCGAGGAGGCGTACGAGCGAGGGTTTGCCGGGCGCCGCATCCTGGGCTCGGGAAACGACATCGAGGTGACCGTGCACGTGGGTGCCGGGGCGTACATCTGCGGTGAAGAGACCGGCCTCATGAACTCCCTCGAGGGCCGCCGCGGGGAACCGCGGGTGAAGCCGCCCTTTCCGGCCGCGGTGGGCGTCTATTCCATGCCCACCACCATCAACAACGTCGAGACCCTGGCGGCCGTGCCCCACATCGTGGAGCACGGAGGGGAGTGGTACCGGCAGTGGGGCACCGACAAATCCCCCGGCACCAAGCTCTTCTGCGTGAGCGGCCATGTGGAGAAACCCGGCAACTATGAGCTGCCGCTGGGCTTTCCGATGATGGAGCTGATCGAGGACGTGTGCGGCGGCGTGGCCGAAGGACGGGCGCTCAAGTCCGTGATCCCGGGCGGCAGTTCCGTTCCGCTCATGGATGTGGAGGATTGCCGGGAATGCACGCTGTGCTATGAGGGGGTGGAGGCCGCCGGTTCGATGCTCGGCTGCGCCTCGGTCATCGTGATGGACGATCGCACCAACATCGTGCGCGAGGTGCGGCGCATGGTGCAGTTCTACGCGCACGAGTCGTGCGGGCAGTGCACGCCCTGCCGCGAGGGCACCTCCTGGATGACGCAGGTGCTTCGCCGCATCGAAGCGGGCCGGGGCACCGAGTCCGACCTGGACACCCTGCTCGACATGAGCGCCCAGATGACGGGCACCACCATCTGTGTGCTGTCCGATTCGGCGGCGGCTCCGGTGGTCTCCTCCATCGAGAAATTCCGGGACGAATACCTGGCCCTGATCCACGGCGCCGAGAGAGCGGAGGTCGCGTGAGCACCGTCACCCTGACCATCGACGGCCGCGAGGTCACGGTCCCCGAGGGCACCTCGCTGCTGCATGCGGCCGAGGAGATCGGCGTGGAGGTGCCGCACTACTGCTATCATCCGGCGCTGTCCGCGCCCGCCCAGTGCCGCCTCTGCCTGGTGGACGTGGAGGGCGCGCCCAAGCCCATGCCCTCCTGCGTCACTCAGGCCCAGGACGGCCAGGTGGTGCGCACCGACGAGGGGCTGGCGCGCGAGATGCGCAAGGGCGTGCTCGAGTTCTACCTCGTCAACCACCCGCTGGACTGTCCCATCTGCGACCAGTCCGGGGAGTGCAAGCTGCAGGACTACGTCCACTCCGAGGGCCGCGCGCACGGCCGCGGGGTCGAGCCCAAGCGTGTGTTCGGCCGCGACGACTTCGGGGGCGACGTCCTCTTCTACGGCGACCGCTGCGTCATGTGCACCCGCTGCGTGCGCTTCATGGAGGAGATGGCCCAGGATCCCGTGCTGACCGTGGTCGAGCGCGGCGACCGGGCGGTCATCGACACCTTCTTCGAACAGGGGCTGAAGGACTCCCCCTGGTCGGGCAACATCGTCGACATCTGCCCGGTGGGAGCACTGGTCTCGAAGGACTTCCTGCACAAGGCGCGCGCCTGGGACCTCGACCACACCCCGTCCGTCTGCCCCAACTGCTCTCAGGGGTGCAACGTCGACCTCCACACCCGCGACAACGTGGTGCATCGGCTCAAGCCGCGGGAAAACCCCGAGGTCAACGGCCACTGGATGTGCGACTACGGCCGCGGCCACTACGAGTGGATGAACCGGAGCGACCGGATCGAGGAGCCCTTTGTGCGAGGGGACGGCGGCTGGTCGGCGCCCGGATGGCACGGAGCTCTCGCCTCGTTGCGGGAGCGGTTCGAAGATCGCCGCGGCCCCGTCCACGCCGTCGCTTCCGCACACGCATCCAACGAAGATCTGGGCGCCTTCCGGGAACTGGTGGAGCGCCTTGGCGGACAAGGTGTCGTGTACCGATCGCGGCGGGCTGCGGACGAGGCCCCGCTGCCCGGCTCCCCCGTGCTGGCCCGTCGCCGCGACCTGGCGCCCAACACCCGCGGCGCCGAACTGCTGGGGATGCGCCGGGTCGGAAGCGACGACGCCCGCGGAGGGCTGGACGAGGTGGCGGCGAGCACCGGCACGCTGATCGTGCTGGGCGACGAGCTGACGGACCAGCCGGAGGACTTCGGCTCGCGTGCGGAGCTCTTCGTATATCTCGGAACCCACCCGGCGCCGGCTGCCCGCAGCGCGCACTTCGTGCTCCCGGTCACCACCTTCGCGGAGCAGGAGGGGACCTTCACCAACGTGCAAACCCGGGTGCAGCGCTTCGAGCCCGCTCTCAGGGGTGCCGGGAACGCCCAGCCGGCGTGGCAGGTGCTCGGCGCACTGACCGCCTCCCTCGCCGGAGAACCGGCGCCGGCGAGCGCGGCCGAGTCGTTCAGCCGGCTTGCGGCACGGGTGCCGGAGTATGAGGGGCTCGACTACGACCAGCTCGGCGCCCAAGGGGTGCCAGCCAATCGTCCCGCGGCCATCGCGGGAGAACGATGAACGAACTCTCGCCGACGGCCTTCCTGATCGCCGCCGCCGTCAAGGTGCTGGCCGTGTTCACGGCGCTGATGGTGGCGATCATGTACGCCACCTGGGCCGAACGGCGCCTGTCGGCCTTTATCCAGGATCGCCTGGGACCGAATCGAGTAGGCCCGTTCGGACTCCTGCAGCCCATCGCCGACGGCCTCAAGAACATCATCAAGGAGGAGACCGACCCGGCCACGGCATCGCGCTTCTTCTTCGTTCTGGGGCCGATGCTGTCGATCATGCCGGCGCTGGTCACCTTCGCCGTGATTCCCTTCGCCGCCCCGCTGCCCACGCCATGGGGGACGGTGGACATGATCGTCGCAGACCTGCCGGTGGGGGTGCTCTACATCCTCGCCATCGGCTCGCTCGGGGTGTACGGGATCTTCCTGGGCGGGTGGTCATCCAACAACAAGTACGCGCTTCTGGGCGGCCTGCGCGCCTCCGCCCAGATGGTGAGCTACGAGGTCGGGCTGGGGCTCTCGCTGATCCCGGTCTTGATGCTTGCGGGCAACGTCACCCTCACCCGGATGGTCGCCGATCAGCAACTGGGGCTGTGGTACATCCTCCCCCTGTCGCTCGGCTTCCTGCTCTTCCTCATCTCGGCGTTCGCGGAGACCAACCGGCTGCCCTTCGACATGCCGGAAGCCGAGTCCGAGCTGGTGACCGGATACCACACCGAGTACTCGTCCATGAAGTTCAGCATGTTCTTCATCGCCGAGTACGCGCACGTGATCACGGCCTCGGCGCTCATGGCCACGCTCTTCCTGGGAGGATGGGACATCCCCTTCTGGTCGGGGGACAACTTCATCCCGTACGAGGGCGGCCTCATCTCCGGGTTTACCGCGGCGGGCGACCCCATCCCGGCGCAGTTGTCCATCTGGACCACGCTGCTCACCCTGGGCGCCTTCATGCTCAAGACCACCTTCTTCGTGGTCCTCTACATCTGGGTGCGCTGGACACTGCCGCGCTTCCGTTACGACCAGGTCATGCACCTGGGCTGGAAGGTGATGCTGCCCACCGCGCTCGCCTACGTCATGCTCGTGGGCGCCACCATCCTGGTGTTGGATCAGCTGGGGGTGTCCGGCGGACCGGGCTTCGCCCTGGCGCTGACCGGAGTGAGCCTCGTCGCCACCGCCATGTTCGCCCTCTACCTCGACCGCGGCCGCATCATTACCGGGGCCGCGCCAGCCGGACGGGCCGCGCGCCCGGCGCCGGCCGCCCACCCATGATCCCGCGGGAGTCGCCATGGCCATATCGGTGAAGGTGATACGCCGGCCCGAAGCGGCCCGGAGCTCGTACCTGAGAGCCGCCCTCAAAGGGATGTCGCTGACCTTCCGGCACATGGTCAACCCGCGCAAGGTGACGCGCAGCTATCCCGAGGAGCCCACGGAACTCCATCCCCGCTGGCGCGGCACCCACCGAATGGAGGTGCACGCCGACGGGCGCCCGAAGTGCGTCGCCTGCGGCCTCTGCCCCACGGTCTGCCCGGCCAACTGCATCCGCCTGGTTGGCGGCGAGGACGATCAGGGCAACCGCTACCCCATCGTCTACGAGATCGACGAGTTCCGCTGCATCTTCTGCGGGATGTGCCAGGAGGTGTGCCCGGTGGAGGCGATCCATGTGGGCCAGCACTTCGAGAACGCCGAGTACACGCGCGAGCGCTTCGTCTACGACCTCGACCGGCTGATGGAGCAGGAGCATCCGGTCACCGCGCTCTGGGACCCCTCCGACCCCGCATCGGAGTGAGGGGATGGAGCTGATCCTCTTCTACGTCTTCGCCGTGACCGTGGTGGGCGGAGGCATCGGGGTGGTGGCGAGCCGGAATCCGGTGGCCAGCCTCATGTTCATGGTGGTGTCGCTGGCGAGCGTAGCCGGGATCTACGTGCTCCTGGAAGCGCACTTCCTGGCCGCCATCCAGGTCATGGTCTACGCCGGCGCCATCATGGTGCTTTTCCTGTTCGTGATCATGCTCCTGAACCTGGGGCACGACTACCGGGACGACCTGGTGCGCGGACTCTACGCCGTGTGCGCCTTCGTCGTCTCGGGGGCGATCTGCGGCATCCTTGCGACCCGTTTCGGCGGCACTGAGACCAGCCCGCTGTACGAGAGCTTCCCCGGCGCGGCGGCGATGGACCTGGAGCTGGCCGAACGGGGTGCGGTGTCGCTCATCGCGCGCCCGCTCTTCCAGGAATACGTGGTTCCCTTCGAGATCACCGGAATCCTGCTGCTGGTCGCGGTGGTAGGCGCCGTCGCGCTGGCGAAGAAGCGGGTATGAGGAGCGCCGCGTGCTGACCGAGGCACTGACCACCAGCGCCCTGCTGTTCGTGATCGGCACCTTCGGGGTGCTCGTGCGCCGGAACGCCATCATCATGTTCCTCTGCATCGAGCTCCAACTGAACGCAGTGAACCTGGCGCTGGTGGCCTTTTCCCGGTACGTGGGCGTGGAGGGACAGGTATTCGTCTTCTTCGTCATGACGGTGGCGGCCGCGGAAGCCGCGGTCGGGCTCGCGATCATCATCTCCATCTTCCGGCACTACCGGACCGTCAACGTGGACAATTTCAACCTGCTCAAGTGGTAGTTGGATGACGCTCGCGCCGCTCTCCGGACTCCTCCAGGAAGGCGCCCAGCCGGCCGCATACGAGCCGGTTCTGCCCGGGCTCATCGTCCTGCTGCCCCTGCTGGGCTTCCTGTTCAACGGCGTCCTGGCGATGCGGGTGGGCGCGCGCGCGGCGGCCGCGGTGCGCGCGGGCGACGACGGACCCGAGCATCAGGACGACGGGCACAAGCGCTGGGTCACGCTGGTGGGGCCGGGGGTGGTCGGGCTCTCGTTCGTGGTCGTGCTGCTCAACTTCGCGGGGATGTTCCACGCGGATCTGCACGACCCCGTGGTCGTCAGCTACTGGAGCTGGATGGTCACCGGGGCGCTGGAGGTGGACGCGGCGCTCCAACTGGACCAGCTCAGCATGATCATGATGCTGGTGGTGACCGGCGTAGGCTTCCTGATCCACGTGTTCAGCGTCGGCTACATGCACGACGACCCCGGCTACGCGCGCTACTTCTCCTACCTCAACCTCTTCGTCTTCTTCATGCTGGTGCTCGTGCTCGGGGCGAGCTTCCCGGTCATGTTCGTGGGCTGGGAGGGGGTTGGGCTGTGCAGCTACCTGCTGATCGGTTTCTGGTTCCGGGACCGCGAGAAGGCGGACGCCGGCAAGAAGGCCTTCATCGTCAACCGCATCGGCGACTTCGGCTTCCTGGTGGCGATGTTCCTGGTGTTCACGGCTTTCGGCACCCTGGCCTTCCCGGAGGTCTTCGCCGATGCCCCGGCGCTGCTCGAGTACGGAGGCGTCACCGTCACCGCGATCACGCTGTTCCTCTTCCTGGGAGCGGCGGGCAAGAGCGCCCAGATCCCGCTGTACGTCTGGCTGCCGGACGCGATGGCCGGTCCCACCCCGGTCTCCGCGCTGATCCACGCCGCGACCATGGTCACCGCGGGCGTCTACATGGTGGCGCGCACCTCGGTCCTCTTCGCACTGGCTCCGGTAAGCAGCGCCGTCGTGGCCGCGGTGGGCGTGCTCACCGCACTGCTCGCCGCCACCATCGCGCTCGCGCAGTACGACATCAAGAAGGTGCTCGCCTACTCCACCATTTCCCAGCTCGGCTACATGTTCCTGGCCGTCGGGGTGGGGGCGTACTATGTCGGCATCTTCCACCTGATGACCCACGCCTTCTTCAAGGCGCTCCTGTTCCTGGGGTCGGGGGCGGTGATTCATGCCATGCACCACGCGCTGCACGGCACCCACAGCGACGCCGACCCCCAGGACATGCGCAACATGGGCGGGCTGCGCACGTCGATGCCGGTGACCTGGATCACCATGTGGATCGCGACGCTGGCCATCGCGGGCATCTGGCCGCTGGCCGGGTTCTTCTCCAAGGACGAGATCATCTGGTACGCCGGCCTGGCCGCCTCCAGCAGCTACCCGGCGCTCTTCACGGTGCTCTGGGTGCTCGCCCTGGCGACGGCGCTGCTCACCGCCATCTACATGACCCGCCTCATGGTGATGACCTTCCACGGCGCCAACCGCACGGGGCGCGAGGAGGCGCGCCATCTGCACGAGGCACCCCGGGTCATGACCATCCCGCTCATCCTGCTGGCGATCCTCTCCGTCGTGGGCGGGTGGGTCAACGTCCCGGAGGAAGTAGCCGCATCGGTGCTCGGGCTGGCGGGAGCGCTTCCCACCTCGGAATGGTTGCACCACTGGCTTGAGCCGATTACAGCCAGCGCGACGGAAATCCGCTACGAGCATCTGGGCGAGCCCGCCCACGCCGCCCCCTTCGGCGGCGGCGAGGTGCTGTGGGCGGGACTGTCCACGCTGGCCGCGCTGGCGCTGGTGTTGTTCACGGCGCGCGCCGCAGCCCGCTGGAAGGTGGTGCCCGCCGCTGAAGCCGCCGTGCCCACGGGCCTCAAGAGCCTGCTCTTCAACAAGTGGTACGTCGACGAGTTCTACGACCGCTTCGTGGTCCAGCCGGTCCTCGCGGCCTCGCGCTTCTCCTGGCGCGTCATCGACGCCGTCCTGATCGACGGCGCGGTGAACGGGCTGGGGCTGGTGACGCGGGCCGGAGGCGCCTTCGTGAGCCTCTTCCAGACAGGACAGGTCAACACCTACGCCCTCGTCCTCACGCTCGGGGTCCTCGCGATCCTGGGCTTCGTGGTCTTCTAGGGAGCCGGTCATGACGAGCCTGCTGCAAGCGGTCGCGTTCGACTCCTGGATCCTGCACGTGCTGCTGTGGGGTCCGATGGCCGCGATGCTGCACGTGCTGCTCGAGGACGAGGAACGGTCCGGGCACATCGCCTTCGGCTGGACGCTCGCGCTCTTCGTCGTGAGCCTCGGCCTCTGGTGGTCCTTCACTGTGGGGGATCCGGGCTTTCAGATGGCGTCGAGCGTGCCCTGGATCGAGGCGTGGGGCGTGCACTACGCGCTCGGCATCGACGGCATCTCTTTGTTCATGGTGCTGCTGTCCTGCTTCACGGCCCCGATCACTATTCTCGGCTCGTTCCGCTACATCACCCGCCGCCGGAAGTCCTTCTACGCCCTCATGCTCCTGTTGCAGACGGGCATCATCGGCGTCTTCACGGCGCTGGATCTGATGCTGTTCTACGTCTTCTTCGAACTCACCCTGGTGCCGATGTACTTCATCGTCGGCGTCTGGGGAGGCAAGCGGCGCATCTACGCCGCCGTGAAGTTCTTCCTGTACACGGCGGTGGGGTCGCTGCTGATGCTGGTCGGGATCCTCTACCTTTACGCCGCGACCGCGGGCGCCGGAGACGGATCCTTCGCCTACCTGGACATCCTCGGCGTGTCGCTCTCGATGCGCGAGCAACTCTGGCTGTTCGCCGCCTTCGCGCTGGCGTTCTCGATCAAGGTGCCCCTGTTCCCCTTCCACACCTGGCTGCCGGACGCGCACGTGGAGGCTCCCACGCCGGGCTCGGTGGTGCTGGCCGCGATCCTGCTCAAGATGGGCACCTACGGGTTCCTGCGCTTCCTGCTGCCGTTCTTTCCGGCCGCCTCCCAGCATCCCTCGGTGGTGACGGTGATGATGGTGCTCGGCACGGCGGGCATCGTGTACGCCGCCTGGGTGGCGGCAGTGCAGCCGGACGCCAAGAAGCTGGTGGCCTACACCTCGGTGGCGCACATGGGCTTCGTGGTGATCGGCATTTTCGCCCTGACGCTGAACGGAATTCAGGGAGGGCTGGTGGTGATGATCTCGCACGGCATCTCCACCGGGGCGCTCTTCCTCATTCTGGGCATGCTGTACGAACGCCGCCACACCCGGCTGACCGGGGAGTTCGGCGGCCTCGCACGCGTTGCGCCCATGCTCGCCCTGGCCCTCGTGATCACCGCCCTGGCCTCCATCGGCCTTCCCGGCACAAGCGGCTTCGTCGGCGAGTTCCTGGCGCTTCTGGGCACCTTCGAGACGCACCCCGTCACCGCCGTCATCGCCACCAGCGGCGTCATCTTCGCCGCCTACTACATGCTGCCCATGGTGCAGCGGGTTCTCTTCAACGAGCTGGACCGGGAGGAGAACCGGTCGATGCCCGACCTCTCCCGCCGGGAGATCTTCATCCTGTCGCCCATGGTCGCGCTCATGATCGTGATCGGGGTCGCGCCCACGCCGATTCTCGAGCGCATGGAGCCGAGCGTGGAAGCCATCCTGGAGCGCGTCCACACGACCCCGCCCGCCGAGGAAGCGGCCGACTCATGACGCTCGACTTCTCCACCCCGGCGCACTACCTGCTGGCGCTGCTTCCGGAGATCGTGCTCTCGGTCTGGGCGACCGTGGTGCTGCTGGCCGGCGTCTGGAAGGGCGGCGCGACCTCGGCGCCGCGCGCCGGCTCGGGGAATCTGGCGGTTCTGGCGATGGTGGGGGTGCTCGCGGCGGCTTTCGCCAACGGGTGGCTGTACGGGCTGACACCGGGGCAGGGAAGCACGATGATCGCCGTCGACCGCTTCCACCTCTTCGCCAACTGGATCTTCCTGCTCGCGGCCATGCTCGCGCTTGCCATCTCGCCCGCCTACGTGCGCCGCCAGCGCTTGCAGGAGGGGGAATTCCACGCTCTGGTGCTCTTCGCAACGGTGGGCATGATGCTCATGGGAGGCACGCGCGACCTGATCGTGATCTTCCTTGCACTGGAGGTGATGTCGATCAGCGCCTACGTGCTGTCGGGCTTCAATCGGCGCGATCCCAAGTCGGCGGAATCCGGGCTCAAGTACTTCCTGTTGGGCGCCTTCTCCACCGGCTTTCTGCTCTACGGAATCGCGCTGGTATACGGGGCCACGGGCAGCACCAACCTGGGGCTGATCGCGCTGGCCATCGGTTCGGATGCGGCCGTGGCAGGGCTGCTGCATATCGGCATTGCGCTGCTGGCCATCGGCTTCGCCTTCAAGGTCTCGGCGATCCCGTTCCACATGTGGACACCCGACGTCTACGAGGGCGCTCCTTCGCCGGTGACAGCCTTCATGTCGGCGAGCGTGAAGGCAGCGGCGTTCATCGCATTCGCGCGCGTCTTCCTGGTCGGCTTCGGGGGCATTCCCGAAAGCTGGTACGCGATCGGGTGGTGGCTGGCGGCGCTCACCATGGTGATCGCCAACGTCATCGCCCTGGCCCAGACCAACGTCAAGCGGCTGCTGGCCTATTCCAGCATCGCCCACGCCGGCTACCTGCTGGTGGCCATAGTGGCGCTGAATCAGAACGCCACCGCGGGACTGCTGTTCTACCTGCTGGTCTACACCGCGATGAACATCGGCGCCTTCGCAGTGATCCTGTGCGTTTCAGGGCACAGCGAGGAGCGGCTCGGTCTCCACCGGTACGCGGGGCTCGGGGCCAGGCATCCGGCTCTGGCCGTCTGCCTGACCATCTTTCTCCTCTCCCTGGCCGGCTTCCCCGGCACGGGCGGGTTCATGGGCAAGATCTTCATCCTGCAGGGAGCGGCCGAAGCCGGACTCTGGATCCTGTCCGTCATTTTCGTCCTGACGACCGTGGTGTCGTACTATTACTACCTGCGGATCGCATGGTACATGTGGATGCGGGAGGCGGCGGAATCCGGCGAGGCGGACCCCGTGACGGTGCCCCTGACCATGCGCTTCGCCATGGGCGCGGCGGTGGCGGTCGTGATCGGTCTGGGCGTCTTCCCGGGCGGAGGCGTGGGATTCGCCCGCGCAGGTGCGGAAGGACTGCTGACGGCAGGAGCGCTGCTCCTGGGCGCCGCTCCGTAGCGGGATGATTTCAACGCGTCCGCACTAGTGCGCGACAGCGGATCGCCCGGCATCCGCGAAAAATCACACGGCACGCAACCACTTCTGGCCTGTACCGGTTTTGAGTTTTTCTCCCGAGATCTTCCGGCAATACGACATCCGGGGCATCGTTGGCGCAACCATCGACAGCGATGTGGCCCGCGCCACCGGGAGCGCCCTCGTCACGGCGGTGAGCGCACGGACCGGCGATGCCCATCCGCGCATCGTGGTCGGGAGCGACAACCGTCCCAGTTCGGACGGGCTGGCCGACGCGCTCTCGGAGGGCATCCGCTCGGCAGGCGGACACGTCGTCAGGCTCGGCACCGTACCCACGCCGGTGACCTACTGGGCCGAGCGCGACCTGGCGGCGGACGGTGGCGCTCAGATCACCGGCAGCCACAACCCGCCCGAATGGAACGGGATCAAGATGACCGTGGGTGGCCGCCCGCTGTACGGCGAAGGGATTCAGGAGCTGCGGCGGCGGATCGATGAAGAAGTGGCGCGTCGAACACCGGGCACCCTGGAACACGTCGACGTTCTCGACCGGTACGTCGCCGACGTCGCGGGCCGGTTCGAGGGAATCCCGTCGCTGAAGGTGGTCGTGGACTGCGCGAACGCTTCCGGGGCGCTCACCGCGGTACCTGTGCTGGAGGCGATCGGAGCCGACGTGATCCCCCTCTACTGCGAACTCGACGGGACCTTCCCGAACCATCACCCCGACCCCACGGTCGACGAGAACATCGTGGACCTGGCGGCGCAGGTTCGCCGGACCGGAGCGGCGCTGGGCATCGGCTTCGACGGCGATGCCGACCGCATCGGGGTCGTGGACGAAACCGGCGCGGTGGTCCGGGGCGACATCCTGCTTCTCCTTTTCGGCCTGGAGGTGCTCGAACGCCGGGGCCCGGGCGAGAAGCTGGTCTTTGACGTGAAGTGCTCTCAGGCGCTGCCGCGCGTGTTCGAGGCGGCGGGGGGCATCCCCGTGATGTGGGCGACCGGGCACTCGCTCATCAAGGAGAAGATGCATGCCACCGGAGCGATCATCGGCGGTGAACTCTCCGGGCACATCTGTTTCGCCGACGAGTACATCGGGGTGGACGACGCCGTCTACGCCGCGTGCCGGCTTCTGCGCCTGCTCGCCGCGTCCGAACGCCCGCTCTCGGCGCTGGTGGCGGATCTGCCTCGCTACGCATCCACCCCGGAGTACCGTATCGAGGTGGCCGAGCACATCAAGCACGATATCGCCGAGGCCGCGCGCGAACATTTCTCCCGGAGCCACGAGGTGATCGCGGTGGACGGTGCACGCATCCTTTTCGACGGAGGCTGGGGTCTGTTGAGAGCATCCAATACCCAGCCAGTCCTGGCGGCACGCTACGAAGCCGACACCGATGTGCGCCTGGGGGAGATCCAGCGCGAGGTCGAGGACTGGCTCCGGGCCCGAGGCGTCGGTGTCTGAGGCGCGCCCTCGCCCGTGGCGCGGCGGCCGTGTTCTGGTCGCCTCTATCGTGGCCGGGGCCGCGGTGCTTCTGGTGGCCCGCGAAGCCATCGACCTCTACGTCGAAGTTCTCTGGTTCGAGGCCAACGGATACCTCGACGTCTTCTGGACCCGCACGCTGGCGCGCTGGGGGGTGCGCGTCCTGGTCATGCTGGCCGTCGGCGCGATGGTCTACGCGAACGTGCGCCTGTTTGCGGTCGCGGTACGCGCGCTCAGGATCCGCAGGCGTTTCGCCAATCTTGAGATATCCGAGAGAATCCCCGGCGTCTGGATCTCGCGCGGCACGCTCGTCATCTCGGTGTTGGCGGCCCTCTGGTTCAGCGCCGTGGTCCCGCCTGAAGCGGGACTGGCGCTGCTGCTTCTGCTGCGGGCCCCCGCGTGGGGGCTGAGCGAACCGGTCCTGGGACATGATGTGTCGTTCTACATCTTCGCCCTGCCGGTGATGAGCGGGATCCTCGCATTCGCGCTCCTGCTGATCTTCTTCCTCTTCAGCCTGTCCATCGCTATCTACGCGGCGACCGGCGCCTTTCGACTGACGCGCAAGGGACTCAGGCTGGAGGATCTGGCGCGCCGGCACCTTACCCTCCTGGTCACGACGTTTCTGGTCCTGCTGGCCGTACGCTTCCAGATCGCGCGCTATATCCTCCTGCTCGACGGCAACTCCGGCGTGCAGGGGCTCTTCGGCTTCACCGACGCCGTCGCCCGCCTGCCCGCGTTGACGGCGCTCGCTGTGGTCGCCCTGGGTTCGGCGGCCCTGGTGGCGTGGGGAGGCTCGCGACGCAAGGCCGTCCCGACCGCGGCCGGGCTGGGCGCCATTGTGGTGGGCACGCTCGTGCTGGCTCAGCTCTACCCGGCGACCGTGCAGCGCTTTCGCGTCGAGCCCAACGAGCTCGAGAGCGAAACCCCCTATATCGAGCACAACCTGGAGTTCACGCGCATCGGGTTCGGGCTCGACCAGTTGCAGCGTGAACGATTCGACTACCGCGGGACGACCGAAGAACCGCGCGCGATGGCCGTCGCCACCCAGTTCTCCGGGCTCCCGGTCTGGACTCCGGGCGCGCTCCTGACCACGTATCGGCAACTGGAGGCCCGCTTCCGCTACTACGAGTTCAGCGACGTCACCATCGACCGGTATCAGGGCCCGGAAGGCCTGGTGCCGGTCGCGCTGGCGGTGCGCGAGATCGAGCCCGGCGGCATTGAGGACCGCAATTGGCAGAACCTCCACATTCGCGAGCGCTACATCGCGGGAATGGGCGCGGTTGCCAGTGCGGCGGGTGAGCACACCCCCGAGGGACGGCCGTCGACGATCCTGTCCGCGATCCCGCCCGAGTTCGCGGAAGGCGCGGCGGCGCCCGAGAGACTGCGCCTGGTGCGCCCGTCGGTGTTCTTCGGCATCCGCCCCCAGGCCTACGCCATCATCAATCCGACCACGGAGGCTTTTCTCGACCCCGGGGGCCGGCCCGGCCAGGCCGGAGTGGACTACCCGGAAGGCATCCTGCTGGATTCCTGGCTGCGCAAGGTTATGCTCGCGTTCCGCTTCCGCGATACGAACCTGCTGTTCGCCTCCGAGGTCTCGCCCCGGAGCCGTTTCGTCTTTCGGCGCCAGGTAACGGCGCGGGCGCGCGATATCGCCCCCTTCCTGCGCTTTCCCGAATCGCCTTATCCGGTGGTGCACGAGGGCCGCGTGGTATGGATGCTCGACGCCTTCACCGCCACCCGCCATTTCCCGCTGGCGAGCGCCTACGACCTGGAAGCGCGTGCTGCGGTGACCTATGTGCGCAACAGCGTCAAGGTCACGGTGGACGGGGTGACCGGGCGTGTCGCCTTCTATGTGGCTGACGAGAGCGATCCGCTGCTTGAAGGCTACCGGCGCATCCTCCCCGGCCTCTTTCAACCCATGGACGAGATGCCCCCCGGGCTCCGCGAACACATGCGTTACCCGCGCGCGCTTCTCAGCCTGCAGGGCCGGGTGCTGTTCCAGTATCATCTGGAAACGGCCCCTTCCTTCCACGGCCAGGAAGACGTGTGGGCACCCGCCACGGAGCTCGCCCAGGGCACCAATCCGGTCCCCTACAGGCCCGAGTACGCCATCTACCGCCTGCCCGGCGCGCGGGAGCCCGAGTACCTGCTGAGCACCGCCTTCGTCCCGGCCGGCCGGCAGAACCTGACCGCCCTGCTGGTCGCGCGCAGTGACGGGGACGCCTACGGCGAACTCCTTCTCTACGACATTCCGGTCGAGGATCAGGTCCCTGGCCCCCGCCTGGTAGAGGCGCTCGTGGAGCAGGATCCCTTCATCTCCCAGCAGCTCTCGCTCTGGCGACAGGGGGGAAGCGACGTCTGGACCGGTCATCTGCACATCGTGCCCGTGGACGGCACGCTCATGTACATGGAGCCGATCTTTCTCGCGGCCGAGTCGGACGCGATTCCCGAGCTCCGCCAGTTCGTCGTCAGCGATGGCCGCCGGGTGGCGATGCAGCCGACTCTGGACGCCACCGTGGCCACGCTCGCAGCCATGGCCGCGCCCGACGCGCCCGAGGAAGTGTTCGACACCCGGGACCTGGAGGAGCTGCGGGAACTGGCCACGGACACGTCGACCTGGCCGAGCGACGCCCTCGATCTGCTCGACCGCGCGGAGGAAGCGCTCCGGGCCGGGGATTTCGCCGGTTTTGGCGCGCGCCTGCGCGAGCTGCGCGACCTGCTTGAGCGCTTCGAGGACCAGGCAGGTTCATGAGCCGCGCCGGATTCTTGATCGTGAGCGGATGACCGGGTAACTTGGCCGGTCGCCTCTTCCGGCGACTCTCCCGCAGCGTCCTCCACGGCCACACCGTCGCGCCGACTTCCTTCTTCCTCGCGGAGAGCACCGAATGAACCTGCACGAGTTCCAGGCAAGGGAACTCTTCCGCGACGCGGGCATGCCGGTACCGCAGGGCCGCGTCGCCACCACGCCCGAAGAGGCCGCGGCGATCGCCGCCGACATGGGCGGCGCGGCAGTGGTCAAGGCGCAGGTGCATTCCGGCGGCCGGGGCAAGGCGGGGGGCGTCAAACTGGCCGGCACCCCCGAGGAAGCCGAGACCCACGCGCGCGCCATACTGGGGATGACCATCCGGGGGCTAACCGTGCACAAGGTCCTGCTCGTCCCTGTCGAGAACATCGCCAGCGAGCGCTACGTCGGCATCCTGGTCGACCGTGCCGTGCAGGCGCCGCTCTTCATGGTGTCGCGGGAAGGCGGCGTGGACATCGAGGAGGTCGCGGCCACCAATCCCGCCGCCATCACCAGGCTGCGCGTCGACCCGCGCTTCGGTCTTCTGCCGCACCAGGCGTACCGGCTGGCGAGCGCGCTCTTCGATGCACCATCTCTGGCGCGGCAGTGCGCGACGGTGCTCTCGCAGCTCTACCAGGTCTTCATGAAGAACGGAGCGTCCCTCTGCGAGGTAAATCCGCTCATCGCGACGGAGGCGGGAGAGGTGAAGGCCATCGACGCCAAGGTCACGATAGACAGCAACGAGCTCTTCCGCCGGCCGGCGCTCGAGGCCCTGCGCGATCTGGGCGCCGAGCCCGCCGCGGAAACGCACGCGCGCGCCGCCGGCCTCAGCTTCGTCAAGCTCGACGGCAACGTGGGGTGCTGCGTCAACGGAGCCGGGCTGGCGATGGCCACCATGGACCTGGTCAAGTACTACGGAGGCGATCCGGCCAACTTCCTCGACATCGGCGGATCGTCCAGCCCCGACAAGGTCGTGGCCGCGCTCGAGATCATCACGGCCGATCCCAACGTGCAGGTGATCCTGTTCAACATCTTCGGCGGCATCACGCGTTGCGACGACGTGGCGCGGGGAATCGTCGAGGCCACGAAGCGCGCCGACATCCGCGCACCCATCCTCATTCGCCTCACGGGCACCAACGAAGCCGAAGCCAGGGACATCCTCGCGGCCGAGGGCTTCTCCGCCTTCACTTCGATGGACGACGTGGTGCGGGCGGCGGTGGAGAGGGCCGCCGCGTGACGCCCTTCATTCCGCGACAGCCCTCGGCGGACTCCTTCCCACAGCACACGGTCCCGCCCCATGTCGATCTTCGTTGACGAATCCACGCGCGTGGTGGTCCAGGGCATCACCGGCCGCGACGGATCCTTCCACACCGCCAGGATGATCGAATACGGCACCCGCGTGGTCGCGGGAGTCACGCCCGGCAAGGGCGGCCGCGTCATCAAAGGCCCGGGAGGCGCGCGTGTGCCCGTCTTCGACACGATGAACGAGGCGGTTGCGGAGTCGGGGGCGAACGCCTCCGCGATCTATGTGCCGCCGCCCTTCGCCGCAAGCGCCATCATGGAGGCCGCGGAATCGGGCGTCGAGTTCATCGTCTGCATCACCGAGGGCGTCCCGGTGCTCGACATGACGCGCGCCTACGCCTTCGTCGCCGATCATGGCGTCCGGCTGCTGGGACCCAACTGCCCGGGGGTGATCTCGCCGGGCAAGGCCACTGTGGGCATCATCTCCGGCGACATCGTGACACCCGGTCCGGTGGGCGTGGTGTCGCGCTCGGGCACGCTCACCTACGAGGCGGTCGGACAGCTCACCGGGGCGGGAATCGGCCAGACCACCTGCGTCGGCATCGGGGGAGACCCCATCATCGGCACCAACTTCATCGACTGCCTCAGAGCCTTCGCCGAAGACGGGGAGACGAGGGCGGTCGTGATGATCGGCGAGATCGGGGGCACGGACGAGCAGGAGGCGGCCGAGTACGCGGGCCGCAGCCTCGACTTGCCGGTCGTGGGCTTCATCGCGGGCCAAACCGCGCCTCCGGGCCGCCGCATGGGACACGCGGGGGCCATCATCAGTGGTTCTTCCGGAACGGCGGAAGAGAAGATCAGGGCCTTCCGCGAGAACGGGATCGGCGTCGCACGGCGGCCGGTCGACATCGTACACCTCACCCGGGAAGCCCTGCGATGAGCCTGACACTCGCGATCATCAAGCCCGACGCGGTCGCTTCGGGAAAGACGGGGGCCATCCTCGCCCATCTGGAAGGGGCGGGTTTCCGCATTCGCTGCCTGCACATGACGCACCTCTCACGGACTCAGGCCGCGGCCTTCTACGCGGTGCATCGAGCCCGGCCCTTCTTCGACTCGCTCGTCGCCTTCATGACCTCCGGCCCCATCGTGCCCCTGGTCCTCGAGGCCGAGGACGCCGTCGCCCGGTTTCGCGAAACGATCGGAGCCACGGACCCCGCCGAAGCCGCTCCCGGAACCGTCCGCGCGCTCTACGCGGAGTCGAAGGAGCGCAACGCCGTCCACGGCTCCGATTCGGACGCCAACGCCGCGCTCGAAATCGACTTCTTCTTTTCGCGCCACGCGCGGCTTGCCCTTCGTGGCTGAGTCCGCGCGAGTGCCGGCGAGAGGTTGTGCAGGGGCTGCCGGGCATCGTGGCGCGTTGACGCGGGACCGTGCGCCACGCTAGCTTTTTACGCTATGCTGCACTTGAACTTGAACGCGCTCGAACGCACGGGTACGCTCCAGTTGCGAGCGGCGTGCCCGGCCGCCGATTTCGTCCTCGGGGGACGGGGTCCGGAGCTGTCCGAACCCGTCAGCGTGACTCTGACGGCGAGGTCCATGGCCGCGGGCCACGTGATGGTCCAGGGAAGGATGTCGACCACCCTGGCGCAGGTGTGCCGGCGCTGTCTGGAACCCGTCGCGCAGGCGTTTGCGCTGCCGATCCGGTTCGTTTTCGTCCCGGACGATGAACCGGGCGGCGAGGACGAAGGGGAGGTACGCACCTTCCCCCCGCATCTGGCCGACCTCGACATCGGCGGCCCGTTGCGGGAGGAGTTCGCGCTGGCGGCGCCCCTGTACGCAGAATGCCGGCCCGACTGTCGCGGCCTGTGTCCGGTGTGCGGCTCAAACCGAAACACGGCCCGGTGCGATTGCTCGTCGCCGGATGTCGATGCCCGATGGGAGAAGCTGCGGGCTCTCACGAATCACTAGAACGAAGAAGCCATGGCCGTACCGAAGCGTCGTACATCCAAGCAGCGGCAGCGCAAGCGCCGCACGCACCAGCGAGCCCAACCCGTCGCGGTGTGGAACTGCCCGCGCTGCGACGATCCGCAGATCCCGCACCGCGTGTGTCCCACCTGCGGCTACTACCGGGATCGCCCGGTCATCGAAGTCGAGCTGGACTGACCACGCCGGCGGCGACCGGTCCACCATGAGAATCGCGCTCGACGCCATGGGCAGCGATGGCGCCCCCGCGACCGAGGTCGCCGGAGCGCTGCACGCCCTTTCCCACGAAGCCGGCGATGTAACCGTCGTCCTGGTGGGAGACCGCGCGCGGATCGGGGCGCAGTTGGACCGGCATGGCGCCTCCGAGGGCGGCCGGCTGGAGATCGTCCATGCCGCGGAGCGAGTTTCTCCCAACGAGTCCCCCGCGGCCATCGTGCGCCGCAAGCCCGGCTCCTCCCTCGTGACCGGAGTCGGGCTCCATCGCAGGGGCCAGGTGGACGCCTTCGTCAGCGCCGGGCCCACGGGAGCAGTGATGGCGGCATCGGTGTTCCTGCTCAAGCGGCTGCCGGGAGTGGACCGTCCCGCCGTCGGGACCCTCATGCCCACCACCAGCCGGGCGCACATGCTGATGCTCGACGCCGGAGCCAACGTGGACTGCCGGCCCCTGCACCTCCTGCAGTTTGCGTTTCTCGGCCATGTCTACGCGCAGGACCTGATGGGGAGACCCGAGCCGCGCATCGGGCTGCTGAACATCGGCTCCGAGCCGGAGAAGGGGAACGAACGCACGGTGGAGGCATACCGCCTGCTCAGCCAGAGCGAGCTCAACTTCGTCGGCAATGTCGAAGGCCGCGACATCATCCACGGCCGCTGCGACGTACTGGTCACCGACGGATTCGCCGGCAACGTGCTGCTCAAGTTCTACGAGTCGGTGGCAGGGTTCGTGATCCGGGTGATGGACCGCGAGCAGGAGCGCATCCGCACGCCGCTGGACCGCTCCACCATCGAGATCCTCGACTACGCCGAATACGGGGGTGCTCCGCTTCTGGGGGTTAACGGCGTGTCGGTCATCTGCCACGGCAGATCGCCGCCCAAGGCCATCGGCAAGGCCATCGGCGTGGCGGCCAAGGCCGTAAGGACTTCCATGATCGGGCATATCGCCCGTTACCTGGCCGAAACCGCGGCCCGCATCCCATGACCCGACCCATCAGCGAAGTCGCCAGCACGGGACGGTTCCTCCCGGATCGCGTCCTCACCAACGAGGACTGGACGCGCATGGTGGACACGACCGAGCAGTGGATCGTGGAGCGCACCGGCATCCATGAGCGCCGCGTCGCGAGCCCGTGCACCTCCGTGTGCGACATGGGCGTCGCCGCGGCGGAGCAGGCGCTCGAGCGGGCCGGGGTGGGCGCCGAGGACGTGGACCTGCTGCTGGTTTCCACCGCGACGCCGGACAGGCTGCTGCCCTCCACCGCGTGCGACATCCAGGCCCGGCTGGGCGCGAACAGGGCGGCGGCCATGGACATCTCCGCGGCCTGCACCGGATACCTCTACATCCTGGCCCTGGCGGAAGGCTACATCGCCAGCGGCATGGGCGAGGTGGTCCTGGTGGTGTCCACCGAGAAGATGACGTCGATCATGGACTGGGAGGACCGGTCCACCGCGGTGCTGTTCGGCGACGGGGCGGGCGCCAGCGTGATCCGCCGCGCGACCGGCGACCGGGGGATTCTCGCCAACGACATCCGGTCCGACGGAAAGCTCGCGGACCTGCTCCAGAGGCCGGGTGGAGGTGCCCTGCGGCCCTTCGACGACTCCGTCCTCGCGGACCGGTCCCACCTGCTGCTCATGGAAGGCCGGGAGGTGTTCAAGAACGCGGTGCGGGCCATGTCCAGATCCTCCCGTCTCGCGATCAGGCAGGCCGGCTGGACAGCGGACGACGTCGACCTCCTTATCCCCCATCAGGCCAACATCCGCATCATCGAGGCGACCGCCCGCTACGCGCGCGTTCCCATGGAGAAGGTGTACGTCAACGTCCACCGCTACGGGAACATCAGCTCGGCGACGGTCCCGGTCGCGCTCGACGAAGCGCTGGAGCAGGGCCGCATCGGACCCGGATCCAACGTCCTCCTGGTAGCTTTCGGGGCGGGTCTCACGTGGGGCGCCACGGCCCTCCGCGTGTAGCGGCCTCCACGGTCGATCGTCGTCAGGTGTCACTGGCTCTCCTCTTCCCCGGACAGGGATCGCAGTTTCCCGGGATGGGACGCGACCTGGCGGCCACATATCCGGAGGCTGCGCGGGTCTTCGAGCGCGCGGACGATATCCTCGGGTTCTCTCTTTCCCGTCTCGCCTGGGAAGGCCCCGAAGACCAGTTGATACAGACGCACAACGCACAGCCCGCGATCCTGGTCCATTCCCTCGCCGCGCTGGCGGTGCTGAAGCCGCGACTGGGACCCGTCGCCTGCGCCGCGGGGCATTCGCTGGGCGAGATCTCCGCCCACGCGGCCGCGGGCACGCTCAAGTTCGAGGATGCCGTGCACGCCGTGCGGCGCAGAGGCGAGCTGATGCGGGAGGCGGGACGTGCGCGCCCGGGAGCCATGGCGGCCATCCTCGGCCTTGGGGAACCCGACGTGCGCGAAGTGTGCCGGGCCGTGTCCGGGCCGGGACCGGTATGTGTTCCGGCCAACTTCAACGCCCCCTCGCAGATCGTGGTCAGCGGCGATTCGGAGGCGATCGACAAGGTTCTGGTGCACGCCAGGGAAGCCGGCGCCCGTCGGGCCGTGCGGCTGGCCGTGTCCGGCGCCTTTCATTCGCCTCTGATGGCCGTGGCGGAGGAGGGTTTGCGGAAGTGTTTTCGCAGCCTATCTTTCGGACCGCCCGAGTTTCCGGTCTTTTCGAACGTGACCGCCGGGGCCGTCCGGGATCCCGGCCTCGCGCGTCGGCTGTTGGTCCGGCAGCTCACTTCTCCGGTATTGTGGTCCCAATCGGTCAGGTCCATGGTCGAAAGCGGTGTGGAGCGATTCGTCGAGATCGGTCCCGGGTCCGTGCTGTGCGGATTGAGCCGGCGCAACGCCCGGGGCGTCAAGGCCGTTTCCGTGGGCACCGCAAGCGGCGTCCGGAAGCTGTTCCCCGATCCCGCGGTGGCCGGGAGCACCCCATGAGCGGCGCGCTGGCCGGACAGATCGCCCTGGTGACCGGCGGATCGCGGGGCATAGGGTTCGCGATATCACAGGTCCTCGCGCAGGACGGGGCCCGGGTGGCCATAGTGGACATCGACGAAGAGGGGGCCGTCGCCGCCGCCGCTCGACTCGAGGGCGCCGGTCACGCCGGCTACTTCTGCGATGTCGGAGATGCCGGGCAGTGCCGCGCCACGGTCGCCGCGGTGACCAGGGCGCAGGGCATCGTGACGATTCTGATCAACAACGCGGGGATCACCCGGGACAGTCTTCTCGTGCGCATGAAGGACGAGGACTGGAATGCGGTGATCAGGGTCAACCTCACGGGCGCCTTCAACATGACGCGCGCCGCGAGCAGGGGCATGATGAAGCGCCGATCCGGCTCCATCGTCAACATCAGCTCCGTAATCGGCCTGATGGGCAATGCCGGTCAGACCAACTACGGCGCCTCCAAGGCGGGGCTCGTGGGGCTCACCAAGAGCGTCGCCCGGGAGTTTGCCAAGCGGGGAGTGCGCTGCAACGCGATTGCTCCCGGCTACATCGCGACGGACATGACCGCCGGGCTGGACGAACGCACCACCGGGGAACTCGGGTCGCGCATCCCGATGGGCCGGCTGGGAGAGCCCTCCGACGTCGCCGGCGTTGCGCGGTTTCTCGCTGGACCGGAAGCCGGATACGTTACCGGTCAGGTCCTGGCCGTGGACGGCGGCATGGCGATGTAGCTCGATGATCACTCACCAGCGGCGGAAAACCGCAACACAAGGAGGAACAGGCAGATGGCGGACAGCATCGAAGGCCGGGTAAAGGACATCATCGTCACGGAACTCGGCGTCGAGGAGGACCAGGTCACGACCGAGGCTTCGTTCATGGAGGATCTTGGAGCCGATTCGCTCGACACCGTGGAGCTGGTGATGGCCTTTGAAGAGGAGTTCGGAATCGACATTCCCGACTCCGATGCCGAGCAGATGCGCACCGTGGGAGACGCGATCGGCTACATTCGCAAGGCCGCCGCATCCTGACCCCTCGGCGCGGGAGAGGCGCCACACGGCGCGAGGACACATGAGCGGCCCTTCGGAGAACGGTACCGCCGGAGCAAACCGGCGGGTTGTCGTTACCGGGATCGGGATGATCACTCCCCTCGGCAGCGATGTCCCGTCTTCCTGGGTGGCCCTGCTGGCCGGCACGAACGGCGGCGGCCCGATCACCCATTTCGACGCCGACGACCGCTTTGCCACCCGGATTGCGTGCGAGGTCAGGGATTTCGATCCCTCTGGACACCTGAACAAGCGGGAGATCCGGCGCTACGACCGCTTCGCGCAGTTCGCCGTGGTGGCCGCCGCGGAGGCCATGGCTTCCGCGGGGCTGGATGGCTGCCCGCCCGGTGTCTCCCCCCAACGTTTCGGCGTGATCATCGGCAGCGGGATCGGCGGCGTCGACACCTATGAGAGCCAGGTCCGCAAGCTGGTGAAGTTCGGGCCACGCCGGATCAGCCCATTCTTCGTTCCGATGTTCATTCCCAACATCGGGTCCGGGCTGGTTTCGATTCGTTACGGCGCCCAGGGTCCGAACCACTCCACCGTGTCGGCGTGTTCCTCCGGGGCGCACGCCATCGGCGATGCCCTCCGCGTCATCCAGCGAGGCGACGCCGACGTGATGGTGGCCGGGGGCGCGGAAGCCGCCATCGTGCCCATCTCCATCGCCGGCTTCGCCTCCATGAAGGCAATGTCGAGACGCAACGACACCCCGGAGACGGCGAGCCGGCCCTTCGACGCCACCCGCGACGGCTTCGTCATCGGAGAGGGCGCGGGCTGCCTGGTGCTCGAGTCGCTCGACACCGCCGAGGCGCGGGGCGCGCGCATTCTGGGGGAAGTCGCGGGCTGCGGGGCCACCGCGGACGCCTACCACATCACCGCGCCGGTTCCGGGAGGCGCGGGAGCCCAGCAGGCCATGCGGCTGGCGCTGGAGGACGGGGGCATCGCGCCGGAGGAAGTCGGTTACATCAACGCGCACGGCACGTCGACCCCCTACAACGACGAGGTCGAGACGGCCGCCATCAAGGCGGTGCTGGGGGAAGAAGCGGCCCGGGCGGCCATCGTTGGCAGCACCAAGTCGATGACGGGGCACACGCTGGGCGCGGCGGGCGCCATCGAGTCGGTCATCTCGGTGATGGTGCTGATGGAAGGCCGGATCCCCCCCACGACCAACTACGAGCACCCCGACCCCGAATGCGACCTCGACTACGCCACCGACGGCATGGTCGAAAGACCTGTCGAGGCCGCCCTCTCCAACTCGTTTGGTTTCGGAGGGCACAACGTATGTCTCGCCTTCCGGCGCTGGCACGCCTGAGCGAGCCCCTTCGCGCCTCCCGGGGCCCGCCATGAGGGTGGGCACGGGGTACGACTCGCACCGCTTCGACCCTGAGCGGAAACTGATGCTGGGGGGCGTCGAGATCCCGGGGGTTCCGGGCCTGACCGGCCATTCCGATGGCGATGCGGTGGCCCATGCCGTCACCGACGCCCTGCTTGGAGCCGCGGCCGAAGGCGACATCGGTAGCCACTTTCCCCCGGGCGATCCGCGCTGGCGCGACGCCGACTCGATGGATCTGCTCGGGCGGGTGGTCGCTCTCCTGCGGCAGCGCGGGCTGCGGACGATCAACGTGGACGTGACCGTGATCTGCGAAGCACCGCGCATCGGACCGCACGCGGCGGGAATGCGCGCGCGCATCGCCGATGTGCTCGGGATCGGCTCCGACGCGGTTTCGATCAAGGGGAAGACGAACGAGGGTATGGGCTGGATCGGGGCCGGCGAGGGGATCGCCGTGCACGCCGTGGCGCTCATCGGGGAGGAGGAATCATGGACGCGACGCTCGACTTCCTCGCATCGCTCCCCGCCGGGCTGACCTACCTGGTGCTGGGAGCGGGGGCAGCCCTCGAGAACATCGTGCCCCCGGTTCCCGCCGACACGTTCATCCTGCTGGGAGGCTTCCTGGCCGTGCGCGGCCCGGCCGATGTGGCGGTGGTCTTCCTGGTGACCTGGCTGGCCAACACCTCGGGGGCCCTGCTGGTCTACGGGGCCGGGCGCCGCTTCGGTCCGCCCTTCTTCGACACCCGGTTCGGCCGGCTGCTGCTTCAGCCGGAGCAGCTTTCGCGCCTGCGGCGCTTCTACCGGCGCCGGGGCACGCCCGCCATCTTCTTCGCCCGCTTTCTCCCCGGGCTGCGCGCGGTGGTGCCCGCCTTCGCGGGGGTCGCCCGGCTGTCGTTTGCCTCCGTCGCCGTGCCGGTAGCCGTGGCCTCCGCCATCTGGTACGGCGGGCTGGTCTGGCTGGGGTCGATTGCCGGAGAGAACGTCGATGCCATGCTCGACTGGTACGCGACCGCCAACCGCCTGCTGCTGGCCGTCGCGGCCGCGATCGTCGTGGTGATTCTGCTGGCGTGGCTGCGCACCCGCAGGCAGGCATCCGGTTCCGGGGAATGACCGGGGAACGGGACGATTCGGTCGCGAGGGCCTTCAGGGAGGAGCTCTTCGCGGACTACCTGGCCTTCGAGCGGGGGCTCTCGGCGAGGACCATGGAAGCCTACGGGCGCGATGTCGCGCGGCTTATCGGGTACCTGTCGGATCGGGGCATCGTGCGCCCGGATGACGTCACCCGCGTCGAACTCCGGGACTATGTGTACTCCCTCAAGGACAGGGGACTGGCGCCGACTTCCATCCGGCGCGCCCTGTCGTCGATGCGGGCGTACTTCGCCTTCCTTCTGGAAGAAGAGGTCATAGAGACGGATCCCACCGAGCAGATCGAGTCGCCGCGCGTCTGGAGAACTCTCCCCGGAGTGCTGAGCATGCGGGAGGCCGAACGCCTGCTGGAGGCGCCGGAGTTGTCCGATCCGCTGTGCTGGCGCAACCGGGCCGTCCTGGAGCTGCTGTACGCAACCGGCATGCGCGTCTCCGAGCTGACGGGGCTTCCCCTGCACGGCGTCGACCTCGAGGATCGCACCTGCCTGGTGTACGGGAAGGGCGCGAAGGAGCGCATGGTACCCTTCGGTCGCGCCGCCCGGCGCGCGCTCATGCGCTATCTGCGGGACGTGCGGCCGGAACTGGAGCGAGGCAGGGGCGAAGGAATGTTCTTCCTCAGCCACAGAGGCCGACCGCTCACCCGAATGGCGGTTTGGACCATCGTGCGCAAGGCACGCGACCGTGCGGGGATCGAGAGGCCCGTCTCCCCGCACACCCTCCGCCACAGCTGCGCGACCCATCTGCTGGAGGGAGGCGCGGACCTGGCCGCGGTGCAGGAGCTGCTCGGCCACGTCGACATCGCCACCACCGAGATCTACACGCACGTGGACCGGGAATACGTGCACGAGATGCACCGGACCCACCACCCCAGGGGATGACTCGACAGAGCGAGCCCGGGGAAGGGCTCGCGCGGAGCCGCCGCGCGGACGTGAAGCCCGCTAGCTTCCGCCGGCCGTGAGCCTGAAGAGTGCCGCCTGGTCGTCCGCCTCGCGCAGGAGCCGGACCGCTTCGGCCAGGACAGGATCGCGCTGAATCCGGAACCGCAGCAGGCGCCCGTCGTCCGCCATGCGTTGAGACAGGTTGATTTCGAGTCGCCAGAGCAGGTAGCCCCGGGCCGCCGGATCGTCGAGGGTGGCGTCGGGGACACCCGCCTCGCGCAGCTCGGCGATGAACGCTTCGAGGCTCTCCTCGGTGATCGTCGCCTCGGCACCGTCATTGTCGACGGCCTGCGCGCGATCGAACCCGATTTCGGCCAGCCTGAGCCCGAGAGGGAATTCGGCAGCCGCGGCTTCCTCCAGAAGCTGGCGCTCGACCGCCAGCAGAGTGTCGCCGTCGATCTCCAGATCCGGGAAGACCCCACCGCCGCCCTTCAGTTCGCGCCCCGCCTCGGTGGTGAAGACCGGAAAGGCGGTGGAGTCCTCGGACAGCGGCGTCCCGTGTGCGTCCCGCTGGCGGTGCAGCGACCGGCCCAGCGGAGTATACCACTCTCCGGTGGTCAGCTGCAGTTGCCAGCCCTCCGGGAGCGGCACGACGGACTGCACCACCCCCTTTCCGAAGGTGCGCTCGCCCACCACCACCGCGCGGTCGTGGTCCTGCAGGGCGCCGGACAGGATTTCCCCGGCCGAGGCGGTAAAGCCGTCGACCAGCACCACCAGCGACTTATCTCCGAGGCTCGCTCCCTCCCGGGTGTACGCCGCATCCTCGTGTTCGCCGGGCCCGCGTCGCGGGTTGCGGCCGAGGGTGCTGACCACACGCTTGCCGCGGTCGAGGAAGAGGTCGGTCAGGGTGAGGGATTCGTCCAGGTAGCCGCCGGGATTGCGGCGCAGATCCAGTATGATCCCGCTGGCGTCTGCGAGCAGAGCGAAGGCGGAGTCCATCTCCGCGGTGGAACCGCGAGCCACCCGGTCCAGCCCGATGTAGCCGATGCCCTCCTCCACGTACCCGGCATGGACCGACGAGACATGGATGTTGTCGCGTTCGATGTCGTGGGGAATGGGAGCGGAAAACCCGTCGCGCTCGATCGACACGGTGACCGTGGTGCCGGGGGTGCCGCGGATACGCTGCGAGGCTTCACCGGTAGTCCACTCTGCGGCGCTCTCGCCGTCCACGCCCACGATCACGTCACCCACCTGGATTCCCACCCGCTCCGCCGGAAACCCGCGGAAGACCGCGGTGACCGTGATCCGGTCGTTCAGAAGCTGGATCGCCACGCCGATGCCCGCGTAGTTGCCGGTGGTGGCTTCCTGAAACTCGTCCACCCGGCGCGGGCTGAGCACCTGGCCATAGGGGTCGTTCAAAGCTGCGATCAGCCCCCAGACCGCGCCGCGCCACAACATCGGATCGTCGGGCTCGTCCAGGCCGGACCGGCGGATGCTGTCGAAAGTGCTGAGGAACCGCTGGTCGTCCACCGTTCCCTGGCTCGACGGGACTTCGGTCTCCGGCGGGATCGGATCCGAAGCCGCGACGGAGTCGGCCGCCTCGGCGCGCCGCTCCAGCACGGTCGCCGCCCCCAGCAACCCGTCCAAAGCCCCTCTCCAGAGCGTCGAGTCCGCGGGAGTGCTCCAGCTGTAGCGCTTGATGACCTCGAACGCGCGCAGGAAGTGCTGGCCGTCGAGCGCCGCCGAGGGTTCCATATTCGGCTGGCCGGCCGATCCCGTGTCCTGGCCCGCGAGGTTCGAGGCCCGAACCGGCAGAAGGAGCAGGAACGCTGCAAGGATGAATCTCGTGCGGGTCATGGCGACTCGGGGGAGGAGATGTCGATGGCTGAAGGGTAGACCCCGGAGGTAACGGACTCGTTCCCGGAGCCGGCTCGACCCGCGACGGCGTCGTGAGACCAGTTATCGTGCAATCGGATGGATCACCCGGCAACCGTCGCGCCGTTTGGCGGACCGCACGGTTATCATACCTTGTCGGGAGGCATCCCGCTTGCCGTACCGCGAACGGAACCCCACGCCCTGACGACGTGCCGCTCATGAGCCCGAGACATTCGTCCCCGCTCGTCGCGGGACTGGTCCAGATGAAGCCGCGCAAGGGAGACGTGCGCGCAAATCTCGACAGGATCGGCTCGCTGGTGGCCGACGCCGGGAGCGACCATGATCTGCTCGTCTTTCCGGAGACCTGCCTGACCGGGTATTTCCTGCAGGGCGCGGTCGCGGAACTCGCCTTCGGCGCGGCCGAGGTGGCGAACATGCTGGGCCGGGCGCCGGATGGGGCGCCGGATCTGGTCGTCGGTTTCTACGAGCGGCATGGCCGCGGGATCTACAACAGCGTCGCCTATTTCTCCGCGAGCGGCGGACGCTACCTGCCGCTGCACGTCCACCGCAAGATGTTCCTGCCGACCTACGGGCTCTTCGACGAGGCCCGTTTCGTGGAACCGGGGCGCGACCTGCGCGCCTTCGACACGCCCCTGGGCCGCATGGGGATGCTGATCTGCGAAGACATCTGGCACTCGCTGACCGCTGCCGTGCTGGCTCTGGACGGCGCCGAGGTCGTCCTGGTGTCCAGCGCCTCGCCGGCGCGGGGATTCCTTGCCGGAAGCGACCGTCCCGCGAGCATCAGGCGCTGGGACCCGATCCTCGAGGGACCGGCGATGGAGCACGGCGTCTTCGTCCTGGTCAGCCACCTGGTGGGCTCGGAGGGCGGCAAGCTGTTCGCGGGCGGCTCGGTCGCGATCGCGCCCGACGGCACCACCCTGGCGCGTGCTCCGCTGTTCAAGGAAGGCGTGGTGACCGCCGTTCTCGACCGTACGGCGATCGACCGGCACCGCTTCGAGTCGCCGCTGCTCTCCGATCTCGAACAGCAGCTGCCGAACCTGCGCCACGCACTGGCGCGCGCCGGCCGCGGGCGGGAAGGGGAGGCGGCGTCTGCGGCGCCCAGGGAGGAAGACTCCGGGACAGGCGGCGGACGGGCTCCCGCGCGCTCCCGCCGGACCGCGACCCATGGTCCCATTCCGGGCGACGCCTCGATCCTCGACCTGAACCTTGAGCTGACCGAGCGCGCCCTGGTGGAGTTCATCCGCGAGGAGATCGTGCGCCGGCGCGGCTTCGAGAGGGTCGTGATCGGCGTGTCGGGAGGCGTCGACTCCGCACTGTCGCTCTGCCTGGCCGTGCGCGCGCTCGGCCCGGAGAACGTCACCGGACTGCGGCTCCCCTACGCCACATCGTCGCCGGAAAGCCTGGAGCACGCGGCGATGGTGCTGGAGGCGACCGGCGCCGCCGGCCGCACCCTGGACATCACGGCTTCGGTGGACGGCTACATTGCACGCCACGAGCCGGACATCAGCCCGCTCCGCCGCGGCAACCTCGCCGCCCGCTTCCGGGCCCTAACCATCTTCGACCAGTCGGCGCTCCTGAGGGCGCTCCCCCTGGGCACCGGCAACAAGAGCGAACGGCTGTTCGGCTACTACACCTGGCACGCCGACGACTCTCCCCCGGTAAACCCGCTCGGAGACCTGTTCAAGACCCAGGTGTGGGCGCTCGCGCGCCATCTCGGCGTCCCCTCCGAGATCGTCGAGAAGCCGGCCAGCGCCGATCTGGTGCAGGGTATTCACGATCACGACGAGCTGGGCATCTCCTACCACGATGCCGACCCCATCCTGCACTGGTTCCTGCGGGGCTACTCGCCCGCCGACCTGGTGCGCCGGGGCTTCGACGAATCGCAGGTGGACATCGTCTGGAGCCGCTTGAACGCGACCCACTGGAAGCGCGAGCTGCCGACGGTGGCGGTGCTTTCGTCCACGGCGATCGGGGAATCGTACCTGAGGCCGGTGGACTACTGAGGGTCAGGGGTCGCCCTGCAGGGTGTCCTCACAGCCCTGCGACCTTCCGCCGCAGCGTCTCCAGCAGAGGCACGGGCGTCAGCTCGCCGTCGATGATGGCAGCAAGTTCCTCCTCCCGCTTCCAGTGCGCCTCCAGGCTGGCCAGCTCGAGTTCCAGAAGCCGCCGCTCGGCGTCCTCGCCGGCCGCGATCTCCAGGGCGATGGTGCCCGTGCGCGGCAGGTTTCCGAAGCGCGCGCCCTTCTTGACCAGCACCCGTGACAGGCCGCCGGTGCCCCCGACTTCCTCGATCAGGCGGGTCGCGGAGGCGATCCGCCTCTCGGAAGCTCCCTCGAAGTGATGGTAGGCGAGGAGCCGGCGCAGGGTGCGCTCCGCGTCCGGACCCGTCAGGCGCAGGCCCTCGTCGGCATCCGGGGCAGCGCTGCAGACGGGACAGGCGCGCGACAGCACAAGAGGCGCGTCGCCCTCGGAGGACCGAATCATCAGCCCGCCGCGCGAGTCGTAGGAGAGCACCCGCATGACATGTCCGCAGCGGCCGCACTCGCGCCGGCCCCGCCATGCCGCCGAGCCGAAGCGCAGCCATCGGGCGCCCCGGGTCGTCCACCGGGGCGCGTGCTCCCAGAGCACCCAGGCGCCCAGCAGGCCGATGCCACCGGTCAGCCACCCACCGATGGCGGCGGCTCCCACGGCCGTCCCCGCGAGCGACACCTGCTTGAACCGCTTCCTGCGGGCGCGAAGTTCGCGCCCGTAGCGCCACCAGGCCTCCTCCCGGCGCTCGCAGCGTCCGACGCGCACGATCTCGAGTGGCCCGGTGGTGAGGAGAGCGATGTTGTCGGTGCGAGAAAGCACGCGCCCCCGGTCGACCGAGACCTTCTCGAGCTCCTCGAGCGCCTCCCAGCGGTCGAGCAGCGGCACCAGCGACCAGCGCTTGCACGCGCCGCATACCATCCATAGCCGGCCCCGGTCCGCATCGTAGGCGACACGTCGCCCGCGCGGAAGATGCTCGAGCGTGTCGTTCTCGGGGAAGGGGGCCTGGCAGACCAGGCAGCGTGTGTACACCGGCGCGACACTCCGGCAGGAGTCGACATGATCCGGGGGCGGGACTACGGGGCTTGGCGAATGCCCTCCGGCGCGGCACATTCCCGACACCTGCACATCCGCCTAAGCGGAAGCAGCCGGGACACAGTCCGTGCATCGCGGGCGTGCGCCCGCCACTCGCCTTCATCCTACCGAATCTCCGCGCCCGATGATCCTGGTTCTCGACAACTACGACTCGTTCACCTGGAACCTGGTCCAGATGCTGGAGTCGCTGGGTGCCCGGACCGAGGTGGTGCGCAACGACGAGCGCACTGTCCAGCAGATCGAGCGGCAGGCTCCCAGGCGCATCGTAATCTCTCCCGGACCTTGTACGCCGAGGGAAGCGGGTATCAGCACCGAGCTGGTGCGGGCCCTGGGTCCGAGCACACCGATTCTGGGGGTCTGCCTGGGACATCAGGCCATCGGCGAGGCGTTCGGGGGCGCGACCATCCGGGCCCGGCGCGTCATGCACGGCAAGACCGCTCCCATCCGCCACAATGGTCTCGGAGTCTTCCAGGGACTTCCCTCGCCGATGACCGTGGCCCGCTATCACTCCCTGGTCACGGATCCCGCGGCGCTCCCCCT
This sequence comes from Gammaproteobacteria bacterium, assembly GCA_009840525.1. Lineage (GTDB taxonomy): Bacteria > Gemmatimonadota > Gemmatimonadetes > Longimicrobiales > Gaopeijiaceae > BD2-11. The sequence continues at coordinate 71,579 of VXNP01000012.1, forward strand.
CGAACTCGAGCCGGTGGCCTGGACCGATCTCCCCGGCGAGGACGACGAAATCCAGGCCATGCGCCATCGGACAATGCCCGTTTGGGGGGTTCAGTTCCACCCGGAGTCCTACTTCTCCGACGCGGGCCCGCGGCTGTTGGAGAACTTCCTGCGGCTGTAGCCGGCTATGAGATGATCGGCGGCAGCCCTCGCTCCGCCAGCAGGCGGTTGAAGTCGGTGATGTCGTCCGCGGCCAACTCCGCCCAGCGCCTCAGATACTCCTCCAGTTGGAGCCGGTAGATCCCTCCGACCTCACTCATCGACTCCGTGGGCGGGTCGTCCGAGCCGGCCGAATACCCCGCGAGGCTCGCGATCTTCGCCCACAGCCCCGGCGGGGCCAGCGGATGGTGTCCTGCCGGGCAAGACCGCCCGTGAGCCTCAGATCGAAGAGCTCCATTTCGAGCTCGATGAGCGCCAGCGCGAGTTCCTCTCCCACTTCGGCGATTTCGGCGTACAGCGGATTCCCGCGCACCCGCTCCTCCAGGTCCGCCAGCCCACGGCGGGTCCATTCGATGCGGTTGATGAGCTCGGCCGTCGAATCGCTCATTTCACGCAGTTCCAGCTGAAGGGCCAACTGCGCGCGCATGTCCTCGGCGGTAGACGCGGAGGCCGGATCCTGCAGGATCTCGAGCTCGGCGGTGCGCTCTTCGGCGCCCGCGGTGAGCCGGACCCGGTAGCGCCCGGGGATGGCGAGTGGCCGGACCGGACCACCGTCCGGCGGAGGCCGCCACCCCTCCTGGCCCACGCCGCGATGCGAGTGCTCGAGCGGCGGCGTGCGGAGCCGCGGAGTCGCCGAGGCCGTGTAGCGCAGATCCCACATCACACGGTTCATGCCGGCGCCGAAGCTGCCGGACAGGGTGCGGACCGGCGCTCCGTCCATCGTCTCCACCTCGATGGTGACGGGTCCGGCCATATCCTCGCCCAGATGGAAGTTGATCGAGGCCCCGTAGTCGGGGTTCTCCCCGGCGGCCGGGTCGTCCGGCTGGGCGTTGCGGGCCTCCCGGGGCAGGAAGCGGTACGCCGGACGGGGCGCGAACAGGTGCACGCCGTCCGCAACCGTCTCCGCGCTCAACTGCTGAAGCGGGGTGATGTCGTCCAGGATCCAGAATCCCCGCCCGTAGGTGCCGACGACCAGGTCGTTGAAGTGCGGCTGAATCTCCAGCCAGTGCACAGGCGCGTGCGGCAGGTCGCCCTGCAGCGAACTCCAGGTCACCCCGTCGTCGAAGGAGACGTAGAGCGAGTTCTCGGTTCCGAGGTAGAGGAGCCCGGGACGCACTGGATCCTCCCGGACGACGTGCGCGTAGCTGAACACGCTACGCGGGATGTCGCCGGCGAGCGAGCGCCAGGACGCCCCGTAGTCCTCCGTCTTGTAGACAAAGGGATCGGTGCCGCCCAGTTGGTGGAAGTCGACGGTGATGTACGCCGCCGCCGGGCTGTAGCGGGAGGGCTCGATGTTGCTCACCGTGCCCCACTCGGGGAGCCCGGAGATGTTGCGGGCCACCTCGACCCAGCTCTCGCCGCTGTCGCGCGTCACGTGCACCAGGCCGTCGTTCGAGCCCGCCCAGATGGTGCCGGGCTCGATGGGCGATTCGGCGAGCGCGAAGAGCACCGAGGCGTAGGTGGGGCTCACGTCCTCGGTGGTGAGCCCGCCCGTCTTCTGCATTCGGGTGGTGTCGGCACGCGTGAGGTCGGGGCTGATCACGCTCCAGCTGTGCCCGCCGTCGGTGGTTCGGTGCACGTGCTGGCTGCCCGCGTACACGACGTTGTTGTCGTGCGGCGAGATGTGGACGGGAAAGGTCCACTGAAAGCGGTAGCGCACGTCGGCGGCCGCCCAGCCTTCGGGGTTGTCGGGCCACACGCTCACCGTGCGGGTGATCCCGGTGGAGAGCTGGTGGCGCTCGAGGATGCCCTCGAAGCACCCCGACCAGACGACGTCGTTGGTTACCGTGTCGGGGATGGCGAACCCGACCTCGCAGCCTCCCACGGAGCGCCATGCCCCCACCGGAATCGCGCCCCCGGTGAGGGTGTTGGAGGGTCCGCCGGTCGAGGGCCCGTCCTGGCGGTTGCCGTACAGGTTGTAGGGGACCTGGGTGTCGGTGTGGACGTGGTACATCTGGGCGATGGGCAGGAGCGGCCGGTACCAGTTGCGCCCCCGGTTGGTGGAGATGCGCACCCCCTGGTCGTTGCCGATGATCATGCGCGCGGGGTCGTGCGGGTCGATCCACATGTCGTGGTTGTCTCCTCCGGAGATGACCTCGAAGGACACGCCCCCGTCCAGCGAGCGCGTGTGCAGCGTGGACATGAAGTGCACCTCGTCGGCGTCGTCGGGCGCGACCGCCATGCGCGAGTAGTAGAGGGGCCGCTGCGCCAGCGCGTGATCGGCGTTGACCATTGTCCAGGAGCGCCCCCCGTCGTCGGATCGCCACAGCGTGCCCTCGTGCTCCTCGAGCTCCTCGTACTCCCGGTTGGAGTTGGTTTCGATGAGCGCGTACACCCGGTCCGGATCCGCCGCCGTCATGGCCAGGCCGATTCGGCCCATGGTGCCGCGTGGTAGCCCGGCGCCCTCGAGCCGGGTCCAGTTGTCGCCCCCGTCGCGGCTGGTCCAGAGCCCGCTCTCCGGGCCTCCGCTCTCGCGCCCCCAGGTCCAGATCTGCATCTGCCAGGTCGCGGCGAAGAGGATGCGCGGGTTGGTGGGATCCATCACCACGTCGATCGCGCCGGAGTTCTCGCCGGAAAAGAGCACCCGTTCCCAGTTCTCCCCGCCGTCGGTGGTGCGGAACAGCCCCCGCTCCTGCTGCGGCCCGTAGAGGTGGCCCGCCGCGGCGACGTACACCATGTCCGGGTCGTCGGGATGGATGACGATGCGCCCGATCCTTCCCGTCTCGTCGAGGCCCATGTGCCGCCAGGTGCGGCCGGCGTCGGTGGAGCGGTACACGCCATTGCCGATGGAGACGTTGGAGCGGATGAACGACTCGCCGGTTCCAGCCCAGACCACGTTGGCGTCCGAGGGCGCGATCGCCAGCGCGCCGATCGACTGCGCCGGCTGGTCATCGAAGACGGGACGCCAGGTGTGCCCACCGTCCTCGCTCTTGAACACGCCCCCCGACGCCGCCCCGAGGTAGTAGACGTTGCGGTTGCCGGGCTCGCCCACCACCGCGCTCACCCGGTTGCCCACCGGGCCCACGTGGCGGTAGTCGGCGTCGGCGAAGAAGTTGTCCGGAAGCTCGCCGGGAGCGGTCAACTGGGCAGCCAGCCCGCCGGCCGGAATGCCGGCGAGAAGCAACGGAACGAACGCGCGGGCGAGTGCTCGGACAGGCTGCGTGACAATCATGGAAGACTCCGCGGAAGAGGGCTGCCGAACCAACGCCACAAAGGTAGGCCGGGGGCGGCATCGGGCAATCCGCCCGATCAACACGGGGAAACAAATGTTGGCTTTTCAACACCAGGGGGGAACCCTTCTTTCCCCGTGTGCCGTCATATTCTGATAGAGTTCAATGTCGGAACGCCTTTCGAGCGAGGACACCATGGCTGCACCTCCACCCGGCTCCCCCGGCGGTTCGCCGGATTCCGCGCGCGCTCACGGCCGTCCAGCCGCCCTCCGGCTGGCGATCGGCCTCCTGGCCGCGGCCGCCCTGGTCGGTTGCGCGGCCGATGCGCCCGAACGCGGACTCGGAAGAGATGCGCCGACTGCCACCGGGCCGCGGCCATGGGCCAACTCGGAATCCCGGTGGGAGGTCGCCCTGGAAGCCGTCACCGAGCCCGACCTCTATCTGACCTCCGTTTACGACGTGGACGTTGACTCGAGGGGCCGCGTCTTTCTGGTCGACTGGCCGGCGGGCGGCATCACCGTCCTGACCCCGGATCTCACGTACCTGCAAACTGTTGGGCGGGAGGGGGAGGGGCCCGGTGAGTTCGAGCGGAAGGAGGTGCAGATACTTCCGGGCGACACCCTGCTTGTATATGACTCCGCGCTGGGGCGGATTACGCTCTTCGATCCGGACAATCTGGAGGTCGTCGCGACCCGGCTTCCGCCGAATCGGGAACGGGACGTTGTATCTCACCTGTGGAAGCTCCCGGAGCCGGGACGCTACTTCGCGCTGGACCGGGCTCCGTATATTGCCGGTGAAGGAGAGTCCGCCGACCAGGGCCGGACGCAGGTGATCCTGGCGTTCGACGAGTCCGCGGATACGATTGCCGACACTCTCGCGATCGTAGCCGATAGCGAGCGCCTGGTGACGCGGGGAGAAGGGTACCTGATGGTGGGCGGCCATCCATTCGGTCGTGAGGCGCTTGTCCGACTCGTCGGCGAGAACCGCATCGCGCTTGCGAACTCGGGAGCTCTCGACGTCACGGTTCTCGACTTCGACGGAGCCACAGCTCACACCTTCTCCTATCCGACAACCCCTATCCCCGTGACTGCGACGGAGCTGCGGGCCGCGAGCGAAGACATGAACGAGTCGCTGGCGGACGTGCTCCGGTCGGGCGCGCCCTACACCTGGCCGGCTCTCGCCGGGCTCGTGACGGACGACGAGGAACGCATCTGGATCGGCATCCGGGGCCCGGGCGACAGCGCCGGGTGGGAATGGGCGGCGTTCGCCCCGGACGGAAGCCACGCCGGATCCGTCCTGCTTCCGGCGGGACATCTTCTTCAGGTCGTGAGGGACAGCAGGCTCTACGTGCTCTCCCACGACCAATTCGATGTGCCTTCCATCCGAGCCTACCGCCTGGGATTACGGGAGAGTTGATTCTCTACGCCGGCGAGGGATTCTCGACCGTGGTGGGGACGCTCGGCAAAGTCACCAGTAGATTACAGTAGATGTCATCAAGACATCGTGGAGCGCAAACTCGCGGGCTTCTCTCTTCTGGAGTTATCCCCGCCCGCGCGCTATCTTGCATCCTGTTGGCGGAGGGGCCGGGCGCTGAACGAGCGAGTCCCGGCGAACCGGATGGAACCGACGTGAACGTGGAGGCCGTCCCTCAAGCATGACCGAGTGCGCATGAAAGCTCGCGTCCTGGGTATCGTTCCCGCCCGGCTCGCCTCTACACGACTCCCCAACAAACCCCTCTTCCCCATCCTCGGCCGCCCGCTCATCGAGTGGGTCTGGCGCAGGGTCCGGTCCATGCAGGTGCTCGACCACGCCGTCGTGGCGACCGACTCCGACCGGGTGGCGCGCGTCTGCCGCGACTTGGGCGCCCCGGTGGAGATGACGTCGTCCGACCATCCTTCCGGCACCGACCGCATCGCCGAGGTGGCGGCGCGCAGGCGCTACCGGGACTACCCGGTGATCGCAAACATCCAGGGGGACGAGCCGCTGCTCGAGGAACGCCACCTGGCGGCGGCCATCGAGTTGGTGCGCGGCGGAGGATGGGAGATCGGCACCTGCGCAACCCCGGTGGAGGAGCTGGAGGCCTGGAAGGATCCCTCCGTGGTGAAGGTCGCGCGCGCCGCCACGGGCCAGGCGCTCTACTTCTCGCGCGCCGCGATACCCTACAAGCGGGCCGCGAAGCCGGATGCGGGCGACCTGCTGCGCGAACCCTATCTGCGCCATATCGGCATCTATGCGTGCGCGCGCGATGCCCTCGAGCGGTGGGTGGCGATGGCCCCGACCGTGCTCGAGCGCCTGGAGAAGCTCGAGCAGTTGCGCCCGCTCGAGTCCGGCATCCGCATCGGCGTGGCGGTGGTCGGGGTCGCGCACCCCGGCGTCGACACGCCAACCGACGTGCTCTACACCGAAAGGAGACTGCGGGAAATGGAGCAGCAATCATCCAGCCTGGTAAGCGGAACATGAGCGAGAATCAGACCGACCGGACACGCTACGTCTTCGTCACCGGAGGTGTGGTGTCATCGCTGGGGAAGGGCATCGCCGCCGCGTCCCTCGGACACATCCTGAAGGCCCGCGGGTTCAGGGTGACCATCCAGAAATTCGACCCCTACATCAACGTCGATCCGGGCACCCTCTCCCCCTTCCAGCACGGGGAAGTGTTCGTGACCGACGACGGCGCGGAGACCGACCTGGACCTGGGCCACTACGAGCGCTTCATCGACGAGTCGCTGTCGCAGGCCAACAACGTCACCACGGGCGGCATCTACCAGTCCGTGATCAACAAGGAGCGCCGGGGCGACTACCTGGGCTCGACCGTGCAGGTCATCCCGCACATCACCGACGAGATCAAGGACGCCATCCGCCGCCTGGCGCCCGAGAACGACGTCATCATCACCGAGATCGGAGGGACCGTCGGCGACATCGAGAGCCTGCCCTTCCTGGAGGCCATCCGGCAGTTCCGCCTGGAGATGGGACGCCCGCACGTCGCGGTGATTCACCTTACCCTGGTGCCCTTCCTGGCGGCGGCCGGCGAGCTGAAAACCAAACCGACCCAGCACTCGGTGCGCGAGCTCATGCAGATCGGCATTCCCCCGGACATCGTGATGTGCCGCACCGAGCGCTCGCTGGATGAAGGCATTCGCCGCAAGATCGCGCTCTTCACCAACGTGCATCCGGACGCCGTGGTGGAAGCCCACGACCAGGAAACCATCTACGAGGTGCCCCTGGAGCTGCACCGTCAGCGTCTGGACGAAGTGGTTCTTGAGCGGCTCGAACTCCAGGCTCCCACCACCGATCTCAAGCGGTGGAGGGGCGTCGTGGAGCGCATCAAGCGGCCCTCCCGCGGCAAGGTCCGCATCGCCATCGTGGGCAAGTACACCGAGCTCGTCGACTCGTACAAGTCGATCGAGCAGGCGCTCATTCACGGCGGAGTCGAACATGACGTGGGCGTGGAGCTGGACTGGATCTCCAGCGAACGCTACGAGGGCGACCACGATCCCCGGGAGCTCGAGGACTACGACGGGGTTCTGGTTCCCGGCGGTTTCGGAGAACGGGGCGTTCAGGGCATGCTGAACGCCATCCGCTGGGCGCGCGAGAACCGCATGCCGTACTTCGGCATCTGCCTCGGGCTCCAGTGCGCGGTCATCGAGTTCTCGCGCAACGTGTGCGGGCTCGACGACGCCAACTCCTTCGAGTTCGACCCTTCGACGCCGCACCCCGTCATCTGCCTGATGGACTCGCAGGCGAATGTCACCCGCAAGGGAGGCACCATGCGGCTGGGACAGTGGCCGTGCCGGCTGCTCCCGGGATCGCATGTGGAGCGGATCTACGGCGAGCCGCTCGTCCAGGAACGGCACCGGCACCGCTACGAGGTGAACAACGCCTACCGGGATCTGCTTTCCCGGGAGGGCCTTGCATTCACAGGGCTCTCCCCCGACCGCACCCTGGTCGAGATGATCGAGCTCCCCGGGCATCCGTGGTTCGTCGGCTGCCAGTTCCATCCCGAATTCCTGAGCCGTCCGACGCACGCCCACCCGCTCTTCGCCTCGTTCGTCGAGGCGGCCATCCGTCACGCGGGCATCGCTCCCGTGCACGAAAGCGGAGTCACCGGGAGCGTGGCCCCCTGAAGGACGCCCGCGGTGTTTGAGCACTTCTTCCTCATCGCCGGACCTTGCGTGCTCGAGGGCGACGACGTGAACCTCGCGGTCGGGGAGGCTCTGGCGTCCCTCTCCGCCCGGCACGGTCTTCCGGTGTTGTTCAAGTCATCGTTCGACAAGGCCAACCGCTCGAGGCTGGCTTCGGCGAGGGGACCGGGACTGGAGGAGGGGCTGCGGGCGCTGGAGCGGGTCAGGGCAGATTGCGGCCTCCCGGTGCTGACCGACATCCACGAGCCCGCACAGGCGGCGCCCGCCGCCGAGGTGGCCGATGTGGTGCAGATCCCGGCGTTCCTCTGCCGCCAGACGGACCTGCTCACAGCCGCGGGACGCACGGGCTCGGCGATCAACATCAAGAAGGGACAGTGGATGTCTCCCGAGCAGATGGCGCACGCCGTGCACAAGGCGCGCGCCGCGGGGGCCGGGGAGGTGGCCGTGACCGAGCGGGGCACCTTTTTCGGCTATGGCGACCAGATCGTCGACATGCGCTCCTTCGCCCGGGTGCGAAGCGCGTGCGGCACTCCGGTGGTGTTCGACGGCACCCATTCCGTGCAGCGCCAGGGACGCGCCGGCGGAGGCACGGGCGGGAACCCCGAGTTCATCGGCTGCCTGGTGCGGGCGGCCGTCGCCGCCGGTTGCGACGGGCTCTTCCTGGAGGTGCATCCGGCTCCCGCCACCGCTCCTTCGGATTCCTCCAACATGCTCGAGCTGGCGGCGCTCGCACCGCTCCTGGAGGATGTTCTCGCCATCCGGCGGGCGCTGTCATGAACAGGCCGGACGGGAGATTCCCCGACGAAGCCGCGCGCCGGGTCCGGCTCGTCATCTTCGACGTGGACGGGGTGCTCACCGACTCGGGTGTATACATGGGCGAAATGCCGGACGGGTCGGCCGTGGAGTTCAAGCGCTTCGATATCCAGGACGGCCTGGCGATCAAGCTCCTGATGGGAACCGGGATGCAGGTGGCTCTTGTGTCGGGCCGAGTCTCGGCGGCGACTGCGCTGCGCGCCCGGGAACTCGGCATCGAGGAGTGTCATCAGGTGCCCGGCGCCAAGAAGATGCCCGTGGTACGAAACTTGCTTGCCCGCAACGGGGTTTCATGGGACGAAGTCGCCATGCTTGCCGACGACCTGCCCGACCTTCCCGTCTTTCGGCGTGTCGGACTGCCGGTGGCGGTCGGGAACGCCACACCGGAGCTGGTGCGGGACGCGATCTGGCAGACGCGGGCGCAGGGGGGCAGGGGAGCGGTTCGCGAATTCGTGCGCGCTCTGCTGATCGCGCGCGGTGAATGGGAAAACGTGGTCCAGGGTTACTGCGATGCCAGGAGCGATGACGTCCCCGCCGAAGACACGCGCGGCCGAAAGGGCTGACGCGGGCGGGACTCCTGCGCGTTCGCCGTCCCGGTCGGGGAAGGACGCCGACGCGGCCGCCTCCGCCATCGCCGAAGCGGCCCGGGTGCTCCGCGCAGAGGGCGGTGCACTCCTCCATCTCGCCGACCGCATCGACCACACCTTCGTCAGGGCGGTCGACACTGTTCTGGCCGCCTCCGGCCGGGTCATCGTCTCGGGGATCGGCAAAAGCGGCATCGTCGGGCGCAAGATCGCGGCCACGCTGACTTCAACCGGCACCCCCGCCTTCTTCGTGCACCCGGTTGAGGGGCTTCACGGGGACCTGGGCATCGTCTCGCGCGAGGATGTCGCGATTCTGGTCTCGAAGAGCGGCGATACCGAGGAGCTCGTCGAGCTTGCGGGCTACCTGCTGCGCTACGGTGTGCCCATCGTCCTGATGACCGGCAATCCGCGCTCGCAGCTGGTCCGGCACGCGACCGCACTCCTCGACTGCTCGGTCGCCGAGGAGGCTTGCCCCGTGGACCTGGCACCCACCACCTCCACCACTGCCGCCATGGCGATGGGCGACGCGCTGGCGATCGTCCTCCTGCGGCGGCGAGGCTTCGAGCCCGCCGATCTCTTCGCCCGCCTGCACCCGGGGGGCGCGCTCGGACGCAGGCTCACCCTTCTGGTCGAGGACGTGATGGTCGGGGAAGGGTACCCGTCCCTCCTCGAGGACGCACTCGTACGCGACTGCATCGTGCCGCTTGCACGCATGCGCGGCACCGTGCCCATCGTGGACGGGCAGGACCGGGTCGTGGGTGTCGTGACCGCCGGCGATCTTACGCGCCTGATGGAGCGCGAACCGGACTTTCTTCATATTCCGATCCGCGCCATCATGAGCCCTGAGCCCAGGCTGGCCCGCCTCGGAACGCTGGCCTCGGCGTCCGCCCGGGAGATGGAGCAGCACGGGGTCATGGCATTGCCCGTGGTAGACGGAAAAGACAGGCTGCGCGGCGTCGTGCACCTCCACGACTTGATGAGATCGGGAGTTCTATGATGTTGAAAAGCAACAAGATGGCGGTACTGCTGGCGTTCGCGGCGATGGGGGCCGCGGGGTGCGAGGAGCATGTTGCGACGACGCCGCTCCCGGAAGAGCTGCGCGCGCTCCAGGCCGATCAAGTCCTTTTCGACATCGTGACCCATGTTACGGTGGACGGAATTCGGGAAGCCCGCATCCAGGCCGACACCGCCTATATCTGGCAGGACTCGACGTCCGTGGCGCTACGAACGCTGAACCTGATCATGTACGACGAAGGCGGGGAGGAGCGGGCGCGCGTGACCTCCCGGACCGGGCTGATGAACGAGGACACCCAGCACATGGTCGCGCGCGGCGACGCCGTTCTCGTAATGGCGGACCGGCGCATCGAGAGCGCAGAGATCCACTACGAGCCCCAGCGGGACCGCATCTGGAGCGACTCGGCCACGGTGATGACGATGACGGAGGGGGGCCGGGTGGTCGAGGGATCCGCGTTCCTGTCCGACGCCAACTTCGAGAGCATCTTCATTCAGAACCAGCGAACGCGGAGCGGCGGAGGGCCCTGAATTGCGCCCGTCCCCGGTTCTGGCGGCCCTGATGGCGGGCTCGGCCCTGTGCCTGGCGACGGGCGTCGCGGCTCAGGGCAGCTGCGACCTGCTCCAGTCCCGCTCCTCCACCGTCCAGGTGACGGGGGACGGCTTCTTCAACTTCATCTCCGACCCCGTGTTCGGCTGCGAGGGAGGCGTCATCATCCGCGCCGACAGCGCGGTGCTCGATGACGTCTCGGGCTACACCCGCTTCATCGGCAACTTCGAGTACCGCGACTCGGCGGCGTCCATGACCGCCGACCGCGCCGACCACTTCGCCTCCGAGGGCCGGCTGATCGGAGTCGGCAACGTCCACATCATCGACGGGGCCTCGGGCGCCACCTTCGAGGGCGACAGTACCGTGCTGATCGGCTCCAGCTCCCGGCGCGAGGACGGGGAGATGACCATCCTCGGCCTGGACGGGCGGCGCGCGCACGCGGTCATCCTGGTATCGCCGCAGGCGGGAGCGCAGGATTCGGCCGAACCCCCGCCGGACTCCGCCGCAGCGGAAGGCGATTCGACCGAAGTCGCGGACTCGCCCGAAGCTCCGCCGGATTCCGCCGCTCCAACCGACTCGGCGGCCGCCGGGACCGGCGGGGAGGTGGCTCCGGAACCGGAACCATCACCCCCCGACACCACGCCCGTCCCCTACGACATCGATGCCGAGCGCATCTACCTGAGCGGCGCGGACTACATGTTGGCCACCGGCAACGCGGAGCTCTTCAACGATGAGTTTCGCGCGCTCGCCGATTCCATCGAGTACCGGGAAACCACCGGTAAGCTTTTTCTGCGGGGAACGGCGCCGCGCGTTTTCGGATACGGTGCCGAGTACGTGCTGAGCGGCGACGCGGTGGACCTGGACATGAACGGCAACCAGGTCGCGGCGCGGGGTGACGCCGCACTCTCCGGGAACGAGATCGACCTGACCGCACCCGAGATCCGGGTGTTGATGGAGGACGGCGTGCTCGACCGCATCGTGGCGATGAACGAACGGCCGCCGGAACCGGAGCCGCCCGGGCCGCCGGACGAAGTCGACAGCCCGTCAGGGGACTCCGCAGCGGCCACCGCTGCCGCGTCGGAAGAGCAGGCCGCCGACGATGTCCGAGCCGAGCCCATCGAGCTGGTGCTTGGTGAAGCCATTCCGCTCGGCGATGAATCCCTCCCCGGAGACGCGGACGCTCCGCGTGACACTTCGGGCGAGACCACGGACTCGGCTGCAGCGCTTCCTCCCGCCCGGCCCCGCGCCGTGGCCGAGACGTTCGAACTGGAAGGGGATTCCATCCACGTTCTGGCTCCCGACGAGGTGCTGGAGCGCGTGGTCGCCGTGGGCGACGCGCGCGGCGAGTCGCTCGCGCGCGATTCGCTCAACACCGAAGACACGCCGGAGATCGCGCGCTCGGACTGGGTCTCGGGCGACACCATTACCGCGGTCTTCCAGCCCGTCGGCGCCGACACGTCGGCTGCAGCCGGCGCGGAACCGGCCGCGGACGAGACGTCCGGGGGCTACCAGCTCGATCGTCTGGTGGCTCGCGGCCAGGCGGCCAGCCTTTACCGCTTGATCCCTTCCGGGGGCGGCGGGGAAGGAGAAGAGGCGGGAGAAGAGGAAGAAGAGGTCGTCGACGAGCCCTCGCAGCAGGACGCCGCGGGGGACGAGGCCCCCGAGCAGGCCGCGGCGGGAGGCGAGGAGCAAGCCGCCGTGGAAGCTGTCGCCGAGGAGGAGGTCTCGGGGGCAGTGCAGGAAGCCGCAACGGAGGAAGACCCCGGCGCGCGGGAACCCGCGGGAGAGGCCGGGGGAGAAGAAGCGGCCGCGCAGCCGGAGCCGGACAGCCGGCTCGCCCTTCACTACGTCCGGGGAGACCTCATCACTATCTTCATGCAGGACGGCGAAGTGACCTCGGTCATCGTGGAAGGCAACGCCCAGGGCGTGCAGCTCGCGCCCCGCGCCCCCCCGCCCGCCGACACGACCGCGGTGCCCGACACGACCGCGGCACCCCCTGCCACACGGAGATGAAATGACGCTGGAACGCTTTCTGGAGCTCATGCAGGAACTCGAGCCGCACGATGTCTCGGTGGCGGTCGCGGTTCTGGAACTCATCCGGGGCGCGGACGATTCGGGATCCGTGGGCCGGGACGACTGGGTGTCGTCGGTGCGCCGCGAGTACGAGGAACTCGAACTCCACCTGAAGGCATCCTGGCGCGAGCGCGGCGGCGAACTCGGCGGCTACCTGGAGGAACAGGTGATCGGGCGGCTGGAGGCGGTCGGCATCGCCGGCCGTGATCCCCGCGAAGACGGGTGGGAACGGCTGACCCTCGACGCCGAACTGTGGGAAGAGATATCCGTCGACCGCGGCCCGCTGGTCGAGAATATCGAGGCGATGGCGGTGGTGCTGCAGCACAAGTTCGGCGTCCTGGCCAGCGAGTCCGCGGACAACGGCGCCTCGCCGCCTGCCAGCCGGCTGGTCGCCACCGGGCTGACCAAGAGCTACGGCGGCCGCAAGGTGGTGAACGAGGTCGACATCGCGGTGGAGCAGGGCGAGATCGTCGGGCTGCTCGGACCGAACGGCGCCGGCAAGACCACGACCTTCTACATGATGGTCGGTCTGATTTCGCCCCAGGCCGGGGAAGTGCGGCTGGACGACCGGGTGCTGACCGGCATCCCCATGTACAGGCGCGCGCGCCTCGGGGTCGGTTATCTCGCCCAGGAGCCTTCCGTCTTCCGGCGCCTGACCGTCGAACAGAACGTAATGGCGATCCTGGAGACGCTGCCGCTGCCGAAGGCGGAGCGTAAACAGCGCCTCGACGAGCTGCTGTCGGAGCTCTCCATCGGCCACCTTCGCCACTCGAAGGCGTTCTCGCTCTCCGGCGGGGAACGGCGTCGTCTGGAGATAACGCGCGCGCTCGTCCAGCGTCCCAAGTTCATGCTGCTCGACGAGCCCTTCGCCGGAATCGATCCCATCGCCGTGAACGACATCCAGCAGATCGTGGCCGGGTTGAGGCACCGCGGGATCGGGGTCATCATCTCGGACCACAGCGTGGAACAGACGCTCGAGATCGTCGACCGCGCCTACATCATGCACGAGGGCCGCATCCGGGTCGTCGGCACGGTCTCCGAACTGGTCTGGAACGACGAAGTCGCGGAGATCTACCTCGGCCCCGTCCTGACCGACCGCATGCGCAAGCGCTTCAATCCCCCCGTGGCGGCATGAGCGGACTCGGCGCGCGGCTCATCCAGAGCCCGGAGCTCAGGCAGGAGATGAAGATCAACCCGCGCCTGTACCAGGCGATGGAGCTGCTTCATCTTCCGTTGCTCGACCTCCAGCAGCGTCTGAAGCAGGAGATGACGGAAAACCCGTTCCTGGAGGTGGTCGAGGGCGACACCGAACAGGAGGTGGAACTGGACCAGGATGGCGTGGACGACGACGGGGACGAGGTCGACTGGGAGTCCATCCTGCTCGACGGATTCGACGCCGGCGGACGCCGCGCCCAGTACGAAGCCCGTGACTTCGACTTCCCCACGCCGTCCAGGGCTCCCGACCTCCGCGATCATCTCGAGAACCAGACCCAACTGCTGACGCTTTCCGGCCGCGAGCAGAGGATCGCGCAGGAGATCATCGGCAACATCGATGACGACGGCCTCCTGCGCTGTCCGCTGGAAACCATCACCGAAGACCTCAACGGCTGGCTGGAGGACGTGCGCGACCTCGCCCTCGAAGCCGCCGAGGACGAGTCTCCGGAGGAGTTGGCCGCGATGCTTGCCCCCTTCGACGTGGGAGAAGTGGAGGCCATGCTCGAGATCGTGCAGGACATGGATCCGCCGGGCGTGGGCGCACGCGATCTGCGCGAATGCCTCCTCATCCAGCTGCGCGAATCGCGGGAGGAGAATAAACTCATCGGGATCATGGTCGACGAGCACTTCGACGACCTGCTGAGTCACCGCTGGGCCAACATCGCCCGCGCTCTCGGAGTAGCGCCCCGGTTGGTCCAGGATGCCGCCGACCGGCTCGCCCGGCTGGACCCGAAGCCGGGACTCAGGTACTCGCCCGAACCCGAGCACTACATCGTCCCGGATCTGATCGTGGAGAAGATCTCCGGCGAGTACATGGTGTTCGCCAACGACACCAGCATGCCTCAGCTCAGGCTGGCGCGCTCGTATCAGGAAGTCGCCCGCGACAAGCGCCTGTTCAAGGGAGAAAACAAGACGTTCATCAAGGACAAGCTGAATTCCGCCAGCTGGATGATCCAGGCCATCGAACAGCGGCGCCAGACCATGCTCAAGGTGATGCAGTACATCGTCGAGCGTCAGCGCGGTTTCTTCGAAAACGGGGTTCAGCATCTGCGGCCGCTCACCCTGCGTGAGGTGGCCGACCATATCGAGATGCACGAATCGACCGTGTCGCGCGTGACCAACGAGAAGTTCGTCCAGACGCCGCGCGGCGTCTTCAGCCTCAAGTATTTCTTCTCGAGCGGGCTCTCAACCACCAGCGGCACCGACATTTCCGCTCGCGGAGTCAAGGCGAAGATGGAGGCGCTCATCTCCGGGGAGGACGTTCGCAAGCCCCTCACCGACATGGCACTCGTCAAGCTCCTGCGCGCGGACGGCGTCCGCATCGCACGCCGGACGGTGGCCAAGTACCGCGACCAGCTCGGCATCCTCCCGGCGCGCATGCGCAAGCGCCTGTGAGCGGATCGCCCCGCGTCGGCCGCGCCGATGCCATCCTCCTCCACGGCAGCCGGCCCCGGGGATGACGCGTCCGCGCGTCCTGGTGGTCATCGGCACCCGGCCGGAGGCGATCAAGATGGCCCCGGTGGCGGAGGCGCTGCGCAGTCGTGCCGACCTGGTGGAGAGCGCGGTCGCCCTGACCGGCCAGCACACCGACATGGTCGACCAGGCTCTGGAAGCCTTCTCCATCATCCCCGACTTCGACCTGGACATCATGAAATCGGGCCAGACCCTCTACGACGTTGGGCGGGGCTGCATGGAAGGGCTGAGGGACATGATCCGCGAGTTCGCGCCGGCGATGATGCTGGTGCAGGGCGACACGGCCAGCGTCTTCTTCGGTTCGCTGGTGGGATTCTTCGAACGCATCCAGGTGGGGCACGTCGAGGCCGGATTGCGCAGCCGCAATCGATGGGCTCCGTATCCCGAGGAGCTGTTCCGGCAGATGACGGACACGCTCGCCGAACTTCACTTCGCGCCCACCGCGCTGGCGCGGCAAAACCTGCTGGATGAAGGGATCTCCGAAGCTTCGATTCACGTCACGGGCAATACCGTGGTCGACGCTCTCCTGCGGCTGGCTCACCGCGAAGCCGAAATAGAAGACCGGGTGCTGGCCGAACTTCTGGCGGGAGGTGGCTCGCTCGTGCTGCTCACGGCCCATCGGCGCGAGTCGTTCGGCGAACCTCTGTGTCGGGTCTTCCGGGCCGTCCGCGAGATTGCGGACCGATGTCCGGATGTCCAGGTCATCTATCCCGTGCACCCGAATCCGCAGGTCGTCCGCCCGGCGCGCGAGCATCTGGCCGATCATCCGCGGGTTCACCTGACAGACCCGCTGGCATACCCGGATCTCCTGCGCGCGCTCAAGCGGGCGAGCCTCGTGCTCACCGACTCCGGGGGAATCCAGGAGGAAGCGCCCACCTTCGGCACGCCGGTCCTCGTGCTGCGAGAGTTGACGGAGCGTCCGGAGGGCGTAGCCGCGGGGGTCGCCAGGCTGGTGGGAACCGACCGGGACCGCATCGTCGCCGAGGCCCTGGCCGCGCTGGCCGGCGGAAGCGGGGAAGGGGACCGGGAGGGCGGTTTCGCGAACCCCTACGGCGACGGCGACGCTGCGGAGCGCATCGCCGACATCGTGGCGCAGCGGCTCACCGGAGTGCCGCGCCGGACGCGCGACTGGCTTCCGGAAGCGCCATGAACATCCTGATGCACTGCATCTACTTCCCACCGGAGGTGGGCGGACTGGAGAGCCACGTCTTCAACCTGTGCCGGGGGCTTGTGGCCCGCGGACACCGCGTGGACGTGGTCACCTCGCGGTCCCGGCCGGATCTTCCGCGCGAGCAGCTCATGGGGGACATCCACGTCCGGAGAACATGGCTTCCGGCGCGCAACCCGGGAGGGTGGTTCCTGCACTCGATGTGCTCGACGCCGCGCACCACCCGGGCGAGCGCGCAAGTCGACGTGGTGCACGCGCAGGCCATCGCCTCCATCCCGCCGGCCTGGATTGCCGGGCGGATCCGCTCCCGGCCGCTGATTACCACCCTGCACACCTCCCACTTCCTTCGGCTGGCGGGGAAGGCGCATTGGCGGCCGGGCCTGCGCACCCTCCTGACAGCGTCCGACCATACCTTCGCCACCAGCGTCGAGATCGCCGACGTAGCCGACCGCCTGCTCCCGGGCCTGTCCACCGAACCGGTAACCAACGGCGTGGACACCTCGGTTTTTCGGCGCTGCGAACCGTCGCTTGCGCCGGTGT
Source organism: Gammaproteobacteria bacterium (assembly GCA_009840525.1). Taxonomy (GTDB): domain Bacteria; phylum Gemmatimonadota; class Gemmatimonadetes; order Longimicrobiales; family Gaopeijiaceae; genus BD2-11. Next base: position 88,513 of record VXNP01000012.1, read on the forward strand.
CCGGGCCTATGTTGGTAGTGCCGCGCCGTCTGTTTCCCAAGAACGGAGTGCGGTTTTTCGTGCAGGCAATGCCTGAAGTCGCCGCGGCGGTTCCAGGGGTGGAGGCGATTCTGGTAGGCGACGGACCCGAGCGGGAGGAGCTGGAGGGCCTGAGCGCGCAGTTGGGCCTGGCCGACCGGGTCCGCTTCCTGGGCGCACGGCCCAATGCCGAGATGCCGGCCATTCTCTCTTCCGCCGCCGTGGCGGTCGTTCCCTCGCTCATGGAGGCAACCTCGATCGCGGCGCTTGAGGCCATGGCGTGCGAGCTTCCGGTCGCCGCTTCCCGGGTAGGAGGACTGCCTGAAATCGTGGACGAATCGGTGGGGACGCTCTTCGAGCCGGGGGATCCCGCCGATCTGGCCAGGCGGCTTGTCGCCCTCCTGCGCCGAACCGATCTGCAGGAGGCCGGCCGCCGGGCGCGCGGGCGCGTCGCCACCCGCTGGAGCAACGATCGGCTCGTGGAACGGCACCTGGAAGTCTACGAGGCCCTGCGAGCGGGGGAGAGAGCACCTCATGCCTGATGATCGACTCCTCGTGCTGATCCCGACCTACAACGAGCGGGAAAATCTCCCGCGGATCGTGCCCCTGGTTCTGGAGCAACATCCGGGCATCGAGATCCTGGTCATCGACGACGGATCGCCGGATGGCACGGGGCAACTGGCCGACGAGATGGCTGGCGGCGAATCGCGCGTCCACGTCCTTCATCGAACCGAAAAGCTCGGTCTCGGCCCCGCGTACCTGGCAGGGTTCAAATGGGGCCTCGCCCGCGGCTATCCGCTGCTCTGCGAGATGGATGCCGATCTATCCCATTCGCCCGAGATGCTGCCGGCGTTCATGGAAGAGACCCGGCACGCGGATGTCGTCATCGGGTCTCGCTACCTCAACGGCCGCGTCACGGTGGTCGACTGGCCGATGAGCCGGCTGCTGATCAGTTACTTCGGCTGCTGGTACGCGCGAACCATCACCGGCCTTCCGGTCGCCGATGCCACCGGTGGCTTCAACTGCTGGCGCAGGGAAGTCCTCGAGGCCCTCGATCTCGATCGCATCGTCTCCAACGGATACGCCTTCCAGATCGAGTTGAAGTTCCGCGCGGCACGGAAGGGATTTCGCCTGGTCGAAGTCCCGATCGTCTTCACCGAGCGCGATTCCGGCGAGTCCAAGATGTCGGGGAAGATCGTTCGGGAGGCAGTCTGGCGCGTGTGGATGCTCCGAATCCTCGACCTGATCGGCCGGCTGTAGCGACCTCCCGTCAGGATCCTGACCGAAGGCCCCAAATCCCCTCGCATCAGAATTCCGACTGCTGGAATCCACGGAATTCTGATGTGTAATCGGCGGATCTTGGCCGCCACAGATTTCTGAAAGGGGGCGGCGAGATTCTGAAACTATACATAATACATATTATGCGCAGACCTGGGGCGCCTTCGTGCCCGCAGAGAGCTCTCGGCGAAGATTGCCCCTTGCAGGAATCGCGCGGCCACGCGGTTTCCATCTTCGGTCCAGGCTCGCTAGAATGGCTGCGGGATGGGATGGCGGAAGCTTGTCCGGGATGCGGGGAGAGGTGGATTGATGTCGGAACGATTGCGCTGGAACATCACCGGGGTCTGCTACGGAGTCGGACCGAGGCTGCGCGCCCGGAGGGAGCTACGCCGAAGAACCGTCGTCCTCCCCCTCGTGTTCGTCGGACTCCTGGCCGTCTCCGGATGCGAGCAGATCGAACAGGCCCGGGACCATTTCCGGGACCTGACCCCGCACGAGTCCTACCAGGCGCAGTTGAACGTCGCCGGACTCGGAAAATCGGCGCTCGCGAGGGACTGGGAGACGGTCGGACGCGTGGCACTCGCCGCGCCGCTTCCGGTATCGCTGCCCTACGCAGAGGAAGGCTACATCAGCCCCGACGCCCCGGAGGCCGCCGGGTACGGTTTTCGCCTCGAACGAGGTCGAAGGCTGACCGTCGAAGTTTCGGTCGACTCCGGCGAGCCGGCGCGGGTATTCGTGGACCTGTTTCGCGTGCCCGCCGATCCCGCCGACCCCATGAGGCCGGTCTTCTCCTCGGAATCGCCCGTGGAAGCGTTCTCGCACGAGCCCTGGCGCGGTGGCGAATTCATCTTGCGGCTCCAGCCCGAGCTGCTGCGCGGCGGTAGCTACTCCGTCACGCTGGGTCTCGAGGCGCAGCTGGCGTTCCCCGTCGAGGGACACGGGCCGCAATACATCTACAGCTGGTTTGGCGCGGCGCGGGACGGCGGACGACGGATCCACCACGGCGTCGACATCTTCGCGCGCCGCGGCACTCCCGTGCTCGCGGCATCGGCAGGACGGGTCAGCCGCGTGCGGGATACCGCCATTGGCGGAAAGGTGGTATGGGTTCGCGACCCGGTGCGCAGCGCCAGCCTCTACTACGCCCATCTGGACAGCCAGTACGTCCGCGACGGACAGTTCGTCCAGGCCGGCGACACCGTCGGCTTCGTCGGCAACACCGGGAATGCGCGCACCACCCCGCCCCACCTGCACCTCGGCCTCTATCGGCGCGGCGAAGGCCCGGTCGATCCCTTCCCTTTCATCGATCCGGTGCGCGTCACCCTTCCGGAACTCACGGTCGACACGGAGCGGCTGGGCACATGGAACCGGGTGCGCAACGGAGGGGTGCGGCTGCGAGCGGCACCGGGCCTGCGGGGCGAAGTGGTGCGTGAACTGGACCGGCACACACCGCTCCGGGTTCTCGCGGGCTCGGGAAGCTTCTTCCGAGCCCGCCTGCCCGACGGCACAACAGGTTACGTGGCCGCTCGCCTCACCGAACCGGTCGCGGCTCCCTTCGCGCGGGAGACCGTATTGGCGGCGCGCTCAGTGCTCGCGGCGCCCACGGACGACTCGCCCGTGCTGGCTCGACTTGACGCGGGAACCGAAGTACCGGTGATCGGCCGCTTCGGCGACTACCTGTACGTGCGGACGGCGAGCGGAGAGACGGGTTGGCTCGGGCCTGGGCAGTTGCTCGCCGGGTCGCCCCGGGAGGTCAACCCCCGGACGACGTCCGGCGAGCGCGCATCTCAGCCAGGCGCATCTCGATGACGCCACGGCCGGGGTCGGCTGCGTCCAGTTCGTCCAGGAGAGTGCCCAGCAGCGCCTCGGCCTCGGCGTAGCGACCCTGCGCCGCCCGTACGCGAGCCGCGTCGGAGAGCGCGTTGCGCAGCTGGAAGGCCAGATCGGTCTCGTCGGCGATATCGAGATAGGTCGCCACCGCTTCGTCCCAAAGGCCCTGCTGCTCGTAGGCGGCGCCCAGAAGGAAGCCGGCCTGTAGCGCCACCGGTTCCCCGAGGCGGCCGCGGAGCGGCTGCAGCGCGTCGATGGCCCCCTGGACATTCCCGTTCTCGAGCTGGACCTGACCCAGGAGAAGCCGGGCTTCGGCCGTACTGGCGGCGTCCTCGAAGCGTTCCAGGAACCGGTTCAGCTCGGCGAGAGTCTCTTCGGTGCTGACCACCCCCACGACCTGATGAATCTGCTCGAGTTCGAGGGCGCTCTGGTTCTCGCGCGTCTCGCTGAAATTGAAGTAGTAGACGGTGGCGCCGATGGCGAGGGCAACCACGATGCCCGCAAAGATCAGGGTCTGGGCGTTGTTCTGAGCCCAGACCGTGAACTCGAGGACCCGGCTGGTAAAAAGATCGTCCTCGTCGGGCGCGCTGGGGGCGGGCCCTTGCTCGCCAGGACGTCGGGAATACTTGGACATGAAGCGCGTGTGTGGGGATGGTGCGGGACTCTGTCGCGTTCATCCATGGCTCGCACGGATTCGCAGGCAAGCCCGGGAACGCCGCGCAAACCTAATTCTTGCGCTCCGTTCGGGTCAACGGGAAGGCGAACCGCAGGGGGTGATTGCGCAGCTGGCACGATGGTAACCGGGTCGCGCCCCCGGCGTGGGTGACGCCGGACGCTACCGCCCCGTGCCCGGGGGCCTCAGCTCGTTCCATCGCTCGATGAACGCCACAGCCGCGTTCACGGCAGCTTCGGCCATGTTCCGCCCCCGTTCGACGCTCGCCTCGGCGGGATCGCGCTCCCCCCAGACGCCGGTTGTCGACATCTGCGCGGCCGACGTCCCCTTCCCGGTGGACTCGTCCTTGAGTCCCTCCGCCAGGAAGACCGCGAGCGCGGTCGGATCTTCGGCGAGCACCTGGGGCAGTATGGCTTGCAGGTGCACGGGCAGGGTCACCTGCGCGACCTCGACGGCGTCCATATCCACCAGCTCGGGGATCAGATAGAGCGATCTGGAAGTCTCGCCGGTGCCTCCATGGCGGTCGAGCAAGGCAGGCGCCGGAGTCGGCTGCGGGTCGCTGTCGCGAACCATGAACGGGCCGGAGACTGCATTCAGATCGACCGCGATTCCCTCCGTCTCCTGGTTGATGCGATCCACGATGAAGGTCGTAATGGCTCGGTTGCCGCCATGCGCGTTCAAGACCAGAAATCGCTTGAATCCATGATGCATAAGACTTTTTGCAGATTCAACATAGACCTCCTGAATCAGCGTCGACGACAAGGTCACGGTGCCCGCGAATTCCATGTGGTAGGGTGACTGCCCGGGCAGCAGGATGGGCGCCACCAGCACGTCGGCCCGCTGGGCTATCCTTTTGGCGCGTTCCACTCCGTTCAGGTAGTCGGTGCCGATCGGCAGGTGGGTGCCGTGCTGCTCGAGCGCGCCCACCGGAAAGATGACCATGTCCGTCCGGGTGAGGAGGTCCTCGACCTCGGGCCGGGTCATGTGGGGAAGAAAGTTGCGGACCTTGAAGATCGGCGGCAGTTCGGGTTCCTGCGCGGCGGCGAGGCCGGGCAGGAGCGCGAGACACAGGGCGAGGACGGGGACCGGACGGCGCATGGGGATTCCCTCCTGAAAGCTGCAGGTTCGGGGGAAGGATGGTGGGCGGGCGAGGCGGTCGCCAGGAGCAATCTATTGCGCGCGAGCGCGCTTAGCGCCTCGATGCCGCCGACGCACCGGAGCGGGCGTGTGGGCGAAGCGCCGGGTGGAGGGCCAGCACCGCGCCCAACAGGAACATCGGCATGACGGTGAGGGCCGCCTCCCGCGGCCCCACCAGGTCTCCGAGGGCACCCACGAACGCCACCCCCAGCGCACCTGCGCCCCACGCCAGCCCCATGACGATCCCGGAGCCTATGCTGGCCCCGGTGGGAAGGATCTCCTGGGCGATGACCACCGTCGGCGGGAGCACCGCCATGTTGAGCAGGCCCGCGAGGCCCAGAGCCATGAAGGCCGCGACGCCCCCCGGTGGCAGGTAGGCCGCCAGGAAGTGCGCGGGGGCGGCAAGCATGCAGATCCCCGCCAGCAGGCGGGTACGGTCGATCCGATCGGTCAACAGGCCGGCGAAGATGGTCCCGCCCGCCTGAAGCGCCAGGTAGACGCTGAGCGAAGCCGCGCCGAGGGCCTCCGAGCCGCCGGCCTGGTCGACCACGATGGGATACAGGGTCAGGAGAGTGCGCTGGACGAACGCTCCCAGCGCGCTGATGCCGAAGACCAGGCCGAGCGGGCCCGCGAGCGCACGCAGCACCTGCCGCGGCGAGGGCGGCGGCACGGGAACACGGTCTCGCACGGGGCCTGGCAGAAACGCCAGGGTCGCGAGACCGATCAGGATGCCGGGGAACATCGCCACCCAGAGGCCCTCGAGGGTGAAGGCACCGACGATGGCCACCGCGGTGACCGGGCCGATCGCGAAGCCCAGGTGTCCGCCAAACGAGAAGATGGACACGCGCAGACCGCTCCCCTTCCCCTCCGAGACACGGCCTGCGAGAGACACCGCGGGCGGATGGAAGAAAGCGCTCCCGAGCCCGCCCAGCGTCAACAGCGCGACCAGCACGCCGAAGCTCGGCGCGAGCCCGATGAGGCTGAGGAAGATGCCGGAGACGATGGGCCCGAGCGCCACCAGCCAGCGGCGGCCCACGCGGTCGGCGAGGTATCCCATGACCGGCTGAGGGAGGGACGACGCCAGGGAGAGGATCACGCTCAGCAAGGCCGCGGCTGCGATGGACAGACCCAGCTTGTCCATCAAGCGCGGCAGGAGCGGGTGCAGGAAGGCGACGTAGGCGTCGTTCGCCAGATGGGCCACGGTCAGCGTAGCCGCGACCGCGAGTGCGCTCCGGCGGCTCGCAGGCGACCGGGACGACGCCGGGGCGGAGGCTGGCATCGGAATCGTCAGTCCACTCCGGCGACCCGGCTTCGCCGCTCCATCAGCACGACATCGCGCCAGCGGCCGTCATGAAACCGGCCCAGGCGCTCGTGGGTGCCGAGGATGCGGAACCCGCACCGCTCGAAAATCCGGATCGAGGCTCCGTTCTCCGGGAAGATGCCCGCCTCGAGGGTCCAGATACCCAGTGCCTCGGTGTCGGCGATGAGCCTGTTCAGAAGTGCGCTGCCCACACCCAGGCCCCGGGCCGATTCGGCAATGTAGATCGTCACCTCGCGCACACCGTCGTAGACGCAGCGGCCCGATATCGGGCTGAGCACCGCAAACCCAACGGTCCGGCCGTCAATTTCCGCGACGATCCGGCAATCGGGGCTGCGGTCTGCGCTCCAGGAATCCCAGCCCGGGACCTCGGTCTCGAAGGTGGCGTCGCCGGATTCGATTCCCTGCCGGTAGATCTCGGCCACGTCCGGCCAGTCCGCCGGAACCAGGGGACGAAAGGTGACCCGCGCGGATGCGGGACGCGTCACGGGAAACAACGCAGAGATACGTCGGGCATCGGGCTCTCCGCAGGTTGACGAGCGCCGGCTGCGTCCATCGCGAGCGTCAGGAACCTAAGCCCGCCGGCGGAATCGACCAAACCCGCGCAACCACGCACTCTGGCGCCTCTCCCGAGGTCGGCAGACATTAGATGAAGCTCGGATCTTCAACCATCGAAGGAATCAGCCACATGAACGCTCGTGCCTGGACGGTTTCCGGGAAGATCATCCTGGTCCTCGGTGCCCGGCTTTGCCTCCTCGCCCCGGCGCCGGCAGGCGCGCAGGAACTCGGAACCGTGAACTTCCCTACGTCGGGGTCCCCCGAGGCTCAGCCGCACTTTGAGGCCGGGCTGCTGCTCCTGCACAACTTCGAATACGAGGATGCCGCGGCCCGCTTCAGGCGGGCGCGCGAGATCGATCCCGATTTCGCGATGGCGTACTGGGGCGAGGCCCAGACCTTCAACCATCCGATCTGGATGGAGCAGGACCGGGAGGCGGCGCTGGCCGTGCTCGCCGCCTTCGCGCCGACCCTCGCCGACCGGCTTGCCCGCGTTCCGACCCAGCGCGAGAGGGACTGGCTGGAGACGGTGGAGGTGCTCTACGGCGAGGGCTCCAAGGAGGAGCGGGACTTCCGGTATCGCGACGCAATGAGGCGGTTGGCCGAAAAGTACCCTGATGACGAGGATGCGCGCACCCTCTACGCGCTCTCGCTGCTCGGGACGGCGCATGGCGGGCGCGACTTCGCAATCTACATGAAGGCGGCCGCTGTGGCTCAGCCGGTGTTCGAGGACAACCCGATGCACCCGGGCGCCGTCCACTACGTCATCCACGCCTTCGACGACCCCATCCACGCTCCACTGGGCCTGCCCGCCGCACGGGCGTACTCGCAAATCGCGCCGGATGCCGGCCACGCGCAGCACATGACGTCCCACATTTTCGTGGCCATGGGCCTGTGGGAAGATGTGGTCTCGGCGAACGTGCGTGCCCGCGACGTGCAGAATGCGGCGCGGGCGCGCCGGGGACAGCGGCCCAACGTGTGCGGTCACTATACTTCGTGGTTGCACTACGGGTATCTGCAGTTGGGACGCCTCGATGACGCCGCCGCCGGGATGGCGGCGTGCATGGCGCGCATGGCGGACGGGCCGGCCCCGGACGAAGCCGCGTACTTCGTGCAGATGAAGGCGCGGGCGGTGATCGACCCCGGCCACTGGGCGCGGGCCGGGGAGATCTCGGCCGACCTGACGGCATTCCCCGAGCTGGCGCTCCCCAACGACTTCGTTGACGCCCTCGCCGCGCTGCGCACGGGCAACGCGGAGCACGCGCGACACCTCCGGGCGCGCCACGGAGAACCCGGCGACGAGGGCAACCCGCGGCACGCCATCCTCCTGATGGAGCTGGACGGCCTGCTCGCGCTGGCTGCGGGCGATTCGGAGACGGGCATCGAGCTCCTCAGAGAGGCGGCCCGGCACGAGGAGGCCCTTCCCTATGAGTTCGGCCCCCCGGCCACCCTCATGCCGCCCCATGAACTGCTCGCGGTGGAGCTGGCCGCTCTCGAGCGCCAGCAGGAGGCGGTCCCGGCGTGGCGCGACCAGCTTGCCCGCACGCCCCAGCGCACGCAGTCGCTGCTGGGGCTGGCGCGCACGGCGACGGCGCTCGGAGACGAAGCCGGCGCGCGCGAAGCTTACGCCGCCCTGGCGCAGGCGTGGTCCACAGCCGACGATGAGGTCCCCGGGCTGGTGGAAGCGCGCGCGGGCGGTTCGCGGTAGCAGTGGGGCCCGTTCAGGACACGGGAGAGGGCATCATGGCGGACAACATGATCGGAGGAAACAGCGACCAGGCTCGCGCGGCGGATGCGCGTACCGGCGACCTGCGGGGTCGGGTCACCACCGAGCGCGTCTTCCGCGACGGCGTCTATCCCTACCGCGACAAGATGAAGCGGAAGGAATACGAGCAGCTCAAGGCCGGTCTCCAGGTCGAGCTGCTGAAGGTCCAGCGCTGGGTGAGACGCTCCGGGAGGAAGGTGGTCATCCTTTTCGAGGGCCGGGACGCTGCGGGCAAGGGCGGCACCATCAAGCGGTTCATGGAGCATCTGAATCCGCGTGGCGCGCGCGTCGTCGCACTCGACAAGCCAAGCGATGTGGAGCGGGGACAGTGGTACTTCCAGCGCTACATCCGGCACCTGCCGACGGCGGGGGAAATGGTGCTCTTCGACCGGTCGTGGTACAACCGCGCCGGGGTCGAGCGGGTCATGGGATTCTGCACCGGCCAGGAATATCTCGAGTTCCTGCGCCAGTGCCCGGAGATGGAGCGCATGCTGGTCAACAGCGGCATCCTGCTCTTCAAGTTCTATTTCTCGGTGTCGCAGGACGAACAGGCGTACCGCTTCGAGCGCCGCAGCACCGACCCCCTCAAGCAATGGAAGATCTCTCCGGTCGACCTGGCGTCGCTGAACAAGTGGGACAGCTACACGCAGGCCAAGGAGGCGATGTTCTTCTATACCGACACGGCGGACGCGCCCTGGACGGTGATCAAGTCGGATGACAAGAAGCGCGCGCGCATCGCCGCGATGCAGTTTTTCCTCTCCCGGCTCGACTATCCGGACAAGGACCACGACGTCGTGACCGGTCCCGACCCGCTGATCGCGGAATCGGCCACGGTCGTGGTGAGCCGCGACGAACCGATGACTGCCGACCCGGGCGCGCCCGGCGCCGTGATCGGCCGGTAGGCTATCGGTTCTCCTCGCCCTCGGCGCGGCCGGTGCCGCCGGACGTGCGAGGCTCGATGAGCCGTTCGGTGAAGTCCTGACGCTCCTCGAGGAGCGAGAGCCTTTCGTTCATCGTCTCGACCGTCTCGCGCAGGCGCCGGGTCTCTTCCAGCGCGGAACTGGACTTCTCGCGGGCCATCGCGTCGAGGAGGGTGCCGAGTTTGGCCGCGATGGGACGCAGGATGAGTACGCCTCCCGCCGTGACGATGAACAGGGAAGGAACGACCAGGGCGACGAGGGCTTCCCAGTCCATTGGCTGAGCCTCCGTAGGGTGCTGTGTGCGAAGAGATCAAGAACCGTCCGGCCATCCAATACGGAAGTGCGGGAAAGGTGTTGCACGGGCCGCACGAGCCCGGAGCCACAGGCCGGCGCGGCTGGCGAGGATCCCCTACTCCCGCCATAGGGGCAGCGTAAGGCACGTCGGCCCGCCTTCGCATGGCATGCAGAGCCCATCCGCCTTGAAGCATGTCACCGCGCACCCGGCGTCACGCATCAATCTCACCGTGTGCGCAAACCCGTCGACGGCGATACACCTCCGGGGCGCAGTCGCGAGCACATTGAGGTTGAGCCCGTTGGAGGCCTCGAACTCCTCGTCGCTCGCCTCCAGGCACCAAATGCCCCGGTCCCGCAACAACTGGCGCAGCGCGACCGGCAGCAGCCGGGGGTAGACCAGCGCCAGATCGCGATCCAGCGGGCTGATCACCGACAGGAGGTGCAGGCAGGCTGCGCTGCCGTTCCACACGGGAAGATCGAATGTCACAAGCCTGATGCCGAGGGGCGCCAGGATGCCCTTCAGTTGATGGATGCCGGCCTGGTTGGTGCGGAACGAGCGCGCCGCCGCGAGCGTCGTTTCGTCGATCCAGAGCAGATCTCCGCCTTCGGCCAGGCCAGGTGGCTCGACTCTCCCGATGACCGGCAGACCCAGCCGCTGGTAGAGTGTTTCGTGAAGGGCCACTTCGGGGCGCCGGAGCGACTTGCCGGGACGAAGCAGGATCGCGCCCGCGGGGGTCATGAAGGAGGGGTCGAAGACGAAGATCGAGTCGGAGAGGCCATCGTCCGTGTCATCCATCCACTCGATCTCCGCCCCCGAATCGGCGACGCACGCGGCGAACGCGTCGTACTGGCGCACCAGGCGACCCGCGTCGAGGGGACCTGCGTAGTGCCAGAGCTCGGGATCGGCTTCGCGGATAGCCCGGCCAGGACGGCGCATTGCGACGCGCCGGAGAGGATCCGTCATGCTCGCCACGCCGAAGCTGTGCGTCGCCGGAGACCCGCTTCCCGGCGCCCGGTACGGTGCCGCCGTCACCGCGGCGCGCGGCCCTGCGCTCATCCGGTGCCTCCGGCCCCATCGCCGGACGCCGACCCCTCCCGGATGGAACCGGCCCCGCGCCACCGCATCGCAACGAAAACCGGCACTCCGGCCAGGAGCATCAGGAAGCCCCAGAACACCGTGTCCGCGCCCGCGCCCACCACCGCCCACAGCGAAAAGCCGAATGCCAGCACGCTCACGACCGCCCGCGCAAGGGATTTCGCAGCCGTACGGCCGCCCGCTCGTGACCTTGAGCGCTCCCGCAGAGCCATCATGAGCCCCGTCATGCTCGTGAAGACGTAGGGCAGGAGCGTCGCCAGGGTGGCCAGCAGGATGAGGAAGGTGAAGGCCTGCACCAGGCCCCTGGTGTAGTTCATCGCGATGAGGATCGTCGCGAGGACGGCCGACAAGAAGATTCCCACAACGGGCGTGCCTCGCGGGCTCAGGTGCGCGAAGCGCGCCGGAAGCAGCCCGTCGAGCGCGGCGGCGCGCGGGATCTGGCCGGTGAGCAGAACCCAGCCGTTGAGGGCTCCGAAGCAGGAGATGGTGGCGCCCGCCCCGATGATCCAGCGGCCCCAGGTGCCCCAGATGGAGCCCGCCGCGTCGGCGAAGGGCGCCGTGGACAGCGCCAGCTCCCCCGGTGCGATGATGCCCATCACCGCGGCCGTGCACGCTATGTAGACGACGGCGGCGATGGATGTCCCGAGGATCGTCGCCTTCGGAATGGTGCGGGAGGGGTCGCGCACGTCGCCCGCGGGGACGGTTCCCGCTTCGAGCCCCAGAAACGCCCACAGGGTGAGCGCGACCGTAGCCGTCACGGCGCTGAAGGCGCTCTCGCCCGCGGGATTGAACGGCTGAAAGTGATCGGCCTGGAAGTAGAGGAACCCGACGGTCCCGACCGCGGCCAGCGGCAACAGCTTCAGCACGGTGGTGACGAGCTGGACCAGCCCGGCCGTGCGCACGCCGTGGGCGTTGACCAGCGCGAGGGTCCAGAGGGCGGCCAGCGCCGTGGCCAGGCCCGCAGCCGGCGAGACCGCCAGCGCCGGCCAGAAGACGGTCGCATAGCTCGCGGTGGCGACGGCGAGGGCGGCGTTCCCCGTGAGCAGCGAGATCCAGTAGGACCACGCGATCCAGAAGCCCACGAAGTCCCCGAATCCCTCCCGGCCGTATGCATACGGTCCCCCGACCCTGGGCAGCGTCGCTCCGAGCCGCGCGAGCACCAGCGCCATGCACATCGCGCCGCCGGCGCTCACCAGCCACCCCAGGATGCTGATGCCCCCGAACGGGGCCAGCGACGCCGGGAGCAGGAAGACACCCGATCCGATCATGCTCCCCGCCACCAGCGAGGTGCACATCCAAAGCCCGAGTTTCCGCTTGCCCGTCATGGTCTGAACCTGTCCGTGGCCGGGCGTCCGCACCAGCCGCGCGTGCGGCGCGGCGGATGGGCGGTTCCCTCCGCCCGCCGTCTGGTGGCGGGCCGGGCCGATTGGTGCGGGGCCGGGACGTGGCGTGGCGCGGGATTGGGGATGGCGTCATACCGGATGCCTGCCGGGGCTGGCGCTGGACCGCTTCAAGGTGGCATCGTGCACGCGGAGATCACACGGGCGCGCCCGCTCTTCAGCAAGCCACCGATGAACCGGAAACCGGGAGTTCCACCCATGCGCGAAGTTGCCGCAAGAGCCCCACGTCGCACCGCGGGCACGGCCATGGCCACCACCGTCGCGATCAGCAGTGTCCTCCTTGCCGCGACCGCGTGCGAAACCGCGGAGGCGCCGGCGCAGGACACCACGGCCGGACAGAGCCCCGGGGAGGCGGTCTTTCCCGCCACCAACCGCCCCGACGTGCGCGGCGTCACCGCGGCCGTGTCGGCCGGCCATCCGCTGGCGGCGGCGGCGGGTCACGAGGTGCTGCGCCGGGGCGGCAACGCCATCGACGCGACGATCGCCATGGCGGGGGTGCTGGCCGTGGTGCGTCCGCACATGAACGGCGTCGGCGGTGACGCATTCATGATCTACTACGAGGCCGAGAGCGGGCGAGTATACGCGATGAACGGAAGCGGGCGCGCCGGCGCACTGGCCACGCCGGCCCTCTTCGCCGAACGCGAGCTCGACCGGGTGCCCGGCAACGGTCCTCTCTCGGTGTCGGTGCCCGGCGCCGTGGCCGCATGGGTGGACGCCCTGGACCGCTTCGGCACCCGACCCATGGCGGAGCTGCTCGAGCCCGCCATCGGCTACGCCCGTGGCGGCTTTCCGGTCTCCACCCGGCTCGCCAGCGACATCGCGGGCTCCTCGCGGTCGCTGAACGATCATGCGCGCGCGCTCTACCTCCCGGGCGGGGCGCCTCCGCCGGTGGGCAGCCTGCTCCGGAACCCCGCGCTGGCCACCACTTTGGAGCGCATCGCCCGGGACGGCAGAGACGGGTTCTACCAGGGCTTCGTGGCCGACCGTATCGGTTCCTTCCTGGAGGCGGAGCGCGGCTACGTGCGCGCGCCCGACCTGGCGGCGCACACCACCACCTGGGTGGAGCCGCTGCGCGGCGACTACGAGGACCACACCATGCTGGTGATGCCGCCCAACACCCAGGGCATCGCCCAGCTGCAGCTTTTCGAGATGGCGAAATCGTTCGACATGAAGGAGTTGGGCCACAACTCGGCCGCCTATCTGCACACCCTCATCGAGATGAAGAAACTGGCCTTCGCCGACCGCGACCAGTGGGCCGCCGACCCGGAATTCAGCGACATCCCGCTGGATCGCCTGCTCGACCCCGAATACCTGGCTCGCCGTGCGGGCATGGTCGACGCGGGCTCCGCGGCCGAGTGGCGCGCCGCGGGCGTCGGCGCGGAAATGGCCGCGGGTGGCGGCGGGTCGGCGGACGACTCCGGCGACACCGTCTATCTCACCGCCGTGGACCAGTGGGGCAACGCGGTGAGCTGGATCCAGAGCCTGTTCGCCGGCTTCGGCTCCGGCCTGCTCGAGCCCGAAACCGGCATCGTGCTCCACAACCGGGGCGCCCTTTTCAACCTGCAGGCGGGCCATCCCAACATCATAGCGCCCGGCAAGCGCCCCTATCACACGCTCTCGCCCATGATGGCGCTCCGCGGCGACGGCAGCTTCGCCTTCACCCTGGGCACGCCCGGAGGCGACAGCCAGCCGCAGAGCCTGATCCAGATCGTCAACAACATGGTGCTCTTCGGGATGACGCCCCAAGCAGCCATCGAAGCGCCCCGCTTCCGCAGCTACAACGGGCTCGGGGTGGCCTTCGAGGATCGCGTCGGCGCGTCAGTTCTGGGGGAACTCGGCGCCCGGGGCCACCAGGTCGAGATCGTGCATGGGTGGACGGCCACCTTCGGGGGCGCCCACATGATCCTTCGGGACCGCGACGGCACCCTTACCGCCGCGTCCGATCCGAGGAGGGAGGCATACGCCATTGCGTACTGAGGAGAAGAGCCCATGACCACCCTCGCGCGTGCCCTGGCCGCGAGCGGAGCCACGTTGGCGCTCCTGGCGGTGGCGCTGGGAGCGTTCGGAGCCCATGCCCTGCGCGAACGCATGGAGGCGCGCGACCTCGAGATCTTCGAGACCGCCGTTCGCTACCAGATGTACCACGCGCTCGCGCTGCTCGGCGTCGCGTGGCTGTCCACCCGACTGGTCGGCCCTCTCACGGGCTGGGCGGGATGGCTGATGGTGGCCGGGACCGTGGTTTTTTCGGGCAGCCTCTACCTGCTGGTCCTGACCGGACCCCGCTGGCTTGGCGCCATCACGCCGGTCGGCGGAGTGTTGCTCATCGCCGGCTGGCTTCTGGTGGTGGTAGCGATCCTGCGCAGCAGTGTCTGACTCCGGGGGCCTGCCCGGTCTCTGACCAAGCCTAGCTAAGCTAAGTCAAGCTAGAACACGACCCGCTTCGGTCTCAACTCCGTGATCCAGATTCCCGAGTTCAGGTCCGACGAGTAGATGCGGCCCTTGTAGATCTGAGCTCCCCAGGTCATGGGCCAGTTGGGCACCACCATGTCGCCGTCCCGGGGCACGAACGCCGCAACCTCCCTGCCCTGCTCATAGAGGTTGCCGCGCAGTTCGCCGGAGATGTCCAGGACGCGCAGCCCCGCCTGGTAGTAGCCGAGATAAAGGCGGTCACCCTCGGCCCAGACGTTGTGCACTCCCGCCTCAGGCACCTCGTACCAGGCCACCTCGACCGGGTTCTCGATGTCGGAGTAGTCCACCACGTGGATGAAGCCGCGCGCCTCGATGGGGCGCTCGGGGTCCCAACCCGGCGGGAAGATTTCGTCGCCGAGATACAGATAGCGGCCGTGGCGCCAGGCTACGTGGGTGTTGCCGATCGGGTACTTGAACTGGCTCACGAAGGCCGGCTCGCGCGCGGTGCCCTGATGCGTGCCCGCCCCCACGTCCAGCATGATCACGCCGTCGTTCCAGTAGGAGAGGTAGGCGTAGCCGTCCTGCACGATGACGTCGTGCAGCGTCTTGCCCTGCTTGTCGAGCCCCCAGCGGCCCACCTCGACCGGGTTGGCCGGGTCGGAGATGTCGATGATGTGCATCTCGGAAGTGCCGTTGTGGCAAGCGTAGACGAGATTCTCGTCGCCCATGATCCAGACGTTGTGCACCCCTCCGGTCAGGGTCTCGTCGTAGCGGGAGATGATCTCCGGGTGGGCCGGGTCGGCGAGGTCGAGGAGCACCATGCCGTTGCGGCGATTGGAGGCGCCTTCGCGGGTGACGATCCCGATGCGGTTGTCGGGATGGATCTTCACGTCGTTGATGCGGCGCGCATCCAGTTGGATCGAGTCTGTCAGGACGGGCGCACCGCTGTCGGTGACGTCCCACACCTTCATCCAGTCGTGCATGTAGGTGCCCACGTAGACATAGTCGCGCCCGTCCACGCCTTCGAACACCCACATGTCGCCCGAGTGGTGCGACGAGATCGGTCCCCGCCCCACCTGAATGAGCTCCGAATCCGAGATGCGCTCGGTCACCTCGACGTTGGCGGTGCGCACCACGCCTTCCCCGATCACCGCGTAGACGACGTAGCGTCCCGGGTCCTCGGCCACGAACACGCCCTCGGCTCCGTCGGCGTCGATCTGCGCCCCCACCCCCGCCACCGTCCAGGCGGGCAGCAGCTCAGGCCCGCCTGCGCCCGATGGCAGGTTCGCGGCCGCCCGGAAGCGCACCACGTCGCCGGTGCGCACCGTGGAGGCTGCGGGCTCGAGCGTGTACGCGAACCCCGGGTCCGCCTCCACGGTGACTTCCACCTCCTCCTCGGCGACACCCGACCGCACCGTGATGGTCGCGTTTCCGGGGGTGAGGCCGTAAACGCGTCCGAGCGCGTCCACGCTGGCCACCGCGGGCGCGTCGGAGGTGAAGGATGCGACCGGCGCGGTCAGCATCTCCCCCAGCCGGGTGGTGCCCGTCAGCGCTATGGGCGCGCTGGTGCCCGCGACGATCGCACCGGGCGCTGCCACCGCCAGGGTGGCGGCCCCCAGCTGCGGCACCGTCAGGTCGGCGAACCCCACCACCGTGCCCCCGACCATGGCAGCCACTTGGGCCTTCCCCGGCCGAAGGCCGGTCACCTGGCCGGAAGCATCCACCGACACCAGCTCGGGGGTGACGGCCACCCAGGTGACGGCGGCGCCATCGATTACCACGCCCTCGGCGTCCAGGACGCGGGCGGTGAGCGGCAGCATTGCGTCGACGGCGACTTCCGCGCTGGCGGGAACCACTTCCACGCGATCCGGCGCGGCCTGAACCGCGACGGCCAATGCGAATACATGGGCGAAGGACATCATCTGCTTTACCTCGGATGACGAAACATGAAGGCGGGCGGCCTCTTGCGGCCCGCGACCTCTCGAAGTGCCCCCGGCAGGACTCGAACCTGCGGCCCCCGGATTAGGAATCCGGTGCTCTGTCCACCTGAGCTACGGAGGCGCGCGAACCCCATTCTACCGCCGTCCGCTTCAGCGGAGCAACGCCACCACCGCGAAGCCCGCCACAAGCAGAATGCCGAAGATCCAGGTGAAGGTGTTGAAATGGCGATCGATCGCGCCCCGCAACGCGGAGCCCCATCGGTACACCAGACCTCCGAGCACGAAGAAGCGCAGTCCGCGCGAGATGCAACTGGCCAGCACGAACACCGGGAAATTGATGGCGAAGACCCCGGCCGAGAGAGTAAACACCTTGTACGGGAGCGGAGTCAGGCCCGCCAGGAAGATCACCCAGAAGTCGTAGCGCCCGTAGAGTCCCTGAACGCGGGCGAAGCTCTCCGGCGACACCCCGGGGATATGTTCGAAGAAGAACTGGTCGAAGAGATGCCACGCGCCCGCACCGATGCCGTAGCCGATCACGCCGCCCAGGACCGACGCCGCCGTGGTCAGCGCCGCGAAGCGCATCGACGCCGCCGGAGCGCCCAGGCAGAGCGCCAGCAGCAGCGGATCGGGCGGAATGGGGAATACCGACGACTCGGCCAGCGCGAGCACCGCAAGCGCCCACGCGCCGTACGGCGTCGCGGCCCAGCTCAGCACCCAGTCGTAGAGGCGGCGCATCACGGAGCGGGGTTCATCGTCAGATCCCACGCCCGCACCTCTTCAAGAAGCCTGTAATTGGTGAGGTCGAGGTGGAGCGGGGTGACCGAGACGTAGCCCTCCTCCACGGCGCGGAAATCCGAGTCGGCGGAGCCGCTCCACGCCGGCGTGGATGCCCCGATCCAGTAGTACTCCTTCCCCATCGGATCGTGGCCGCGCATCAGGGAATCGCTGTACCTGCGGCGACCCAGCCGGGTGACCCGCACCCCCTTCGCCTCCGCCGGCGGAATCGGCGGAAGGTTGACGTTGAAGAGGGTGTCGGTGGGAAAGGGTCTGGCCAGCACCTGCTTCAGGAGGTCGGACAGAGGCTCGGACCAGCCGAGGCCGTCCGTCAGATCGCGTCCGGCGTACGACACCGCGACCGAAGGGATGCCCAGAACGGTCGCTTCCATGGCCGCCGCCACCGTGCCCGAATAGAGGACATCCTCTCCCATGTTGGACCCGTGGTTGACCCCGGAGAAGCAGACCGTCGGGCGCTCCTCCAGAAGCGCGCTCAGCGCCAGGATGACGCAGTCCGTGGGGGTACCGTCGACTACGGAAACGCCCCCGGGGCCCGTTCGGGCGCGCAGCGGAAGATGCAGCGTGAGCGAATGGCTGGTCGCGCTCTGCTCGCGGTCCGGCGCCACCACATGCACCGAGCCGAGTCGTCGCGCGGCGCGTTGAAGGATGGCCAGGCCCGGAGCCATGTAGCCGTCATCGTTCGTGCACAGGATGTGCATGCGCGGCCGGTCAGGAATCGCCGGTCTGGCCGGGGACGGACAGGATGTCCATCAGTTCCGCCAGGTCGCTCTTGAGCTGGCCGCGAAGTTCGGGAGCGAGCGCCGCCTTGCGAGCCTCCTGGAGGCCTCCCGTCCTGCGCATCCGGGCCAGTTCCTGGCGGGCACCCTCTACGGTGTACTTGTCTTCGTAGAGCAGACGCTTGAGCAGGAGCACCAGTTCGACCTCGCGGGGCCGATAGACCCGGTTTCCGGCCTGGTTCTTCACGGGTCGAAGCAGTTCGAATCGTGTTTCCCAGTAGCGCAGCACATGCGCCTGGATGCCGGTTAGGTCGCATACTTCGCCGATGGAATAGTACGCGCGTTGCGCGATCGGTTCGTTCAATGGCTCCTCCCGGGCCCCGGGACCGGAGACGCGATCATGACCATTGCTCCGGCTTGGGATCCCGCATCATGAGGTTGTTCGCCGCCTCGGCAGGGTCCGTTCTCCCCATCAGGATATCGTAAACCTGGTCGCAGATCGGCATCTCCACCCGATACCTGGCGGCCAGCTCGTGCACGGCTTCGGCCGTCTTCACCCCCTCCGCCACCGCCGTCATCCCGCCCAGGATGTCGTCCAGGGTGCGCCCCCGTCCGAGCTCGAAGCCCACGGTGCGGTTGCGGCTCACGTGACCGGTGCAGGTAAGGACCAGATCGCCCATTCCCGCCAGCCCGAAAAAGGTGGGCGGGCGGGCGCCCATGGCAACCCCGAGCCGGGTGATTTCGGCCAGCCCACGGGTGATCAGCGCGCAGAGCGTGTTGTGCCCGAAGCCGTGGCCCGCCACCACCCCGGCGGCGAGCGCGATCACGTTCTTGAGCGCACCGCCGAGTTCGACGCCGATCACGTCTTCGTTGGTGTAGACGCGAAAGCTCGGCCCCTGCAGGGCGGCCTGGACGAGCAGGCGGGCTTCTTCCGACCGGCTCGCCGCTACCACCGCGGTGGGCTGGCCGCGCACCACCTCCGCCGCGAAGCTCGGACCCGAGAGCACGGTCAGGCGCTCGCTCTGTCGAGGCGTGAGCAGCTCGGCCATCACCTCGTCCATGCGCCGGAGGGTCGCGATCTCGATCCCCTTGGAGGCCGACACCACCACGGCATCCGGCTCCAGGAAGCGGGCGGCGCCACCCACCACAGCCCCGGCGTACTGGGCCGGGCTCACCGACATGACGATCTCCGCGCCGGAGACGGCCCGCTCCATCTCCCCGGTCGCGTCCAGTGTGCGCGGAAGCTCAATGCCGGGCAGGAAGCACTGGTTCTCGCCGACTTCCCGGATCTGCTGCACGACCTCCGGCTCGCGCGCCCACAGGCAGACATCGTGCCCCCTGTCGGCGGCAAGCGCCGCCAGCGCCGTCCCCCAGCTGCCGGCCCCCAGCACGCCGATCCTGCAGGCCGGATCAGCCATCTTCACCCCGCCGGGCCCGGCGATCGGCGTGGATGCGCCTTTCCTCCCCCCGCAGCAATCGGCCGATGTTGGACCGGTGCGCCCAGATGACGAAGGCTCCCGCCAGGATCGCAAACCCCGTGACCCAGGGATCCACCGCGCGACCTGCCGCGTTCCCTGCCAGCACCGTCGCCGGAAGCGCGACCGCCGCCGCGATCGATGCCAGCGATACGATGCCCCGCATTGCCAAGACCAGCGCCCAGACCAGCGCGGCGGCGAGCACGGCGAGCGGCGACAGCGCGAGGAAGGCTCCGGCCGCGGTGGCGACGCCCTTCCCGCCCCGGAAGCGCACCCAGCAGGAGAAGGTGTGGCCGAGGATCGCGGCCGCTCCGTAGGCTGCGGCCCATCCGTCCGCGGCGCCGCCGTCCAGCATCGGAAACAGCCAGGCCGGCAGCCAGCCCTTGCCGACGTCCACCAGTCCCACCGGCACTGCCACGCGCAAGCCCATTGCCCGGTAGACGTTGGTCGCGCCCAGGTTTCCGCTCCCCTCGCGCCGCAGATCCATTCCGCCGACCATCTTCCCCACCACGAAGCTGGTAGGGAGCGATCCCGCGAAGTAGGCGGCCAGCACCCAGATCAACGGGGTCATCGTCTGTCCGAACCTCCATCCGCCTTGAAGCGCATCCGCAGTGGAGAGCCGATCATCGGCCATCGGTTGCGGAACCCGTTCTCAAGATAGCGAACGTACGCCGGCTGAATCTCTCTCGGCAGATTGCTGAAGAGGACGAAGGCCGGAGGGGCGACGCCGACCTGGGTGCCGTAGCGAACCTTGACGGCGCGCCCGCGCGAGTGCGCCGGCGGATGCCGCGCCACCAGCCGTCCCAGCTCCCGGTTCAATTCAGGGGTCGGGATGCGCCGCTCCCGCTCCGCCTGGACCCGGAGCACGAGATCGAGGGTCCTGCGCACCCGCTGGCCGGTGAGCGCCGAGGTGAAGACGAAGGGCACCCAGCGAAGAAAGGGGGTTCGCGCGCGCACGGCCTTTTCTATTCCGGGCGCGGTGGAGCCGTTTCTCTCCACCAGATCCCATTTGTTGACGACCAGGATGGCGCCGCAACCGGAATCCCATGCCGCTTCGGCGACTTTCACGTCCTGCATGTGGATGCCGGAGGAGGCGTCCGTCAAAACCAGGCAGACGTCCGCCTCGCGGATCACCCGGGTCGCCCGCAGCCACGCGTAGTACTCGATGGAGTCGTGGATGCGGGCCTGGCGGCGGAGCCCGGCGGTGTCCACGAAGACCAGGTTGCGGCCGTGGTAGCGCATCGTCGAGTCCACGGGGTCGCGCGTGGTGCCGGCCGTCTCGCTGACTACCATGCGCTCCTCGCCGAAGAGCCGGTTGACGAAGCTCGACTTGCCCACGTTGGGCTTGCCGATCACCGCAACCCGCACGGTGTTCGGTTCGGCGGGGGCGGCCTCGGGGTCGGGGAGGGCTTCCAGGACCACGTCCAGCAGGTCGCCGCTTCCCTTCCCGGAGATCGCGCTCACCGGGACCGGCTCGCCGACGCCCAGCGCCCAGAACTCGTGGTGGGAGGTCTCGCGCGGAAGGTTGTCTACCTTGTTCGCCACCAGCAGGACCGGGCGCCCGCTCAGCCGCAGCAGCGCGGCCAGCTTTTCGTCCAGCGGATGGATGCCGTCCCTGGCGTCGACCACGAAGAGAATCAGGTCGGCTTCCTCGACCGCCGCCAGCGCCTGGGCGCGCACCGCCCGGTCGAGCGGGCTGTCGCTGCCCTCCACCACCCCGCCCGTGTCGACGAGGAAGAAATCCCTTCCCGCCCAGTCGGCGCGGGCGAAGTGCCGGTCCCGCGTCACGCCCGGGGTGTCGTCAACGATCGCCTTGCGCTGTCCCAGAACACGATTGAAAAGGGTGGATTTGCCCACGTTGGGACGGCCGACGACCGCGACCACCGGGAGCCGGGTGCCGATCATGCTTCCGACAGCAAGCGCGTGATCTCGTGGCCGGCGAGCACCTTCGCCGGCGCCAGTTCGCGCTCCAGGCGCGCGAGGGGATAGTCGTCGACGAACATGCCATCGGCATTGACAGCTTCGGCCGGAAGCAGGACGACATCCTCCCGCCTTCCCTCCCCCAGCGCCGCGCGCATGTCGCGCCCCGCAAGCAGGCCCGCCACCGTGACCCCTTCTCCGAAGTAGCGGTTGGTCACGGCCAGCACTTCGACTTCCGTCCGCATGGCGGATTCCAGTTGCCCGGCCCGAGCTTCGATCCAAGGTGCCATCGACCGGCCCGTTACCACCCGGACGCGGCACCCGGAGAGATCGGGAAGCGTGCCCATCCCGCCGTCCAGGTCGTCGAGGAAGCGGCGCACCGCCCCCACCCCGTTCTCCATGAGCGAGAGGTCGTCGTAGTAGGAGACATCAGGCACCTCCATCCGCGCAATCAGGAACATCTCGTCGGCGGCATAGGCCCAGCGGGTCTCCCGCTGCCCGGGCGTCCGCTGCCGGGCTCGCTCGACCTGTTCGATCGCGGATGCGGCCTCGGCTGCGGTGAGGCGCCGCACCGGCCGGTTCTCGTTGTACCTGGTGAGCCCCACCGGAACGACCGACAGGGAGCGCACCCCCGGCCCCAGCGACCAGACGTCGGCGATGGTCCGGTCGAGGTGCGCGCCGTCGTTCCATTCCGGACAGAGCACTACCTGGGTGTGCACCTCCAGCCCCCCCTCGAGCAGGAAGGAGAGCTGCTCCATGATGAGCCCCGCTCGCCGGTTGACCAGCAGACGTTCGCGAACCGCCGGTTCGGTGGCATGCACGCTCACGTACAGTGGCGAGATGCGCTGGTCCACGAGCCGCTGAAGGCCGCGCGGACCCAGGTTGGTCAGGGTGACGTAGCTGCCGTAGGTGAAGGAGAGCCGGAAGTCGTCATCCCGCAGCCACAGGCTCTGGCGGGCGTCCTTCGGATTGCCGTCGATGAAGCAGAAGACGCACTTGTTGGCGCATTCGCGGATCTTGTCGGGCTCCGGGACCAGCCCGACCGGCGTCCCGGGATCCCGTTCGATCTCGTAGACTAAGCGGTCGCCCGCGGGAGAGACCGTCTCGACGGCCAAGTCCGGGTCTCCGAGCAGGAAAGCGAGGTCGATGCCGTCGCGCACACGCTGCCCGTTGATGCGCACGATGCGGGTACCGATCTCGAGCCGGAGCTCGTCGGCAATGCTCCCGCTCTCGACCCCGGCGATCCGAACCATCCTCTGATTCTCCGACGCGCCCGCAGTCGCTCAGCGGCCGCCCGGCGAGTCGGTCCCGGGCCCGCAGGCGGCAACCAGCGGCGCGATGGCGGAGGTCGCGGTCAACATGGCTTTCATGATGCTCGTCTCCAGGTCTGGAAGGGGCAGGCGGACCTTGCGCCGGCCAGGAACGGGCGACGGATTCGTCACCCGGGAAGGAAGCGGGCGACCGGGCTCGAACCGGCGACCCTCAGCTTGGGAAGCTGATGCTCTACCAACTGAGCTACGCCCGCGGGGCGGGCCTGAATCGGGGCAGCGGCGCGGGCGACGCGTCGTCCGCGCCGT